>JALYVW010000004.1:0-18902 GCA_030853005.1 Vulcanimicrobiota bacterium
TACTGCATTTAATGCGGGCGATTATTCCGCGGCGGAGGAGCGATACCGCGACGCGTTAGTCGCGTTTCCAGGCTACTTTCGCGCCTTGGCCTCACTCGGGCGCGTCCTCGCCGCACGTGGCGATTTCCCTGATGCGATCGTACAATACAACGCAGCCATCGAGGTTCTGCCGGATCCTACGTACGTGGCCGCGCTCGGCGATATCTACGCGCTTTCCGGCCAAAAACAAAAGGCCGCCGCGCAGTACGCGCTCGTGGAGGTTATCGGGCACCTCAGCCATATTGCGGGCATTCTTTACAATAGGCCGCTAGCGCTCTTCTATGCCGACCACGACATGAAGCCGCAGAAAGCGCATGCCCACGCGAAGGGCGAGTACGCGTTACGCAAGGATATCTATGGTGCGGACGCGGTGGCATGGACCGCATTGAAAGACGGGAAAACGGCGGAAGCGCAGCGGTATATCGCCGAGGCGATGCGCTTAGGAACTCGCGATCCACGTTTGTTTTATCACGCGGGGATGATCGCCCGCGCTGCCGGCGATCGACCCGGGGCCCGAGCATATCTCCTGCGAGCGCTCGGTCTGAGTCCGGTGTTTGACCCGTTGCAAGCAATTAAGGCCAGAGACGCGCTTAAAGACCTGAGCGTGAATCCGATCGCTTACGACCGGCGTTGATTCTTTGGCAGACCGCCGGAGGGTAGCATGGCTCGGTTAGCGTTTGGCGTCATTATGAAAGCGCCGAAGGACGGCTACGTAAAAACACGGCTCGTGCCTCCCCTCACCAGCGCTCAAGCGACGGATTTGCATCGCTGCTTCGTGCAAGATACCTGCGCGAATCTGTTGGAAGTCGCGACAGAAGTTCCGATCGCGGCTTTTTCGGTATACACGCCGGTTGGAGCGGAGAACGCCGTACGCGAACTCGTGCCGCCGGAGTTCGAACTCTTACTTCAACGTGGCGAAACGTTTGGCGAGCGCTTATTTTACGCCGCTGAAGATTTGCTCGAACTGGGCTACGATGGCGCATTCCTGATGGATTCCGACAGCCCCACCATCCCGACGGAAACCCTCATTGACGCGGCACGGGCGCTCTCGGTAAGCGGCGACCGAGCGACGATCGGACCGTGCGAGGACGGCGGGTATTTTCTGCTCGGCCTGAAATCGCCACACCGGCGTCTCTTTGAGGATATTGCGTGGAGCACGAGTTCGGTCGCATCGCAAACGTGTGCCCGCGCCGGCGAACTTGGGCTACCGATGACTCAGCTGGAGCCTTGGTACGACGTGGACGATGCAGCTTCGCTACACGCGTTGCGCGAGGAGTTCGCAAATTCGTGCGGCGCGCGCCGTCAAGGGTACGAGGCCAAATACACGCGTCGCTATATCGAAGACCTGTTTCGTCCAAACCGCGTACCGGCCGGCGCGAAGGCGTAAACGTGTGAAATCAAATGTCTTGCTGGTAGTGATAGGCCTTGCGCTGCTCGCCCTTTTTTACGCGGGAGCCCTGGGTTCGAGCCAGCGAGATCTCGCCTGGTTCGTGCCGCTTACGCTACTGCAGGGTGCGCTGTTCGTCGCGGGCGCGGCAATTGCGTTCCGCAGTCAGGCACGCCGCAGCTCGGCGCTCATTGTGGTTACGTTCGCGGTGCTGTTCCGCGCAGTCGCGGTGGTTGCCGTTCCGTTTGCTTCGACCGACATCTACCGCTACGTTTGGGACGGCCGCGTCATCTCCGCGGGGATTAACCCTTACTCATATCGGCCCGCCGACCCGCATTTGCGCGCCTTGCGCGATGCGTCCGTTTATCCAAATATCAACCGAAAAGCGACCGCAAGAACGATCTACCCTCCGGTTGCCGAGGGTGTCTTTTACCTCGCGACGCGCTTCGGCGGCGTGACGGCGATGAAAGTCACGATGACGTGTTTTGACATTGCAGCGGGATTGCTCTTGATGCGGTTGCTCTATCTGAGCGGAATCCCGGTGCAAAGAATCTTGCTCTACGCCTGGCATCCGCTCATCGTGTGGGAGTTCGCCGGGAACGGACACGTGGATGCGATCGCCGTTGCGTTCATCGCGGCTGCCGTACTGGCGTACCGATACGATCGCGCTCTTCTGGTTGGTGCGGCACTTGCGGCTGCAACGCTCGTCAAATTCTTGCCCGCGCTTTTACTCGCCCCGCTTTACCGGCGTTGGGACTGGAAAGCCCCGTTCGCTTTTGTGGCGGTCGCTGCGAGTTTATACATTCCGTTCCTGAGCGCCGGCGCTCGAGTGGCGGGATATCTTCCGGGCTACGCGCGCGAGGAAGGCATTGATTCGGGCGAACGATTCTATCTGCTCAATATATTCCACACGATCTTGCACATCGACGTGCCACCGCTGCTCTATATCGCGGGAAGCGTTTTGGTGTTGGGGCTTTTGTGGGTTGCAGCCGTGCGGACCGATTCCAAGCAGACGCACCTGCGTGAGGCATTCCTTCTCACGATCGCAACGGCCGTAACGGTGTTCCTCTCGCCGGCATACCCATGGTACTTTGCCTGGCTGGTCCCACTCTGCGTCTTGTTCAACTCGCGCGCCGTCCTCTATCTGACGCTGGTATGCCCGATTCTGTACGTACGCGAACTCTTCGATTCCGCACCGCTGATTCTGGTGCTGGATACGGTCCTTTTCGTTCCCGCAATCGTGTTGGCGGTTCGTTCGATCGTGCGCCATCGCGGCTCCGTCCTGCAGATACTGGAGGCCCATGTCTAAAAAGCACGCACTCGTCACCGGCGGGGCCGGTCTCATCGGCTCGCATATCGTCGATGCGTTGGACCGGGATGGTTGGCGGGTTCGCATTCTCGATAACCTCGAGCCACAAACGCATCGGTTCGGAAAGCCGTCCTGGGTGAACCCCCGAGCCGAATTCGTTGAGGGCGATATCCGCGACGCAAAAGCCGTGCGCGCGGCATTAGAAGACATCGACGTGGTGTTTCATGAGGCCGCCTACGGTGGCTACATGCCCGACATTGCGAAGTACGTCCACGTGAATTCCTTTGGCACGGCGACGCTGCTTGAAATTATCAGGGACGCGCGTTTGCCGGTGCGTAAAGTTGTCGTCGCTTCGTCGCAGGCAGTGTATAGCGAAGGAGCGGCAAGCTGCACTGTTGACGGGTTTGTCATGCCCGGAGTTCGTGATCCGGCGCACCTCGCGGCGGGCGATTACAGCGTCCACTGCCCGCATTGCGGACGCGCAACCACCCCGGTCCCGACGCCCGAGCATATGTCCCTTTCGGGCGAGACGGTCTACGCGATTACGAAGGTGGAACAAGAACGGCTCGTTCTTACCTGGGGAAAACAGACCGGCATTCCGACGGTCGCCTTGCGCTATTCATGCACCTTCGGTCCGCGCCAGTCGGTCTTCAACCCGTACACCGGGGTAATCGCAATTTTTTTCACGCGGCTGCTGAACGGATTGCCCCCCGTCCTCTATGAAGATGGGTTGCAGACGCGCGATTTTAGCTTCGTGGAAGATATCGCCAACGCCAATCTTTTGGCGGCGCAAAGCGACGCGCTCGACGGTTTACCGGCGAACGTCGGCAGCGGAATAGGAACGTCGGTGCGCGACGTCGCGCTGTTGATCGGAGATGCTTTGGGCACGCGCATCGAACCGATTACACGCGGAGAATTTCGACCCGGTGAAATGCGGCACTTGACCTCCGGCACCGAGCGAATCGCCTCCATCGGTTACCGTCCGCAAACCTCGTTGCAGCAAGGTATCGAATCCTATCTCGCATGGATCCGCTCGCAGGGTGACATTCGGGAATATTTTGCGCAAGCGGAAGCCGGTCTCCGCGAACGCGGCATCGTACGTGCAGCGGCGCAGGCTTCCGTATGACCACGCCTCCCAAGATGCGCGTTTCGGTGGTCATCCCCGCGCTCAACGAAGAGGCAAGCATCGCCGGCGTGATCGCCGAACTGCCGCCGGGCCTCTTCAAAGTCATCGTCGTGGATAACGGAAGCACCGATCGAACCGCGGCCCACGCACGCGCGGCGGGTGCCGTCGTCGTCTCCGAACCGCAGCCGGGGTACGGCCGGGCCTGCGGCGCAGGTGCCCGCGAAGCCGGATCCGAGACGGACATTTTGGTTTTTCTGGATGGCGACGGTAGCGATTGCCCGGCCGTTTTGCCGCAGCTCGTGGAACCGATCGAACGCGGAGACTTCGACTTCGTCATCGGTTCTCGCACGCGCGGTCAACGCGAAGCCGGCAGCATGGGGCCCGCACAGCTGATCGCCGGAAAGATGTGCGGGTCAATTATCCGGGCTCTCTACGGCGTCTCCTACAGCGACATGTGTCCTTTCCGGGCGATTCGGATGCGCGTGTTTGACGCGCTCGACATGCGCGAGCGAACGTACGGCTGGAACGTAGAGATGCAAATGCGCGTCGCCCATGCGGACCTGCGTATTCTGGAAATTCCGGTCCCGCACCGACGCCGGACCGGCGGCGTATCGAAGGTATCCGGATCGGCGATCGGTACGCTGCGCGCATCGTGGCGCATACTGGCCACGGTACTGCGCATTGCTATGCAAACGCGCGCCGGCCGTTTCAACACAAGTAGAGAGGCGGTAGACTCATGAAAGCATGGCTTGGCGCTCACCGCAAGCCAATCGTTGCCGGGATGCTGGGGGCCGCATGCATGGCGGTATACTGGTTCGTCGTGCGGTTGGTGTTTGGCTTGGCGACGCCCTCAGAATTATTTCTCGACCGCGGTGCGCCGTTCATCAACGTCTATCTGTTCGGGACGTTCATCAACCTTTTTGGGGGATATACACATTTAAAAGAAATCGGTTTTCTGTCGGTCGTGCTCGGAGAACTTGTCGTCGGCATTCTGGGAGCGTTGCTCTACGCAGCAATTGTCAAGCGGCGAGATCCCCGCATCGCGCTTGCGGGATTCGCAACCTTCGCAGTGTTGCTCTGGATTGCAATCGGCGCCGTGCTGTCACCCCAGCTCATGACCAGTATTTCGGAGCTGCCGCGGCGGCGGCCCGGGTCGCAAATCTGCTCGGCCTCTTTATCGGCGTCGCCATATACGCCGTCGTGACGCTGGCGTTGCTGCGCATGGATGAAGGTGCCCCCGTGCGGGCTCGAGCCGGTGCCTCGCGCGCTCGCTTTGTAACCAACGCTTTGTCAGCGGTCGTCGCCTTTGCGGGCGCCGGATCGCTGTTCGCCCTCTTCCGTCGCGCGACGTTTTCTTACGACGGAACGCCTTATATCGGCCCCGACGTCAAGCCGATCACCCCCAACGACCGATTTTATCAAGTGACGAAGAACGTCATCGATCCGGACGTCGCGCTAGCGAATTGGGAGCTGCAAGTCGGAGGGATGGTCGCATCTGCGCAAACGCTGACGCTTGGCAACCTACGCGCGTTTGCGAACGTCGAACAAGAAACGACACTGAGCTGCATCAGCAATCCGGTCGGCGGCGGCTTGATGAGCAACGCTATTTGGAAGGGCGTTCCGCTTGCCGCCGTCCTCGATGTGGCCAAACCGGCGAGCGATGGAACGCGCGTCTTGCTGCGCGCGGCCGACGGTTATACCGACACGATCGATCTTAAGAAGGCGATGGAGCGGACGACGCTGCTCGCCTACGAAATGAATTCAGAGACACTTCCGCGCAGGCATGGGTTTCCGGTGCGCATGATCGTCCCCGGACTCTTTGGCGAAAAAAGTGTCAAATGGCTGACCGGCATCGAGATCGTTCCCGACACGGTTCAAGGCTTTTACCAGAAGCAAGGCTGGGGACCGGACTTCGTCATCCCAACGCAATCGCGCTTCGACGTTCCCGGGCCGATGGATCGCTTACGCAGCGGCGCTCCGGTGGAACTCAAGGGCATCGCGTTTGGCGGCCATCGCGGCATATCGGCGGTAGAAGTAAGTACCGACGGTGGGCGCTCGTGGTCGCCCGCTCAGATCGCGTATCCCGCCACATTGTTGCGGTGGGCGCTCTGGACATTTCCGTGGCGTCCGAAATCCACCGGATCGTACCAACTGGTCGTTCGGGCCAAGGCCGCAAACGGCGAACCGCAAATCGCAACCGATCGGCCGACCGCAACGCAAGGCTCGACGGGATACCACCGCGTCAACGTAGCGGTTGTTTAGCGTCGAAGATATCGTCAAAAGGAACTGAAACGACAATATGTCGATCGACTATCTGCAACAAGCAATTGAGCATGACGATCGCGAAGCGCTCATCCGTTACGTGCGGCTGCACTTAGGCGACGGCGACGAGGGAAAAGGGCGCCTCGAAATAGAGAAGCCTGGATCGAAGCGCTCAAACTGCTGCTTCCGACTCCGCCCGTGGATCGCGACTTTATCGAAACGGTGCTGGAAAAAGACGCGGTGACGCTCGCACACTTGTTCTTCAATCTCCATTTTTATCTCGTTAAGCATTCGGGAGCGTGGATACATGACGGAACCCTCTGATACGGCGCAGCTGCGACCCGGTTTGTGGGAGACGATAGTCCAGCGGTATCCTGGCGTCCTCGTGGAGCAGCGAGAAGCGGTCCCGCTTGCCAAGCTTGCCGTTCCGCTGCGCGATGCCCGGATCTGCTTCATCAGCTCCGCGGGCGTGCAACGCAAAGGTACGCTTCCGTTTGACGTCGTGCATCCGGTAGGCGATTTCTCATTCAGGCGAGTGCCCAGCGACAGCTCGCCGGAAGATTTAATGATTCACCAACTCAAGTACCCGACCGCCGGCGCTCGTGAAGACATCAACGTTGCCTTCCCGTTGGAGCGCCTACAAGAGCTCGTGGCCGAAGGCGAAATCGGCGCCCTCACCGGCGACTTCTTTTCGTTTATCGGGTACACGATCGATCCGTTGCGTTTCGAGCGCGAATTTGCTGAAGAACTTGCTGCTGCCGCGGCGGCGGAGCATCCCGATGCCGTCTTACTCGCGCCTGCTTGACCACTTTGACATCAGTCTGTCGCGCTCGTGCAGCGCGCTATCGAACGGCGAGGCATTCCAACGGTCAGTGTAGCGGTCACGCGTGACATCACGGAGCGCGTCAAGGCGCCGCGCGCGCTCTTTCTTCCCTTCATGATGGGACACCACTTCGGTGTTCCGCACCATCGGACTTTACAGCGCGAGATCGTTCTGGCCGCGCTCGGTTTGCTTGAGACGACGTCCGTAAGCGGCGAGGTTGCGGTGTTTCCCAAGACGTGGGCGCAAGCCCGGCGGGAGGGGCGACCGTAACGAGGGAGCAGGAGCCTGTTAAACTAGGACGCCCGCTTTGATAACCGCGGCGGGCCTCGCGAGTTCGGTAATGTCGCCGGCGATGTCGTTTTCAAGGAGAAGCAGATCGGCGGGTTCGTCTTGCGCGAGAATGGCGCGGTGCAGCCCGATGAGTTCGGCGGACACGGCCGTAGCGGCGTGGAGGGCTTGCTGCGGCGTCATGCCGAGAAGGCGGTGCATTAGATCCACTTCGTAGGCGTAATTCTCGTGATAGTTAAACGGCGTGCCCGCGTCCGAGCCTCCGGCGATCTTGACACCTGACTCGTACGCGTGGCGAATGTTGCGCAGCATGTGCTCGTTGATTTCGCGGGCTTTGCGAACCACAAAATCGGGCTGGCCGCCGTCTTCGGCGTGTTCCAAAATGCAGGTCGGCGCGGTAAGCGTCGGAACGAGATACGCACCGCGGCTCTCAAACAATGCGATGGCTTCCTCGTCGAGCATGTGTCCGTGTTCGATGGAGTCCACCCCGGCGCGCAGTGCGTTCTTAATGCCTTCCGTACCGATGGCGTGCGCGGCAACGCGCATGTCGTGGCGATGCGCCTCTTCGCACGCGGCGGACATCTCGGCTTGCGTCAACTGCGCCAAACCCGGAACCGCGCCTTTGGTCAGCACGCCGCCGGTGGCGATGAGCTTAATGCAGTCCGCGCCATTTTTACGTTGGAGGCGCACGCCCTTGCGCGCTTCATCAGGCGAATCGACGGCGTATCCAACGAACCAGCCGTGTCCACCGGTCATGCAAAGCACGTTCCCGGCGGTGCGAATGCGCGGGCCATCGATGCGCCCGGCTTCGATCGCGTCGCGCAACTCGGGAACAAGCGCTTCGGAACAGCCGACATCGCGCACGGTCGTGACGCCCGCCTGGAGCGACTTGCGCGCATTTTCGACGGCCCACAGCATGCGCTCCGACGGCGTCGTGCCCGCAAACAGACCCATCGTGTCGGCGGCGCCGGACATTTCGAGATGCACGTGCGCGTTGACGAGGCCTGGCGTCACGCATGCCGCTTGCAGGTCGACGTCGCCGCTTGCGTCCCTTACTTCGCTAACGAGTCCGTGGGCGAGGACGATATCCACATTTTTGCGCGGCGGGTTTAGCGTTCCATCGTACAAGCGTCCCGCGCGAATAATCATGCCGGTACCGCCTTTTCGAGCGCCTGATAGGCCTTGCTGGTCAGGTCGTGATCCACGACCCTTGCGATAAATCGCGAGGCCGCCCGGACTTTGTCTAAATCCACGCCCGTTTCGATGCCCATGCCATGCAGCATGTATAGCAAATCTTCCGTGCCGAGATTCCCGGTCGCGCCCGGCGCATAGGGGCAGCCGCCAAGGCCGCCGGAGGATGCGTCGAAGATGGAGACGCCGTGCTGAAGCGCGGCGAGGACGTTGGCGAGCGCGGTTCCGCGCGTGTCGTGAAAGTGCAACGCGAGTCTCGGCAGCGGCACGACACGAAGCAATGCGGGTACCAATTCGTCCACTTGGCTCGGGACGCCGACGCCGATCGTATCGCCAATCGAAATTTCATCGCACCCGAGCGCGAGCAGTTTCTCGCTCACGTCGACGACGGCGCGCACCTCGACCGTATCGCCGAAGGGCGAGCCAAAGGCCGTGGAGACGTAGCCGCGCACCCACATGCCGGCCGCCTTCGCTTCGCGCACGACCCCGCGGAACGTGTCGATCGACTGATCGATGGTCATGTTGATGTTGCGTTGCGTAAACCGTTCGGATGCCGCGGTAAAGACCGCAATCGAGTCGACGCCGGCAGCGCGTGCGCGTTCGAGGCCCTTGGGATTCGGCACCAACACGGGGTAGCGCACGCCCGGCGCTTTGCGAATGGCGGAGAAGACGTCGACCGCATCGGCGAGCTGTGGAATCGCTTTGGGGCTGACGAACGAGGTCGCTTCGATGTAGCGCAGGCCGCTTTCGGAGAGCAGATCGATATAGCGGATCTTGGCATCCGTCGCAACGATGCTTTTCTCGTTTTGCAGCCCGTCGCGGGCCCCCATCTCGCAGACGGTGACGGATGCCGGTACGCTCATGCTTCTATAAACCGCAAAAGCGCGCGTAAGGTTAAGGGCCACACGCGGTCGTTGGCCCCAAAGCCCTTGGTCATCATCACGACGGGATCGAAATGCCCGATGATATTCATGTGGTTGGCATGCGGCCCCACGATGTAGTGCGCGGGGATTCGGCTGCCCAGCGTGGACGAGTCCGCCCACACCAGACCGTCGTTATCGCAGCCCCGGTCGGGGATCAGACCTTGGATCGAGAGGATCTTCGAACCCGCAGGAGCCACGACCGGCTCGCCGTTCGGTATCCAAATTTTATCGCGCTTGTCGTGCACGGGTTGCCAATGCCCGGAAACCCCGTTGAGCCAGCGCATGAACTCCGAATGCAGGTCCATGTCGCCCATCGCTTTGTCCGGCACGCGCAACATCGCAGTCAAGTGTGGCATGGCCATGGTCACCACGCCCCAATTCGGCGCGGCCACCATCACCGTGTGGCTGACTTCGCGCGCGCGCTCGGGATACGCGCGCAGGAATCCGCGTACGACGAGGCCGCCGAGCGAGTACCCGAACGTCACCACCGGAAAGGCAAATCCTTCGCGTCGTAATTCGGTGAGATAATCGGCGAAACGATCGATGCGATCGCGGAGCCTGTCGTCCTCCACGCCGAAGGTTACGCACTTGAACCCAAAGGAGCGAACGCCGGGGATGCCGTTTTTTCCGTTCTGAATGATTTCGAAATGCGCGGGCGGTTCGTTATATCCCGGGACGAGGACCAGCGTCCGTTCCGCCACCTACGACAACTCCAAGAGCGCCGCGCCGGCCGGCACGAGCTCGCCTTCTTTGACCGCGACGCTTGAGATCGTTCCCGCTCCCGGCGCTTCGATGCGGTGTTCCATTTTCATCGCCTCCAATACAACGAGTAGCGCGTGATGTGCGACCGTATCGCCGGCCTTCACGGCAATCTTCACAATTTTCCCCGGCATCGGTGCGACGATGCGGCCGGTGCTTGCAGCGGCCCCGGCATGGGCCGTTGCGTCGACCGTCGGCGCCGGAGCGAACGATGCCGCAACGCCGTGATTGCGCTCGATCGTGTCGAGTCCGGCGTTCATGCCTTCGCCCGAGACGACCCACGCGCCGTCGCGGTTGCGCGATGCGTTGAACGCAAAGCGCCCGGTGCCGGCCGCAATCGCCAGCGGAACGCCGACGCCCGCCATCCGCCACGGTGCGCGGCCCTCGCGCAGCAAGTCCGCAGCGGCCGGGAGCGCGCTCGGCGCGTCGATCGCGCGCGGCGTAAAGATCGATTCATCCAAACGTTCGCTTAAGAATTGCGTCGTCGTGTCGCCCGCGCGGAACGCTTCATCGCGCGCGATCCACAACAACAGCGGCACGTTCGAACGAATTCCCTCGACGCGAAAAGATTCCAATGCCAGCGTCAACCGCGCAATCGCAGCTTCGCGCGATTCGCCCCATACGATGAGCTTGGCCAGCATCGGGTCGTAGTATACGGACACATCGCTGCCCGTGGTCACGCCGGAATCAACGCGCACGCCCGGACCTTCGGGGGGCTGCCAACGTTCGATTGTGCCCGTCGAGGGAAGAAGGTGGTTCGCCGGATCTTCGGCGTACACGCGGCCTTCGATCGCCCAGCCGCGCGGTACGACGTCTTCTTGCCGCAGCGTCAGTTTTTCGCCCGAGGCGATACGCAACTGCCAATGCACGAGGTCGACGCCGTACACGAGCTCCGTCACGGGGTGCTCCACCTGTAAGCGCGTGTTCATCTCGAGAAAGAAATATTCACCGCTTTTGTCTACGACAAACTCACACGTGCCCGCGTTGACGTAGTCCACGGAACGCGCCGCACGCACCGCGGCCGTTCCCATCTCGGCGCGCCGTTGCGGCGTGAGCGCGACCGAAGGTGCCTCTTCGATAATCTTTTGATGGCGGCGCTGAATGGAGCACTCGCGCTCGCCGATGTGAATGGTGTTGCCGTGGCTGTCGGCAAGCACTTGAAACTCGATGTGGCGCGGACGCTGAAGATATTTTTCCAGCAGTACCGTGTCATCGCCGAATGCCGCAGCGGCCTCGCGTTTTGCTGCGGAGAACGCCTCGTCGAATGTCGCCAAATCGTTCACGATGCGCATGCCCCGGCCCCCACCGCCGGCGGACGCCTTTATCAACAGCGGCGTTCCAATCTTTTCGGCTTCGCGCCGCATGGTGCGCGGGTCTTGATCGGCGCCGTCGTAGCCGGGAACCGTCGGGACGCCGTGTTCGCGAACGCGCCGCTTGGCTTCGATCTTGCTGCCCATCGCGGCCATCGCTTCGGGCGAAGGCCCGACGAAGACAAGTCCGGCATCGCGCACCGCGCGGGCAAACTCGGCGCGTTCGGAGAGAAAGCCGTAGCCGGGATGCACGCAGTCGGCACGCAGTGCTTTTGCCGCGGCGATCACAGACTCGATATTTAAATACGATTCGGTAGCCGGTGCCGGGCCAACGCACGCCGATTCGTCCATCGCCTGCAAGAAGTACGCGCCGGCGTCGGCTTCGGAATAGATTCCCAACGCGGCAATGCCCATTTCGCGCGCACCGCGGGCGACGCGCACCGCGATTTCACCGCGATTGGCGATCAGCAGACGGCGAAGCGTCACTCGGCCCACTGCGCCTTGCGGCGTTCGAGAAACGCGCGCAGGCCCTCTTGGCCTTCGGGCGTCGTGCGTTGGCGGGCGATGGCCGCCGCCGTGAGATCCAGCGTGTCGTCGTATTTCGCCGCGGAGACGTCGGCGATTAAGCGTTTCGCGACCGTGGTCGCTTGCGGGCCGGCCGTGAGCAACTCTGCGAGAACGCGCTCGACCGCTTCATCCAGACCGGCGGCGTCCGCAACGTGATGCACGAGCCCGATGGCCTGCGCGCGGGCTGCATCGAAGCGTTCGCCCGTGAGGAACAACGCTCGCGCGTGACTGGGCCCGATTTTTGCAAGAACGAACGGTGAGATCACGGCGGGAATGATACCCAACTTGACCTCCGTAAAGCCGAATATGGTGCTGCGTTCCGCAACGACGATGTCGCACGCGGCCGCGAGCCCGGCGCCGCCGCCGAGCGCTGCGCCTTGGATGCGGGCGACGACGGGTTTGGGGCATCGGTCGACGGCGCGAAACATCTGTGACATGCGACGTGCGTCGGCCACATTGTCGTCATGCGAGAGATCGAGCGATGCGCTCATCCAGGTCACGTCCGCTCCGCCACAAAAGACCGAGCCTTCACCGGCGAGGACGACCGCCCGGACCGAGTCGTCGGTGGAAATGCTCGCGAAGGCGGAAGCCAGCTCGTCGATCAGCTGCGCGTTAAAGGCGTTGCGAACGTCGGGTCGCCCAAGCGTCACGCGCGCGACGCCCTTCTGGACGTCCGAGCGCAGGAATGCAGTAGCCATGCGAGGGGCGGTTTCTCGCAGGCATCCGTTCGAGCCTGGGCGGCGTTACCACGGAAAAGCGCTCGAGAAATGATAGGATAAGCTGATGCAGCACGAAGGACGGGCCGTTTACCGCCATTCGGTCGTAACACGTATCACGCATTGGGCGTTTTTTCTCGCGTTTATGGCGTTGGTTTCCAGCGGGCTGCAGGTTTTTAACGCCGCCCCATACCTCGACGCCTCGGATAAGAGTAACCCCGCACGCCGGGTGCTCTCGTTCGACTCGCCGCGGGACGGCATCGGTACCACGACGATCTTCGGGCACACGATCAAGACGACGGGGCTGTTCGGCTGGACCGCCGACGGCATGGGTGGCAGCACCGCGCGCGCCTTCCCGTCGTGGCTGACCATTCCGGCGGAACAAAGCCTAGCCGATGGCCGCCGCTGGCATTTCTTCTTTGCCTACGTCATGATCGTGTGCGGCATCGCCTACGTCATCTGGGGGCTCCGCCGAAAGAACGTGCGCGAAATGTTTCTTCGGCGTTCCGATTTGCCCAAACTGTGGCCGATGCAAGCGTATTATTTTCGATTGCGTCAAGAGCCGCCGGAACACGGCACGTACAATCCCTTGCAGAAACTCGCCTACACGCTCGTGGTCTTCGTGTTTGCCCCGGCCATTGTCATTAGCGGCATCGCGCTTTCACCGGGATACGACGCGTTTTTGCACCCCATCACCTCACTCTTCGGTGGGCGGCAGTTTGCCCGGCTATGGCATTTTGTAGCGATGGTCGCGCTCATCGGCTTTTTCGTAACGCACATTATCTTAGTGGCGACGCAGGGTGTCGTCAATCAACTGCGCTCGATGATTACCGGATGGTTTCGGCTCGACGCGCACGATGGGACCGGGGTATGAAGCGCAAGCTGTTCATCGCGTCGTCGCTTTCGGCCGCGCTCGCGGGCTGCTCGGCCATCGGTACGAAGTTGAATAACAACCCGCACGTCCATTCGGTCATCGATTCGGCCGAGGGGCTCAATCGCGCGCTGATCGGTACCCACGGGCTGGCCAAAGAGTATGCGCCCGGCGATATCTCCAGCACGTTTCCGGTCGATTCGCTTCCGACGCCCTCAAACGCATATTACGCGCGTATTGTGAAGGATCACTTTGCGTCGTTCACGCTCGTCGTCGACGGCGCGGTCGCGCATCCGCAGAAGATCTCGTACGCGGGGTTGCAGCACATGCGCCGCGCCACAAACATCACGCGGCACGACTGCGTGGAGGGTTGGAGCGCGATCGCACAATGGTCGGGCGTCCCGCTGCGCGACATCCTGGCGCTCGCAAAGCCGCGAGACGATGCGAAGTACGTGGTCTTCCATTGTATGGACGTGGATGACCAGGGCACGATCTACTACGAAAGCCTCGATCTGCAGCAGGCCCGCCACCCCCAAGCGTTACTGGCCTTACAGATGAATGGCCGCACGATTCTACCGGAGCACGGCGCGCCCGTGCGCCTGCGCGTGCCGACGCAATTGGGCTATAAAAGTGCCAAGTGGATCCGGCGCATCGAAGTCGTCGGGTCGCTGGGTTCACTCTACGGCGGGGCTGGCGGGTATTGGGAAGACCAGGGTTACGAGTGGTACGCCGGCGTCTGAGGGCGTAACGCGATCCACATTCCCACAATGACCAATGCGGCGCCCGCGAAATCGCGCCAACCGAACGACTCGCCGCCAAAAAAAATACCAACGAGAACCGCGATCACCGGAATGATGAGCGCGGAGAGCCCGACCACGGATGCGTCGATGCGCTGCAGCAGCCATAAGTTCAGAAAAAATGCCAGACAACTTCCCACGATGGCAAGATAGGCGATCGCGCCGATGGAGCCGGGCTGCAGCGCTCGCGAAAGGTCCGGATGTTCGGCAAAGACGCCGATAAGAAACACCACCAGGCCGGCGATCAGCATTGCAGGTGGCAAACTCACGAGCGGATCGTTGCGTGAGTGGCGCTTTGCATACACGTTGGCGAACGCGGACGATGCCGCCGCACCCAACACGGCCAGGCCGTAGAGCGGCGCGCCGCTTACGCCGCCCGCCAGCGAAATAACGGCGACGCCAAAAAATCCGAGGATCGCACCGATCCACGTGCGCGAGGTCGTGCGCTCGTGTAAGAGATAGCTGCCGAAGCCAAACATGAAAAAGGGCAGCGTGCCGAACAGCACGGAGACGAGACCCGATGCCAAGCGCGTCTCCGAGACGTAGGTAAGAATATAGTTCAATCCAAAGAGAAACGCGGCCATTACGAGCACGAGCTTCCACGGGACTTCTCGCAGCGTCGGGATCTTTCGGTTTGCGAGGGCAAGAAGATAGAACGCCAGCCCGGCGATAAGGAACCGGATGCCGGCGCCCGACATCGGGGGCACGTACTGCAAGCTGATTTTAATGCCCAACCACGTCGTGCCCCAGATCGCGCACATCACGCAGTAGGCAACCACGATCCTGGCCATCTTACGCGCCGAATAAATACGAGAGCGGCGTAACGCGGCCGCCAAAAAATGCCGTGACGTCGACACCGTAGGCGCCGGCAAGGCGCTGCAGCTCGGCCTCATCGAGCGCGAACTCCGCATTCTCGGCGCCGGCTAACCGCTCGGCGTCGATTCCCGACTGCACGGCGGCATCGTCCAGTGTCATGCCCAGCGCAGCACGTTGCGATGCCAAGACTTCGGCAACAGCTTCGAGGGGGTTCATCACATGCGGAAGATGCCGAATTGCGTTGGCGGGAGCGGAGCGTTGGCTGCGGCTTCCAATCCGAGCGCAATCACTTTGCGCGTGTCGAGCGGATCGATGATGCCGTCGTCCCACATGCGGGCGGTGGAATAGTAAGGGCTGCCCTCTTGGTCGTATTTTTCGAGGATCGGCTTTTCGAAAGCGGCCTTTTCTTCGGGCGACATTGCGCCCTTGACGGTCGAAAGCACGCTCGCCGCTTGCGGGCCGCCCATGACCGAGATGCGCGCGTTGGGCCACATCCAAAGTTGGCGCGGGGAGTACGCTCGGCCGCACATGCCGTAATTTCCGGCTCCGAAGCTGCCGCCGATCACGACGGTAAACTTTGGCACTTCGGCGCAAGCGACGGCCATAACCAGTTTCGCGCCGTCTTTGGCGATGCCGCCGTTTTCGTATTGCTTGCCGACCATGAAGCCCGTGATGTTCTGCAGAAACAGCAACGGCGTTCCGCGCTGCACACACAATTCGATGAAGTGCGCGCCCTTGAGCGAGCTTTCGCTAAAAAGGATGCCGTTGTTCGCAACGATGCCGATGGGATGGCCTTCAATTCGCGCGAAGCCGGTCACGAGCGTCGCGCCATAGCGCGCCTTGAACTCATGAAACTCGGAGTCGTCGACGATGCGCGCGATCACTTCGCGAACGTCGTAACTCGTCCGGCTGTCGGAGGGAATGATCCCGTAGATTTCGCTGGGATCGTACTTCGGCGCGCGTGGCGGCGCCGCATCCCACTGTGCGGGGAGTTCGCGATGCAGATTCGCGACGATGGACCGCACCAGCGCGAGCGCGTGCTCGTCGTCGTTCGCAAAGTGATCGGCGACGCCGGAAATCCGCGTGTGGACGTCCGCGCCACCCAACTCTTCGGCGCTCACCTCTTCGCCCGTCGCCGCCTTAACCAGCGGCGGCCCACCTAAAAAGATCGTGCCGTTGCCTTTGACGATAACGGTTTCGTCCGACATCGCGGGGACGTACGCGCCGCCGGCCGTGCACGAGCCCATGACTGCGGCGATTTGGGGAATTTTCTTTCCCGACATGCGCGCTTGATTGTAAAAAATGCGCCCAAAATGATCGCGGTCGGGAAATACTTCGGCTTGCAAGGGCAGAAACGCCCCACCGGAGTCCACAAGATAGATGCACGGCAGGTGATTCTGTTCGGCTATCTCTTGCGCGCGCAAATGTTTCTTGACGGTCATCGGATAGTAGGTTCCGCCCTTGACCGTCGCATCGTTGGCGACGATGACGCACGCCTGCCCCTCCACCGTGCCGATCCCGCTCACCAATCCGGCCGCGCGGCAATCGCCGCCGTACATGCCGTTTGCCGCCAGCGCTGAAAACTCCAAGAACGCCGAACCGGGATCCACCAAACGGTCAACGCGTTCGCGTGCGGTGAGTTTGCCACGTTTGCGGTGTTTTGCCACCGCTTCGGCGCCGCCGCCGGCGCGCGCTGCCTCCAGCGCTTCCCGAAGGTCGCCTACCAAACCGCTCATGCGTTCGAAATTGCGCCGGTACGTTTCGCCGCTGCGATCCAACCAGGACTCTAATCGGGCCATCGTGCGGCGCTTTCCGCTGCTTGCGTTAATGCCCTTCTAATCGACGCGCTGCCCGAGTGGGAGTGAAGAACGTATTAGATGTGTTGCTCGAACGCACACAGAGCGTCCCCGTTCCGTTACACTGGCACTATGGCTGCGACAACTCACACCGACGTTGCCGGTATCGTCCGACCGCCCGGCACCCTGACCATCGCCACAGCGCTTGCCCCGTACGCGGGCGCGTGGAATGAAAAACTTGCGGCGCATTTACTGCGGCGCGCGGGATTCGGCGGCAGCCCGGCTGCCATCGCGAACCTCGCGTCGATGGGAATGAACGGCGCCGTCAGCTCGCTCGTCAATTTCCCTTCCACGGACGCGCTGGCCGCGCCGGGGGATTTGTACGATCCACGCAAGGCGTTTGCTGCATATTTTCTTGGCGGCGGCCGGCGCAACGCCATGGCGCCAAACGAAATGACGCGGCGCCAAATGGGCATGGAGATCCGTCGAGACGAGCGCAAATCGATCCTTTCCCTCCAATCGTGGTGGTTGGATCGCATGCTCGCGACGCCCGCGCCGCTGCAAGAGAAGATGGCGCTCTTTTACCACGGCCATTTTACGACGGCGGCCATTCAAAAGGGCGTCAATCCGGCGATGATCTTCAATCAAAATCAGCTTTTCCGCAGATACGCCCTGGGCAACGTGCGCGAACTCACCTGGAAAGTCTCCACCGATCCGGCGATGCTCGTGTATTTAGACAACGCCCGCAACGACGCACAACATCCAAACGAAAACTACGCGCGCGAGCTGATGGAACTGTTCACGCTCGGCGTGGATCACTATACGGAGAGCGACGTTCGCGAATCGGCGCGCGCCTGGACGGGCTGGAAGGTGCGTCCGCTCACCGGCGAGGCATACTTCGTCGATCGCGCGCACGACAGCGGCACCAAAACGTTTCTCGGGCAAGCCGGGAACTTCACGGGGCAAGATGTCGTGAACATCATCTTCCGCCAGCACCAAGCGGCGGAATACTTTGCAACCACGCTGCTGAATTTCTTTCTCTACAACAATCCGGAGCCGGCCCTGGTCTCCGCGGTGGCGGCACTGTTGCGGAAAAACGACTCCAATCTGAAACCCGTCATGTCCACGTTGTTGCGCAGCAACGTCTTTTATTCCAACCGCACGTACCGGTCACTGGTGAAGAGCCCGGTCGAGTTCGTCGCGGGCACCTACAACGCGCTGGGCATCCCGAGTACCGACGTATCGGCGCTGCGCGGCCTCAATGCGATGGGCCAGGTTCTCTTTTATCCGCCGAACGTCGCCGGATGGCCCGGCGGCCAAAATTGGCTTACCTCGCAGACGCTCATCGCGCGGCAAAACTTCGTTGCCGGGCTGGTCAACTCGCCCATGATGTCGGATGCTGCGTGGCTACAAAAGATTCCGCTTAAAGCCACGGCCGCGGCATCGGAACTCACGAAAACCATTCTTCACGGCGACGCGTCTCCCCATTCCATCGCGCAGATCGCCGACTACTTGAACGGCGTCAACACCTCCGCGCTCGGCATGCTCTCCGGCGAGAATTATGAAGAGCGGGTCCGCGGCGCCGCTTACCTGACGATGGCGCTTCCCGCCTATCAACTCAACTAGCGCTTTTAGGGACAACCTGCAATGAAAAGAACCAATTTTCTCCTCGGAGCGCTCAGCGGCATCACGGTCGTCGCGAATCCGCAGCACGTCTTTGCAAAAGCCCTTGGCCAGATACCGCTTCCGGGGCTGCCCGGGGCGGAAAATCGCGTGCTCGTGCTCGTGAATCTGCAGGGAGGTAACGACGGCCTCAATTGCGTGATTCCGCACGGCGATCCGCAGTATTACCAAGTTCGGCAACGCATCGCCATTCCCAAAGGCGACGTGCTCGCGCTCAACAATACGCTGGGATTTAACCC
>JALYVW010000004.1:18912-41771 GCA_030853005.1 Vulcanimicrobiota bacterium
CAAGGGCCTCTACGATAAAGGAATGGTCGCGGTCGTCCAAGGCGTAGGCTATCCTAGTCCCGATCATTCGCACTTCCGGTCGACCGAGATTTGGCAAACCGCGGCTCCCGATAAGTACGTGCACACCGGCTGGCTCGGAAGATATCTCGACGAAGCGCAGCTGCCAGCGAACAATTTGTTCAACGGCGTCGCCATCGCTCAGGTGCTGCCCGAGGTGATGGTGGCCAGTAAAACCGACGTCCCGGCCATCGCGCAGATCAACGGCTACGGGCTCATTAGCGATCGAAACAACGCGGCGCGCACAACCTATGCGAAACTGATAACCGACACCCGCCAGCCGTTTACGTCGCCGTATCTCTCGCACGTCGCCGAGATTGAAGATCACGCCCAAAAAGGATCGCAAGAGCTGCCGAAGCTGATCGCCGGCTATAAGACCGAAGCGGCGTATCCGGCCACGCCGCTCGGACGCAGTCTCGCGCTGGCGGCGCAAATGATCGGCAGCCAAACGGGCACGCGCGTCATCTACGTATCGCACGGGTCATTCGATACGCACGTCAACCAAAAACCCACGCAGAACCGGCTGTTGGCCGAGCTCTCCGATGCGATGAGGGCTTTTTATGACGATCTTGGCGGGCACGGCAACGATAAGCGCGTGCTCACGATGACGTTCTCTGAATTCGGCCGGCGCATCGCCGAAAACGCGAGTGGCGGTACGGATCACGGTGAGGCCTCCCCGCTCTTCTTAATCGGTGGGGGCGTTAAAGGCGGCTTATACGGAACGGCCCCCAACTTGGGCGCGAACGCGATGGGCAACCTGGGATTTACGACCGACTTCCGCAGCGTGTATGCAACCGTGCTCGAGCGCTGGCTGGGACGACCGTCCGCATCGATTCTGGCCGGAACGTTCCCGACGATTCCCGCGATCGCATAACGCGCAGGGCGCGCCCGCGTACGGGTGCAAAGACGCGCTCTTGATCGAAATACGATTTCTCGGCACCGGCGGCGCGCGCTTCGTCGTGGCACGCCAGCTGCGCGCTTCCGGCGGCATGTGGATGCGCTTTGGCGAGACGCAGCTCCACATCGATCCGGGTCCGGGCGCCCTCGTACGCGCACTCTCCGTGCAGCCGCCGTGCAATCCGCGCGAGCTGGACGCGTTGCTGCTCTCGCATAAGCATCTCGATCACTCCAACGATATCAACATCATGATCGAAGCGATGACCTCCGGCGGCTTTACCAAACGGGGCATGCTCTTCGCTCCGCAAGACGCCCTGGAAGGCGAACCGGTGGTCTTTCCCTACGCGCAACGCTTCGTCGGTGCGGTTCAGGCTGTGACCGAGCGCGGAGGTCCGTATCACATCAACGATGTCGAATTACGTATGTCCGTTAAGCACGTGCACGCCGTAGAAACGTACGGCATGCATTTCACCTACGCGGGGACGACGGTTTCGTACTTACCGTGCGGCCGCAGCTTCGAGGGCTTAGCCGAGGACTACCGCGCGCACGCGCCCGACGTCCTGATCGTCAACGTGCTGCGCTATCGCGACGGCATGGACGTCGACCACCTGACGTTCGATCAGACGCGGGAGATCTTCGCGCACGTGCGGCCGCGCGTGGCGGTGATGCAGCACTTTGGAACCAAGATGCTCGAACGCGGCCCCGACGCGTTGGCTCGCGAACTCGAAGAGGACTTAAACATGCGTGTCATCGCCGCCCACGACGATATGCTGCTCGACGTGGAAACGGAACTGGCGGCGAATGCCCGTTGACATCGTCCGTCCCGCGCCCGGCGTACTGGATGAGTTTTTCTCGGCGTCATCGCGCGAAGCGCTTGCGACCTTGTATCAGTTCCGCGTCATTTGGCACGAGCAATCCCACGACTTCGCGGCCATTGACGCCGAGCGCACCGTGGGCGCGGCGCGCATCCGCATCGCCGCATCGCTCGCGCACGTGGAGTCGGTCGTCGTGTTGCCCGAATGCAGGCGCGCCGGCATCGGCAAGCAACTGCTGGAAGCCGCCGCCGACGTCGCCAACTATTACAACTGCCACAAAATGACCGCGCTCGTCCCGCAGGGCGGCTCGGCACAACATTTTTTTGAGGCGTGCGATTACAAAGAAGAAGCCGTCCTGCCCCAACACACGTTCAAGCTGGACATGGCTGTCCTCCGAAAGTTTTTGCTCTGAATTAGTGCGTGCGGCCGGTGGGGTGGGGACGCGCTTGCATATGCCGAATCGGTGCGCCGCTCCGGCGGCGAACCCAGCCCTGAAGGGGCCGCCAGTTCTCGCCAAACGAGCGTCTTGCCCGAAGCGATCCGTCGTAGAGAAAGACCGCGCCGCTTCCGGAGTTGACGGTCACGACTGGGCCGCCCCCGTCGACCGTGGCTTGCGCGTCGTTCGCATGTTGCGTGACGCGCGCGCCGCGATCGAAGTTCGAAAAAATGCGACCGCTGGAACTGTGCGCCCCAATCTGTACGCCGCCCGACGCAACGCCCAGCGCCACGTTTCCGGAGGTTGATTCAAAGCGTGCGAGCCCTGGAGAAAACGTCCCGTTGTCGTAGGCGATGTCGCCGGCGATGCTTGTCGCCTCGATCTGACGCGATGCACACCCTTCGAAGAGCATCTTCCCTGCGCCCTGGCGCACGCGAATACGATCGAACGTCGAAGCGCGGGCGAAGAAGATGCCTTTGCCCACTTCGGCAAAACCGGTTCCCCCAACCCCGTCGAGTTGCAAGGCTCCGTTGTGCACGCGCGCGACGAAATTGCCGTTGCGGTAATTTTGCACGAGCATGCGGCCGTGACCTAAGTTTGCAAAGACGAGCGCGGTTTGGTTGGGAATGTCGATCGTCACGTCCCCATCTCGCGCATCGCCGCGAACCACGACGGCTTCGTGCGGGACCGCGGATAGCGCCGAGAGGACAAACGTTTCCGGCGGCAGCGTGAGCGGTCCCGCAGTCGTTTGCACGGTCGTAGCGAGCACGTTGATTTGCGACCGCGCGAGCAGCCGGGCAACGGTGCGGGCTTCCACATGCACGACGTTGAGCGCACTCGTGGATTGGACCCCGATGTCCGAACGGTTCCAGGCGCGTATCGTCACGAGCTTCGCGCCGCGCAGTTGAACGCGCAGAATTGGCGAGTCGCCCGCCGACACGTTCTGCACGGGCGAACTCTGCGCGCGAGCCGCGATGGGCGCGAGCGCGAGAAATACGACCAGAGCAGCGGCGGATTTGAGCATTCTCTTCCTATGTAACACGGAATGAAGCCGAGATGATGGCCGCAGACATGAGCGTTCCATTAAACCTCGCCGGCGAAGCGCGGAAAGCTCACGCAAAGGAGCGCTCCGCCGCCCTCGCCCGCGCGGGCATCGACCGTTCCCTCGTGGACTCGGGCAATCGACCGGACGATGGCAAGCCCGAGACCGGTGCCCGAAACGTCGCGGTTGCGAGCGCGATCGGCCCGGTAAAAGCGATCGAACACGAGTGGCAACTCCTCGCGTGCAATGCCGGGACCGGTGTCTTCGACCTCGAGCATCGCGCGATCGGCCGAAGCTAAGACGCGAACCGTCACGCTTCCCCGCTCGGTAAACTTCACCGCGTTGTCCACCAGATTGGTGACCAGCTGGCGGATGAGATTGACCTCGCCGAAGATTTGCGGCGATGCCTGCGCTTCGAAGTGCATCTCGAGCCCTTTTTCCGCGACGCGCCCCGACGCGCCCCGCACGGCATCGCCCGCGACGTCGGCGAGCGAGAGAGGTTGCTTGGGGATCGCCTCGCCCGAATCGGCCTTTGCCAATGTCAACATGCCGCCCACCAGTGCGGCGAGCGACGAGCTCTCGCGGACGATCGTTTCGAGCGATTCGCGACGCACGGTTTCGTCCTTGTCGGCCCAGCGCACCAGCATCTGCGCGTTGGCGTTAATAGAGGTAAGCGGGGTCCGCAGTTCGTGCGAAGCGTCTGAGATAAATTGTCGTTCGCGCGCAAAAGCTTCTTGCAGGCGGGCCAATAAATCGTCGAACGTCTCCGCGAGGCGCCCGATTTCGTCTTGGCGATTTTTCCACTTTAAACGGCGGTCGAGCCGATCCGATCCGATCTCGCGCATCGCGCGCTCGAGTTCGTTGATCGGATTAATGGCCTGCCCGGCAAGAAACACCGAGAGCAGGACCACGGCCGCGACCGCGAAGCCCAGGATGACGAGCAGGCTCTGGCGCGTTTGGTTGAATGCGCGCTGCACTTGGTCCATCGGTTCGCCCACGCGAACGATGGCCGAGCGACCGCCTGCGCTAATGAGGCGATCTTCTACAAGAAACGGCCCGCGTTGCGTCGGCACCTGTCGTACCATTTTTGGCGAGGACACGCTCAGCTTTTGTGCCGGCGGAAAGCGCATCGCTCCCATGTTGCCGCTGTGCGCGAGCAAATAGCCGACGGTCGTGTCGACTTCGATAAACGTGTTAGGCGACGCCCAGGTTTCCAGGTTTGCGCTCGAAAGCAACGCGATCGGCGAGGAAGCGGCGGTGTCGCCGAGCGTAAACGATTCCGTGCTCGCGTCAGCCGCCAGCACGATCTCGTTCACCGTGCGATCCACCCGCGTCTCGGCTTGGGCGTAGAGGATGCTATCGAAACGTATGGCGATGATGACGCCGAGCGCGACGATAACGGACACGAGCAGCAGTGCGTACCACGTGGCGATGCGGAGACGTAGCGAGCGCACCTACTCCGCGCCCCGGTCAGTCTTTGATGGTGTAGCCGACGCCGCGTACGGTTGAAATGAGCGGTCCGTCGAACCCTTCGTCGATTTTTCCGCGAAGATAGCGGATGTAGACGTCGATGAGATTCGAATCGCCGAGAAAGTCGCTGCCCCAGACGCCGTTAAAGAGCTCGTCGCGTGTGTGCACTTTGTTGCGGTGCAGCAGCAAGTATTCGAGCAGAGCGTACTCTTTGGCGGTGAGCGTGATGGGCTTGCCGGCGCGCGTCACTTCGTGGCGATCGCGATCCATGACGACGTCGCGAAACTCCAGTACGTTGCTTGCGGGCGACCGTTCGCGCAAGCGAGCGCGCACTCGTGCGAGCAGTTCTTCGGTCGCGAACGGCTTCGTCAGATAATCGTCAGCACCTAAATCGAGTCCCGCCACGCGGTCCGGAACGCCGTCTTTGGCGGTCAACATGATGATCGGCACGCGGCTCTTGGCGCGCAACCGGCGGCACACTTCCATGCCGTCCATCTTTGGCAGCATGAGATCTAAGATGACGAGATCGGGCTCTTTCAACGCGCGTTCGAGCCCGGCGAGGCCGTCGCGGGCCATATCGACGCTATAGCCCTCGTGCTCGAGTTCCAGCTGGAGCACGCGGCCGATCGCCGCGTCGTCTTCAACGACTAAGACACGAAACTGATGGCTTCCGTTTTTCACTACGGTTCGCGGCGGGCGCGTTCCGGCACGGGCAACGCGAGGCTCGGATGGGAAAACCAAACCGAAGCGCCGGTTCCGATGGCAATCCACAACAGGGTCGCGGGCTGCGCGACGGCCTGCAGTGCGAGCGCGCCCAAGTATTCGAAGCTCGCAATAAAGCGGGCGCCGCCTCCCAGGACGATTTCGACGATCAGCCACGCCATAACGGCCACCGCAACACCGAGAGTCCACGCTTCCCACAACGCAAAAGGCGGCGCGGGACGATAGATCGTCGTCGCGAGAATCGTCTGCCGCAGATCTGCGGGCGCTTCTTCGAGCGGAAGCGCGAACAGCGCGCGGTCGAGTTGGTCGTCGGAATCGTCGTTCATTCGGTTACCCCTGTGGCATTCTCGGTGAGTAAACGCCTCAACTGCTCCTTTGCCCGGAACAAGTGCGTTTTTACCGTTCCCATCGGCAATCCTAATACGTTTGCAATCTCTTCGTATTGCTTCCCCTGCAGATGGTAGAGGGTGATCACGGTTCGATATTTTTCCGGAAGCATGTCGATGGCGGCGCGGAGCCGGCGCGCTTCGTCGAGCGCGATTGCGGAGTGTTCGGGCCCCGGCGATGCGTCGGCGCGCTCGGGCAGCTCGTCGTTGGAATAGCGCTTGCGGCGGGCCAGGCGGTCGCAACATCCATGGTAGGCGATGGAAAAAATCCAGGTCGAAAACTTCGCCTCGGGTTTGAATGTCCGCAAGCTCCGAAAGGCTTTAAAGAAGGCTTCTTGGGTCGCGTCGCGCGCTTCCTCGACATCGCGCAACGTTCGGTACGCCAAGTGGTACACGGCGCGATCATAGCGTTCCACGAGCACGCCGAAGGCCTCCGGGTTTCCGCCGAGGGCGGCGGCAACCAAGGCGACGTCGGACTCGAGCGTTACCGGGCCGACGGCAAGGTCTTCCAAGAGCGCAGCAGCCACGTCTCAGGTACGCATGCGTGGCCCCCGTTGTTTCGAAGGCCACGGGTGAAACACGCTGTGCGGTGCGGCGTATGTGGCACAGAAGTCGTGATAAAGGAGCCCATGCCGATGACCGTGTTGCAGCGTCCCAGTTCCATGTTCGGTGGAGTTTCACGCGATGGCGCGGGTGTACATTCATGAGAGACCCCGGAGTCGTGGTCGTTCTGATTGTTTTCGGCGCCCCGATCGCCTACGCGATCATCGGACGGTACCTCGCCCATCAAGAGCGCCTGGAAATGATCAAGCGCGGCATGGTGCCGCCGCTCGATCGCCGCACGATGCGCCGTATGGGCCGCATGGGGTGGAATTCGGGGCAGAACGCCGCCCGCGAGCCCTGGCAAATTGGGACTCCTCCGCCGCCCGGCCAAGTTTATGATCCGTATTTTACCTACGGGCAAATGCACGCGCAGCGCCAGTTGCGCGGGGGCGTGGTCGTCACTGCCGTCGGCGTTGCCCTGACCATGGGCCTATCATTTATCGATGTAGGCCATCTGGGTCCGTGGCTGCTAGGCGGGATGATTCCCCTGTTTATCGGCATCGCCCAAATCGTACTCGCGGTCATGTCCGGCGCGACGCTCGGGCCGGCACGCTCCGGTCCGGGATACGATCCCGGCGTCGGAGTGGGTCAGCCCAACCAAGCAGCGTATCGACCCGACCCGGGCGCCGCTGCGCAGCCAGGGCCTTGGGGTTGGCGGCCGGGAGCGACGGTCGGTTTGGAACGCCCGGCAAAACCGCCCGACCGGCCGTAACGCGAGTCCGCGCAAAAATAGAAGAGGACCGCCGGGTTGGCGATCCTCTTCTATTTACTGAACCTTGCGGAGGGTCATTTGCAACTTACTAGGGCAATCGCCCATCCAGCCGTGGTTCTGGTCCGGACGAGATATCCGTCCGATGTGCGGTCGTAAACCTGGTAGCCCGCTCTGAGCGCGTCGGCTAGCGATTTGAAGACCATAAGACCTGCCATTTTGCTTGGACCCTCCTTTCTTTTTGTTGTCTATACCCTATAACGGCGCAACTGGCAAGAGAGTTCAGTCTTTTGTCGGTTTTTGTCCTACCAAAATTTCGCGCAAGTATGTTGCCTGGTTTCCGAGAACGATGCGCGCATGCCCGTTACGCAAGCACTCGCAGGAGTGCATTCGGTAACGATTTCCGACCGTACGGAGCTCGCGCCCGGCGTCGTTCTGTTAGGTATACACGCGCCGGAACTGGCACGCGTGACGCGGCCGGGACAGTTCGTCATGGCGATACCGCCGGGCGGAGAGCGCGCGGCCGTTGCGCTCGGTATCTATGAAGCAGAGGGCGACCGAGCCAGCCTGCTTTTTTTTGTGTGCGGAACGCGCACGCGCGAGCTCGCGGATCTGCATGTTGGAGAAGGTTTGGACCTGACCGGTCCACTTGGCAACGGGTTCGATCTCTCAACCGGCGCGCGCCGTGTAGCGATCGTTGCGGGCGGCGTCGGCATCGCATCGGTGTTGCTTCCCGCGCAAGCGTTGATTCGAGCTGGATCCCACGTGCGCGTCTTTTATGGTGCCCGTACTGCCGGTCTTTTGGTCGAGCGTGAGCGTTTCCAACGCGAAGGCTGCGAGGTGATATGTGCGACCGATGACGGCTCGTATGGGCAGCGCGGATTCGTCACGCAGCTCGTGGCGCAGTCCGAGGACAAGCCAGATTTGATTCTTGCCTGCGGGCCGTCGCCGATGCTGCGGGCCACGGCAGCCGTGGCACGCGACCTGAACGTCCGCGCGCAGCTGTCGCTCGAAGAAACATTTGCGTGCGGAGTCGGCGCGTGTTGGGGATGCGTCGTGGCCTTGGATCGGGACAGCGCGCAAGCGCCCGCATTTCCTGGAGCGGATCGTGGCGGAAGCCAAACGGTGTTCGCGCGCATCTGCAAAGAGGGCCCGGTGTTTTGGGCCGACGAGCTGCGCTGGTGACAAAAACGCCGTCTGCGCAGACCGTGGATGTATCCGTGCGACTCGGCGCGCTCGATTTGCCGTTCCCGACGCTGATGGGCAGCGGGTGTTACGGATCGGGCGAGGAGTACGCGCCGTTCGCGAACCTCGCTCACCTCGGGGCGATCGTGTTGAAGTCCGTCACGCGCCTGCCGCGTTTGGGCAATCCGACGCCGCGCTTGGTGCAGACGCCGGCCGGCATGCTCAACGCGATCGGGCTCCAAAACCCCGGGATCGACTGGTATCTGGAAAACGACGTCGCAAAATTTGCGCAGCGTCCGTGCAAGATCGTCGGTAGCGTTGCCGGTTTCTCGGTCGACGACTACGCGTATACCACCGAGCGCCTCGCGGCATGCCCGGAAATTCACGCCGTCGAGCTGAATATTTCGTGCCCCAACGTCGCTGCCGAGGGCGAAACGTTTGCGTGCGACCCGCGTTTGACGGGTCGTGTGGTGCGCGCGGCGCGAGAAACGACCGGCAAACCCTTAATCGTCAAACTCTCGCCCAACGTCACGGACATCGCGGCGATCGCGCGCGAAGCGCAGGACGCCGGCGCGGATGCGTTGGCGGTGGTCAACACGGTCCGCGGCATGGCGATCGACATCGATGCGTGGCGGCCGCGGCTCGGCAACGTCACGGGCGGCCTCTCCGGTCCAGCCATCCGGCCGATCGCTGTGCTCGCCGTCTACGAAGTTGCGCGCGCCGTAACCATACCGATCGTGGGCCAGGGTGGGATCGAAACGGTCGCCGATGCGTTGGAATTTTTTCTTGCTGGCGCGAGCGCCGTTTCCATCGGTACGGCGAATTTTACCGATCCGCGCATTCCGGAGAGAATCGTGGCGGGGCTACACGAATACCTGGCCGCGCGCGGCTTACGCGCGCTGAGCGACATCGTCGGTAAAGCCAATCGCGGCTTCGCGACCGCCGACCAATACGAAGGAGATGCAGGATGAGCGGGTTGATCGTTGCGCTCGACGTTGCGAGCGCGGAAGAAGCGGAATCGCTGGTCGACCGGCTGTACGAGCTGGACCTATTCTTCAAAATCGGCCTCGAATCGCTCTACGGCTACGGTGAGCGCATATTTTCGACACTGCAGTCGCGCGACGTGCGCTATTTTGTCGATGCGAAATTGCACGATATTCCGCGTACCGTAGCCGCGGGGATCCGCGCGCTCGTGCGCCCGGGCGTTCACATGGTCAACGTGCACGCCCTGGGCGGCAACGACATGATGCGGGCTGCGGTGGAGGCAGCGGGCGAGCGGGCGCAAGAACTCGGTATGACCGCCCCGCACGTCTTCGCCGTAACGATTCTTACGAGCATCGCCCAAGAAGAACTCAACGAGCTGGGATTATCGGGCGGGATCGCGCAAAATGCCACGCGCCTGGCGGCACTCGCGCGTGACGCTGGTTGTTCGGGAGTCGTCTGCAGCGCGCAGGAAGTGCCCGAGCTCAAGAGTTTTTTCGGCGAAGATTTTCTGACGATCGCGCCGGGCATACGCCCAGCGACGGCGGGCCACGGCGATCAGCGGCGCGTGGTGACGCCGGCACAAGCCGTGAAAAACGGGGCTGACTACTTGGTCGTGGGCCGGCCCATTACCGAAGCTGCCGACCCGCTTGCTGCGGCCCGCGCGATCCTTGCCGAGATGGACGCGGCGCGCAGGTGAGCGAGCGCTTCGACGTGCTCGGCACGCTGCGCGAACGCGGCGCACTCTTAGATGGCCACTTCAAGTTGAGCTCCGGAAGACACAGTAACCGATTCGTTCAAAAGTTCCGCATTCTGGAAGACCCCAAGGCCGTCGAGCCGCTGGCGCGGGACATCGCGGCCGCGTTCGCGCACGCGCGCCCTACGGTTGTCGTCAGCGCCGCAATCGGTGGAATCGTTTTGGGCTACGAAGTTTCGCGGCAACTTGGCGTTAAGGCCATTTTTGTGGAAAAGGAAGGCGGCGTTCCGAAATTGCGCCGCAGCTTTGCACTGACGCCGCACGATCGCGCGCTCGTCGTAGAGGATGTTATCACGACCGGCGGCTCCGTACGGGAAGTGCTCGAGGTGGTGCGCTCTTGCGGCGCGGACCTGGCCGGCGTCGGCGCAATCGTGCGGCGGGGAGACGTGGACTTCGGCGTGCCGACGCACGCGTTGCTGGAGTTGCCCATCGAATCGTTCGAAGCCGCGCAGTGTCCGCAATGCGCGCGCAACGAGCCGATCACCGATCCGGGATCGCGCCGCACGGCGTGAGCGATTCGCCGGCGGATATCGTGGTGCGCGACGGCCGGCGGTCGGATCGCGCTTTCATAGAACATCTGGGAAAACGCACGGTCAACGATTCCGTGGCGAGTTTTCGGCGCGGTAACGATGCCGTGCTCAACGCATCATTAGAGCAACTCTTTGCGCTGGTTTTTTCGCAGTCGCACGGATTTTTAATTGCAGAAGTGGGCGGCGTGCCCGCTGGCTTCGTGCTGTTTCTGGATTCGATGCCCGACGAGGTGGCGTTGATGCCGCAGGGATTCGTGGCGTATATGGCCGTCGAGCCCGAACGTCGGCGCACCGGCGTGGGAGCGGCGCTGCTCGAAGCCGCGGAGAATGAGGCGCGGAACCGGGGGTTGCCGTACATGGGATTGATGGTTACCGAGGAAAACGATGCCGCGCGGGCCCTCTACGAGCGGGCCGGATACTTCACGGAGCGCCGTCTACTATGCAAAGCTCTTTAAGCACCGTCAATTGGCGGCGGATTCTGACGATATTGGGAATCGTCGCGCTGGTCGTTGCGGCCATGCTTTTTGCCAGTCGCATTCCGCGCACGCTGGCGATCTTTATTATCGCGGCTTTTTTGGCTTCCGCAGTGCACCCCATCGTGCAATTGCTCGAACGCCACCGGGTGCCGCGCATCTGGGCCATTCTCTCGGTGTACGCCGTCCTGATCTTAGCGGTTGCGGTGGTTGCGATCGTCGTGATTCCGCTAATTTTTACGCAGCTGCAAACGTTGGCCGGAAACGTGCCCGATTATCTGCAGGGTGCGCAAGTGTGGCTCAATCACTTGCAAGACGCCGTTCGGGCAAGGTTTCCGTCCGCTCATCTCGCGCCGGTAAGCAACATCCAGCAGCTCGGCGCGCAGCGCATCAATGTGATCCTGGCGACCGTGCTTACGGGCCTCGGCACGTTTGCCCTGACCTTCGCGACGGGACTCTTCGTCGCGCTCTCCGCATTGATCTTGTCGTTTTTCTTCTTACTGAACCACCGGCAGATCGCCGACAATTTTGCCGGCATCTTTCCGCTAAGAAAACGCCATAGCGCCCGGCAGCTCGCGACGGAGATCGTCGGCGTCTTTGGCGGTTTCATTGCCGGGCAAGTCGTCGTGAGCGCCATTACCGGCATCGCCATCGCTTTGCTCAGCGCCGCTTTTCACTTTAAGTTCGCGTTGCTCTTGGGACTTTTGAGCGCAATTTGTTACGCGATTCCCATCGTCGGCATGTTGGTCGCCCACGGGTTTGGCTTGATTACCGCCGCACCGCAGGGGATCGGCATGGTCATCACCGTGCAAGTGATCCTGTTCGTCGTCGCGCGCGTCAGCGACAACGTGCTCGTGCCCAAGGTCATGGGCGATTCGGTCGGCGTCTCGCCCATCGGCGTCATGTTCGCGGTGTTCGCCGGTGGCGAGCTCTTCGGCTTACCCGGGCTGATCCTCGGCATTCCGGCGGCGGCGCTTATCAAACTCTTGTTTGGCTACTTCATCGTCCCGCTTATGCGCGGGGACCCCGCGGAAACGGTTTAGAGCCGGTTTAGAACTGGTTCCAGAGATACTGGTTGTAGACTTCGTGGTGGAATTGGACTTCTTGCGTTTTAACTTGGGTGCCGAGCAGTCGAGGGCAGCGATCGGCGCTGGCTTCTTTCAGTTCGGCGTAGCGTTCTTTGACGGCGTCGCCCAACATCGCGCTGGTCCAACTCGAATTGCGGAAGCTCGTGATGGCGGCATAGATGTTATCGGGCAAAAACCGTTCGGCCTGGCGCAAGTTTTCGATGTTGCCGATGGAGCCTTCCAACCCCGTCTTAAAAACGGCCAGCATCACCATGTAGGGATTGGCGTCGGGTGAAACGGACCGGACCTCGACGCGCGAGCTGCGTTCGTTGCCGATGGGCACGCGTATCATCGAACCTCGATCGACCGCCGATGCCTTAATTTGGTTGGGCGCTTCGAAGTGCGGATCCAACCGGCGGTACGAATTAACGCTGGCATTGAGCATCAGGCAAATGTCCTTGCCGTGGGTGAGAATGCGGTCGATAAACTGCCAAGCGAAGTCGCTGAGCTGTTCTTTGCCGGACTCGTTCCAAAAAATATTTTTCCCGCCTTTGCTAACCGACACGTTTGTGTGCATACCGCTGCCATTGACACCTTGCACGGGCTTGGGCAAGAAGGTTGCCGTCATGCCTAAGCGCGTCGCCACTTGGCGGCAAATCAGCTTGTAGAGTTGAATTTGGTCGGCGGCGGCGACAACCTCGCCGTAACTGTAGTTGATTTCAAATTGCGAAGGCGCGACTTCCGGGTGGTCCTTTTCGTTTTCGAAACCCATAGCACGTTGGACTTCGGCGACCGTATCGATGAAGGTGCGCAGCGGATCTCCAGGCAGCGAATGATAGTAGCCACCGGTGTTGACGTACTCGAATTTTCCGGTTTCGTGATAGCGCCGCTCGGCGTCGAGCCCTTGGAAAAGGAACCCCTCAATCTCGTTGGCGGCATTCAAGACGTAGCCGTCTTTTTCGAAATGCTTGTCGGAAAGTTTCTTCAGCGCTCCCCGAAGGTCACCGGCAAAGGGCGTTCCGTCGCGATCGATGACATCGCCGAACACCAGCACCTTGCCGGGCCCGAAGACGTCGCCCGGGGCCCAGTAAAAAGCACTCCAGTCCAAAAACAGGCGCAGATCGCTTTCGCGCTGCGGCGTGAAACCGCGAATGGACGATCCGTCGAACGTGAGGTTGTCCGCCGACTTCAACAAGAATTTCTTGTCGTAATCCAACATGTGCAGGCGGCCCTCAAGGTCGGTAAACAACACCGTGACGGCTTTGATGCGCGTTTCGGTTTCGAGATACTTCAGACGTTCGCGCGCGATTTTATCGGCCGGCACGCGATCTTTGCGCTGCTGCTTGGCACGCAGATTCAATTCTTCCAGTTCCGCGTACGTTAACATCAAAAAGTCACGCAGTTCAGGCATGGTTCCCTCGCAAGTTCGGCGCCGGTGGACGCGACTAGAGTTCACGCCGCGCAGACCCGGACCTGCGGCCAATCACATCGATTCGGGTGCGCTGACTCCCAAAATCCCGAGCACCCGAGCCAGAACGCTTTCGGTTGCCAAACACAAGCTCAGTCGCGCCAGCCGTTCCTCGCGGTCGTCGGTGAGCACGCGGCACTCCGCGTAGAATTGATGGAAGTCCGAGGCCACGTCGCGCGCGTATCGCGTCAGGCGGTGGGGCGCGAGATGATCGACCGCGTTGCGCACCGCCGAAGGCAACTCTGCTAACCGCCGCACGAGCGCCAATTCCGCGGGATGGACGAGGCGCTCGAGGGTCGCGCCCCCGCGCGCAACGGCGACGTCGTCCGTAACCGCGTTTTTGAGCAACGAGGCGATGCGTGCGTGCCCGTACTGTACGTAATACACGGGGTTGTCGCTACTCTTCTGCGCCGCTAGCGCCAGATCGAAGGTCAGCGGCGATTCCGGCGCGAGCATCACGAAGAAGAATCGAGCGGCATCGACGCCCACTTCGTCGATAATGTCGTCGAGCGTGACGATTTGGCCCGCCCGCTTGCTCATGGAAACTTGCTGGTCGCCGCGCATTAACGTGATCTGCTGAGCGATTAAGACATCGAGTTTTCCGGGATAGCCCAGCGCGGTCGCCAGGCCTTGTAAGCGGCCGATATAGCCGTGGTGGTCGGGCCCCAAAATGTCGATGACGCGGTCGGCGCGCTGCAACTTTTCATAATGGTAGGCGACGTCCGCACACAGGTAGGTCGGCCGGCCGTCGGACCGGATCAGCACGCGGTCTTTATCGTCGTTGAATGCGGTGGCGCGAAAATAGAGCGCGCCGTCTTGTTCGTAGGTTAACCCGAGATCGATCAACCGATCAATTCCGGCGCGTACTCTGCCGTCATCGTGTAATTCTTTTTCGCTCTGCCACAAATCGTAGCGCACGCCGAAGCGTTCGACCGTTGCGCGTTGTCCGGCAACGAGCCGCTCGCGCCCTTCGGCGCAAAAATAGGGCAGCCAGCCCGCTTCCGGCGCTGCGATCCATCGCTCGCCGTCGGTTTGGCGAATCGCATCCGCGATGGGCACCAGGTAGTCGCCGGGATAGCCTTCTTCCGGAAAGGTGTATGTCGGATCAAAGGTTTGGCGGTAACGCGCGTAAAGCGACCGCCCAAGCGTTTCGATTTGGCCGCCCGCATCGTTAATGATCCATTCGACAAAAACGTCGTATCCGCAGAAGCGCAATGCATCGGCGAGGGTCTCACCGATGGAAAGCGTTCGACCTTGTACCACGACAAGCGGGCCGGTCGGATTCGCACTGCCGAATTCGAGCGAAATGCGCTGCCCATTTTTGGGCGATTCGCCGAAGTGCGCGCCCCGGCGCAGCATGTCGGCGAGAAGCGCTTGCCACGACGCTGCGGCGATGCGAACGTTGATAAACCCGCCGACGGCCTCCATTGCCGTAAACAGGTTTTCGAACTCATCCCGCCCGCGCACGTCGTCCACCAGCGCGGTCGCAACGTTTTGCGGCGACGTGCGTGCGGTGCGCGCCAAACTCAGCGCGACATTGGTGGAAAAATCACCGAATTCGACGCGCCGGGGCGACTCGAATGCGACCTCGGCGCCAGCAGCGTCGGGATACCGCGCGGCGATGGCCAGAAGTAACGCCTGGCGCAGCAGATTCAACGCCTCTTCGGGAAGCGGCGAGTGCGCGCTAGTGGTGGTAGGGTTCATTCTTTGCGATCTTCGCCGAGCGATAGAGCTGTTCCAGCACGAGCATCCGCGCCCACTCGTGGAGCAATGTGAGCTTCGAGAGCGACCAGCAGAAGTTTGCACGCTCGTGCACGGCGCGGCCGGCTCCGAAGGTACCGGCGACGACGAGATTGAGTCGGCTGGTGCCGCCATCGGCGAGCGACCGGATGCGCCCACTGAGCTCGGGGCTCGAGAGCTCCGTTCCCTCGCGCTCCAGTAACCAGACCGAATCGTCCGGACGCACGTGCTTGAGGATGCGGTCTGCCTCGTCACGCATCGTCTGTTCGAGGTTACCTCCACCCGGCTTTACTTCGATCTCACCATACGAATAGTACGGAGCGAGGCGCCGCCGGAAATCCGCGCAAGCGGCAGCAACGTAGGGTTCGCGGATCTTGCCGACGGCGATCAGACGCAGGAGCACGCGCCGGTCTTTCGGCGATGAAACTCACTCACCCGGGCACAGCGTTAAAAAGGCAACCCGTTCCGTCAGCGCGCTAGCGCGTACATATTTCCGTCGCGCCACTCGACGGCTCCCTCGAGTTCGAGCATGGCAAGTGCGGAGAGCACCGCGTGAACCGGCTGTGCCGCGTGCGCGACGAGCGCGTCCAACGCACATTCGCCGTTCCCCAATGCATCGAGAAGGGCGCGCTGCACGGGATCGCTGCGCAACAGGGGTGGTTGCACGCGCGAAACCTCGGGAGCAGTCAGTCCTAAATCCAGCAAAACGTCGGCTGCATCGCGTGCCAGCGTAGCGCCGTCGCGAATGAGCGCGTGGCAGCCGCGCACGTGGGCGCGATCCACATCGCCCGGAACGGCAAAGACCGGAATGCGGCCGGCGGCCCACGCTGCCGTGTTCAACGCGCCGCTGCGCTGCGGTGCTTCCACGACAACCACCGCGTCGCTGAGCGCCGCGACCACGCCGTTGCGCGCGAGAAACTGAAACGGACGCGCCTCATGACCGGGGTGCGAACGGCGCGAGCACGGCGCCGCCCGATGCGAGCATTCGTTCCGCCAGCGCGACGTTGCGTTTGGGGAAAAAGCAATCGTGCCCGCCGCCCAGCACGCCGACGGTCGGCGCGCCGGCATCGAGCGCGCCGCAATGTGCCGCCACATCGATTCCCATCGCGAGCCGGAGAGGATGCAGCAGCCGGCCTGCGCGAGATCGAGCGCGAAACGCTGCGCCAAGCGCCTTCCGTAGTCCGTCGCCGCGCGCGTTAAGACGATTGCGACTGTGGGACGGGCCAGCGCTGCGAGCTCGCCGCAGATCCAAAGTCCCGGGACCACCGTGGGGGTAGGGCGCTCGCCGCGGAGCGCCCCGAAGGCCGTCCAGGGCAGAAACCGCGGGGCCAGCATGAGGTTCCATTCACGACGAGCCGCTTGCTTGAAGGGCTCCCCAAGGGGCGTCGAGGGACTCTACGAGGGGGAATGTGGCGGGTGCCTGTGAATATGCGCCCCACTAATCGCCCGGCCAAGGGAAAGTTCGGAGGAATCGATCGTGGCAGCAGAAGCCTATTGCGTCAAATGCAAAACCAAGCGTCAAATGAAAGACGCGACCCAGATCCAGATGAAGAACGGGCGGCCCGCTACCGAGGGCAAATGCCCCGAATGCGGCACCAAGATGTTTAAGATTGGCGCCGCCAGCTAGCATCGAAAGAAAGACCGCCACTAGGCGGTCTTTTTCTATGCTTTGCCCTCCTAGGTGTTGTGCCGTATAATAGGGGCACCCACAAGATGTGGGGGCCGAGAGGGAAAGCCACTGACCTGCCCCACTTGCCGTAAGAGCGAGACGCGTGTCGTCGATTCTCGCGACGACGAAAACGTCGTCCGGCGCCGCCGCGAATGTTTGGACCTGCGGTGCAAACACCGGTTCACCACCTACGAGCGCATGGAAGCGCCCCGGCTTTTTGTTGTCAAGAAAGACGGGCGCCGGGAGCAGTTCAACCGGGACAAGATTCTTTCGGGGCTGCGGCGCGCGTGCGAAAAGCGGCCCGTCTCGGAAAGCCAGATGGAAACCGTGGCGGCCCAGCTGGAGCGCGACCTCTTCGCGAGGGGCGAAAGTGAGGTGCCGGCCACGCTGATCGGCGAAAAGCTGATGGAGGCGCTGCGCCATCTGGACAAAGTGGCCTACATTCGTTTCGCGAGCGTCTACCGCCAGTTTCGCGACGTCGAAAGTTTTCAAGAAGAGTTGGCTACGCTGCTTGCCAAATGACGAGCGGTGCCCCAACCACTTCCCGTCGCTCTAAAACGCCTGCCTGAAGGCGAGGGCCTTCCGCTTCCGACCTATATGAGCGCGCACGCTGCCGGCGCGGACATTTGTGCGGCCGTCGAAAACGACGTGGCGATCGCGCCGGGAGGTCGTGCGTTGATTCCCGCCGGGTTTGCAATCGCCGTTCCGCAAGGGTACGAAGCGCAGGTGCGCCCGCGAAGCGGACTGGCCGTGCGCAATGGGGTGACGGTGTTGAATTCGCCGGGAACCATCGACGCCGATTACCGCGGTCCGGTCGCCGTGCTCCTTGCGAACGCCGGCGACGAACCGTTCGTCGTGCGCCGCGGCGATCGCATCGCGCAACTCATCGTGGCACCCGTCGCACGCGCGCACTTTGAAACGACCGAGACGCTCCCCGATACGGTGCGCGCGGACGGCGGTTTCGGAAGCACTGGGCGCGAGCTCGCCTTAGAGCCCGGCGTATGAAGGTCTACATCGTCGGCGAAGGCGCCGTCGGAACCTACATCGGTGACTTGCTGGAATCCATCGGCGTCAGCGTCTCGTACGCGCCGCGCGACATCGACGCGGTGGAAGAGGTCGATGCCGACGTTGCAATCTGCGCGGTGAAGTCCTACCACACGGACGGCGCGGTGGAAACCATGCGCAAGGCGATCCGCTTTCCCGAGAAATGCGTTTTCCTCTGCCTGCAAAACGGTGTCGGAAACGAAGAAAAATTGATCGCCGCGTTTGGTGAGGATAACGTCGTGGCCGGAGCCCTCACGGTCCCCGTAGACCGCGACCGGACCAACGGCCACGGAAAGGCCGCAAAAGAGGGCGGCCTTGCGTTCGCGCCGTGCGGCAAAGCGGCGTACAACTGGTTGTGGGCGACGTTCGGCAGCACCGGTCTCAACGTAAAAATCGTGGATGACTGGCGTTCGCTCAAATGGTCGAAACTCACGTTGAACATCGTGGCGAACGCGTCTTGCGCGATCTTGAACGTGCTTCCCAATCGTCTCGTGCACTTCGATCACGTCTTCACGCTGGAGATTCGCGGCATTCGCGAGTTGCGTGCGGTCATGGCGGGGCTGGGTATCGCGCCCATCGACTTGCCACGATATCCCGTGCGCGCGATGCAGGCCATTGCCACCTTGCCCAGCCCCGTCGCTCGCGCGCTGCTGGCCAACCGCGTCGCGGGCGCGCGCGGGACAAAGCCGCCTTCGCTGTTATTGGATTTGCGCGCATCCAAAGAGCAAAGTGAAGTCGACGCGCTCAACGGTGCGGTGGCCGCCAAAGCGCGTGAATTGGGCATTCCGGCTCCCGTGAACGCGATTTTCGCGCGCGTACTCGAGGACATCGCGCACATGCCGCAGCTCTGGGCAAAGTATCGCGAAAATCCCGCAGCGCTTTCGGCGGAGGTTGACGCCGAGGTAAAACGCGTCCGCGCCCTTGGAAGAATGTAGTGCGTAATCCCGGCGTTCCCGAATCTCTCGAGGGCTGGTGGATACTGCACCGCATGTTCGCGTTCGATCGCGAAGGCATGGCCGAACGATCGCGTAAGTCGCGCTCGCGCATCGCACGCCTTGCGGGGGAAACGCTGGAACGGCTCCGCGGCGCCGACCGCGATGCCGCCGTGGCGCGGATCGCCGGCCACAAAGCGGATATCATGTTTACGCACTACGCGAAGTCGTTTGAAGATTTGCTCGACGTGCAAACGGAATTTGACGGAAGCGAGCTACGCGCGTATTTGCGACCCCAATCTTCGTACGTTTCGGTACTGGAGTTGGGCTTGTATGACGCCAGCGCAAAGATCCACCAGACGCTAGCGGGGCGTGAGCTGAAACCGAATTCTCCGGAGTGGAATGCGGCCTTCGACGCGCTGCTCGCCGAACAAGCCATCAGCCCGCGCAACGCGGGCCGTTTATGGGCGCGTATCCCGCCGCGGCCCTATGTCTGCTTCTATCCCATGAATAAACGACGCGGCGAATCGGTGAATTGGTACGCGCTGCCCTACGAGGAGCGAGCCAAGCTGATGCTCGACCACGGAAAAATCGGCCGCACCTTTCACGGGCACGTCACGCAAGTGATTTCCGGCTCCATCGGTTTTGACGATTACGAATGGGGCGTCGACTTATACGCCAATGACCCGCTGGTCTTTAAGAAACTCATTTACGAAATGCGCTTCGACGAAGCCAGTGCGAAGTATGCGGAGTTCGGGCCGTTTTTTGCGGGCATGCAGCTCTCCGCCGAACGTTTCGAAGCGTATCTCTGCGGGCGCTAATGCAAACCGTCGATATCATCTATTACTTCGACGCGCTTTCGTCGTGGTGCTATGTTGCCGACACGAGTGCACTTGCGCCCGTGCGCGAGAAATACGGCGAGCGCGTTCGGGTGGAATGGCGCATCGCGCAGTTGTTCGAGGGCGGTCCGTTACCCTACCCGGTTGAGGGGTATGCCTGGTACTACCGCCGCTTGGAACACATCACCGGCGTTCACCTGAACGCGTCTTGGCGCCGGTCCGATCAGGATTCAACATCGCATGCGAACTTAGCCGTGGAGGCCTGCCGCGCGCTAGGCGTGGGCGACGATCGCGTGCGATTGGGCATCGCGCGCGCAGCGATGTTGGAAGGCAGGCCCATGGGCGAACGGGACGCAGTCGTCGGTGTGGCCGCAGAAGTAGCGCAACTCGATGCCGTCGAAATCGATCGAGCGATGCGTAGTCCCGTGGTTGCCGAGCGCATCTATCGCAGCTCGCAAGCGTTCGCGAAGCTGGGTGTCGAGCTGCGCCCAGCGTTCGACGTGAGGAACGCGCAGGGCGATCGCGCGGTACTCTCAGGCATTTGCACGTTTGCATCCCTAGATGCGCTTGTGGGCGAAATGTTAAAAACCGCGGACGTCACCGAAGCGCTCGGTCCCGAGCCGCAGTGAGCTATGCCATGCGCGAAGCGCATGACGACGATGTCGCCTACATCACGCGCCTTTTTACGTTGCCGCACGCGCGCGACGTGTTCAATCCCCCCAACGCGCATATGGTGCGGGCCGCGCAAGAAGACCCCAATGCGAAGAGTTTTATTCTGGAGCGCAACGGCGAGCCGGCCGGCCAATTTCTCATCGACGACCGCGAGTGGCTCTTCGAATTCCGGGTGCTCATCGCGGAGGTTCCGGGTCGCGGAGCCGGGCGCTTCGCGCTGGCCTGGGGTATCGAGCACGCCTTCCGCGAGTGCGGCGCGCACCGCATCTATCTGGAAATTCGGGAAAGCAATGCGCGCATCACTCACTTGGCCGAAAGCGCCGGATTCCGGCGAGAAGGGCTTTTCCGCGATGGATTTTTCGACGCGCGCACCGGACGGTACGAAAATCTGGTTCCCTTCGGGTTGCTCGATGCTAACGGCGCGGACCGCGCGCTTGCTTCGCAAAGGGACGGCCGGGCGGCTCTGGTAAGAACCGGGCGATGAAGAGTATAGAAGAAGTCTTGCGGATGTCGTCGCCCGCACCGCGGCCCCAGGCGCTAGCGTTCGACGGACAGAGTTTATGGATGGGTTCGATCGACACCGAACGCATCTACGCCATCGATCCGGCAACGTGGACGGTGCGCGAGGAAGCGCAAGCTCCCGGCAAGCCCTGGGGCATGACGGTGGTCGGGGACGAGCTACGCGTCATTTGCGGGGAAACCGAGGATGACAAGCGCGTGATCCGGCCGTTCGTTCCGGGGCACGGGTTTCGGAAGAACCACGCGATCGTTTGCCCGGACGAGACCGGCTCGCAGCTGGGGTACGATGGCGACCGCCTTTACGTGAGCCAATGGTATAACCGACGGATCCTCTCGCTCGACGATGAGGGCAACGTTGGAACGACGATTGACGTCCCGCACGGAATCTGCGGACAAGTGGTCGTGGCAGGCTGCTTCTATTTGGTGACCACCGACGACGAACGGGGCAACGAGTATTTTTTGACGCACGTGGACGCGCGCGACGGATCGCCGGTATCGCGCGATGTCGCGACCATTCCGTTTGCGGCGCGCGCGCTGGCATACGACGGCAGACACTTCTGGACGAACCACCGCGAGCAGCACGAGATCGTTTCATTCACCGTTCCGGGACTGGATGTTTAAAACCACCGCTTCCGAAGCGTTCGAAGAGATCGCCGCGGTGGGGCGATTCGCCGCCTCGCGGGGATGGGTTCCGGCAACCAGCGGCAATTTTTCGCGGCGTCTCGACGAACGCTCCATTGCGATCACACGCTCCGGGGCCGATAAAGGCGATCTCGCCGAGCGCGATATTGCGATGATCTCGCTCGACGAGCCGCTTCCGCCCGGCGTTTCCGCAGAAGCGCCGCTGCACGTCGCGCGCTACAAATCCGACGCGTCTGTCGGTGCGATCTTGCACGTCCATTCGGTCGCAGCCACCGTTCTGTCGCGCTTGTGCGAACGCGAAGGCGCGGTGTCTTTCGACGGATACGAGATGCACAAAACGATCGAAGGATTTGCAACCCACGAGCATCCTCTGCGCGTTCCGGTTTTTAGTAACGCCCAGGACACGGCTTCGCTCGCGGAGCGTATCGAGGCACGGGTGCTGCAGGCCGACCCGTTCCCGGGGTACTTGCTCGCCGGCCACGGCATCTACGCGTGGGGCGCGACGATGCGCGATGCCAGGCGCCACCTGGAAGGGCTCGAATTTCTCCTCGAATGTCAGTTGGAAGAATGGAGGGTGACTCGATGACCGTAACGATGACGTCGGTCCTGCGCGTATTCGACGAAAACGACGGGACGAAACCGCTCGTCGAAACGAGCGAAGGCAGCGAGATTGCCAAAGCTCTGCGCGACATTGGCGTCACGTTCGAGCGTTGGTCCGCCGATGCGGAGCTTCCGTCCGGAGCGGATCAGGAAACGGTTATTGGTGCCTACCGCACGAGCATCGAGCGGCTGCAGCGCGAATGTGGATACGCCGCCGTCGACGTGTTGCGTTTGGAACGTGGGACGCCCGACACCGCGCCGATCCGCGCGAAGTTTTTAAACGAGCACGCGCATTCCGAAGATGAAGTCCGCTTTTTTGTCGAAGGCCGCGGCGCGTTTTATCTGCATGCCGGCGGAAAAGTGTTCCAGACCGTGTGCGTGCGCGGCGACCTCATTAGCGTTCCGGAGGGAACGAAACACTGGTTCGACATGGGCCCAGATCCGGAGTTTACGGCCATTCGCCTGTTTACGAGCAAAGACGGATGGGTCGCGAATTTCACCGGCGATCCGATAGCCGAACGTTTTCCGAAGTTGGACCCTTGAGTCTTCGCCTTCGCGCGCGAGCGATTCTGACCGATATCGAGGGAACGACCGGATCAACTG
>JALYVW010000101.1 GCA_030853005.1 Vulcanimicrobiota bacterium
GTGCACGTCCACCTTGCCGACATCGACGCATTAAACCGCAGCGCTATGGCGGGAGAATACGACGTGATTAAAGTGAGTTATGGGGCCATTCCCGCCCTCGCCGACCGTTACCGCATTCTGCGCTCGGGGGGAGCCCTTGGTCGCGGATGTGGGCCGCTCGTGGTTGCGCGCCCACCGAGCGGTACCGCATTGCGGGATTTCGCCTTGCGCACCATCGCCATTCCCGGCGAGGCGACGACCGCATATCTCTTGCTTCGCTTGGCGCTCGGGACGACGCCACCCATCGTGCCCATGCGTTTCGATCGCATTTGCGACGCCGTTGCCGACGGCGCCGTCGATGCCGGATTGATCATTCATGAATCGCGCTTTACGTACGCGGATCATGGTTTAGTCGAGATTGCAGACCTCGGCCGATGGTGGGAAGGAACGACCGGAATGCCGATTCCACTCGGGGCAATTCTCGTGCGTAACGATATCGATGTTGACGACGCTCGGAGGATTGACGCTGCCGTTCAGTCGAGCCTTCAGTACGCGCGTACCCACGAAGACGCGATCATGCCCTACGTGCGCGAGCACGCGTTTGAGATGGAGGAAGCGGTCATGCGCAAACATATCGATCTTTACGTCAACGCGTATAGCGATGATCTGGGCGACGAAGGACGCGCAGCGGTCGTGGAACTCTTCCGTCGCGCCCGCGAGGCTTCGCTCATTCCCTTAACGGTGGAGGCCACTTTTGTATAAGTCGACGATCGCACTCCTGCTCGGCATCGCGATGCTGTTGGGCGGACTGGCAAAGGGAGGCTCCCTGCCGCCGGCACGCGTGACGCTGGGCGACGAAGTCTTTCTTTCGCACACGTGGCGAGATCTGCATGGCCGGTGCGTCGGCGTCATCACCAACCAAACGGGGGTAACGTCCCGCCTGATCAATATCGTCGACGCGATCAAGGCCAACGGGCACATCTGCGTGCGAGCCATCTATTCGCCCGAGCACGGACTGCGCGGCGACCGTCCGGCGGGCGCCTACGTTTCCTCGTACACCGACGAACGCACGGGATTGCCCGTCTACAGTCTGTACGGTCCGCAAAAACATCCGAGCGCCGAGATACTGCGCGGCGTCGACGTGTTGCTCTTCGATATCCAAGACGTCGGCGCAAGACCATACACGTTCGTATCGACGATGGCCTATGCGATGGAAGCGGCGAAAACGTACGGCAAGGAAATCTGGGTCCTCGACCGGCCCAACCCGGTCGGTGGCACGTTGATCGACGGTCCGGTTCTCGATCCGGCCTACAAATCGTTTATCGGACTCTATCCGATCGCGATGCGACACGGGATGACCGTGGGCGAATTGGCGCGCCTCTTTAACGGCGCCTTCGGCGTCGGCGCAAAGTTGCGCGTGATTCCCATGCGGGGATGGCAACGTTCGATGTTGTGGCCCGATACCCGGCTTCAATGGGTTCAGACGTCGCCGAATATTCCCGAATGGAAGACCAGCATCGTTTATCTGACCACGGGCTTGATCGATAACGCAGGCATGAACGGCGGTATCGGAACGACCAAACCATTCGCTTACGCTGGCGCGATCGGTCTCGATGCGTACCGGCTGGCGAGCGTTCTCAATTCCAAAGCGATTCCCGGCGTGTATTTCCGCCCCGCATATTGGTCGCCGTTTTTCGGTGGATTTGCGAACCAGCAAATCGCCGGGGTGGAACTCGTCGTCTACGATCCGCGAGTCTATCCCGCGGTTCGCACCGCCGTCGAGTTGCTAACCACCGCGCGGGATATTTCGCCCTCTACCATCCGCATCGGCGCCAAGGCGCTGGACACGGATTGGGGGACCGACTCGCTGCGCCGCGGTCTTCTCTCGGGTGAATCGGCCGCTGCCATAGAAAGCGGCTGGGCCGCGGGCCTCGAGCGCTTTCGGGCGTTGCGCGCCCGCTACTTGCTCTACCGTTAAAGTGCAGGCTCCGGTTTCTGCCCGGGCTAACGCTACGGTCGTGTTGCAGGAGCGGCTCATCGACGCATTGGGGGACGATGCGGTAAAGACGGCGCCCGAAGATCTTTCGGTGTACGCTTTCGACGCGTACTCGCAGGGTCGGCTACCTTCCGCAGTGGTTCTTCCCGCTTCCACGCGCGACGTGAGCGCCGCCGTGCGAATCGCGCGCGATTGCCGGGAACCGATCGTTGCCCGTGGTGCCGGGACCGGACTGTGTGGAGGAGCGGCTCCGATGCTCGGCGGCGTCGTTTTTTCCTTCGCACGCATGAATCGCGTGCTCGAACTGGACACCGCCAACCGCCGAGCCCGGGTTCAGCCCGGCTTGATCAATCTCGACCTTTCGCGCCACGTCGCATCGCACGGTTTATTTTATGCACCCGATCCATCATCCCAGAAAGCGTGCACGATCGGCGGAAACATCGGAACGAATGCGGGCGGACCGCACTGTTTGTCATACGGGCAGACCGTCAATCACGTGCAAGCGCTCGAAATCGTTGACGAAGGCGGTGACGTCTTCACCACCTCGGTCGACGAGCCGGGATACGACCTGACGGGTGCGATCGTGGGGAGCGAAGGGACGCTCGGCATCGTCACGTCGGCGTGGGTCGGACTTCTGCGGGCACCCGAATCCGTTCGCGTTTGGGTGGCAGCGTTCGCCGATATTGAAACCGCATCCGAAGCCGTGTCGGCCATCGTAGCCGCGGGCATCGTTCCGACGGCACTGGAAATCATGGATGCGTTGATCGTTAAAGCGGTTGAGCGGACGTTCGCGGCCGGATATCCCGTCGACGCAGGCGCCGTGCTACTGGTCGAAAGCGCCGGGTTCGAAGACGACATGAACGCATACGAAGCGGCACTGGCGAAGATCGCTAAGGAGCATGGCGCGCTTTCTTGGCGTGCCGCGCACGCGGCGGACGAACGCGACGCATTATGGGCGGCGCGCAAGGGCGCCATGGGTGCCATCGGGCAGTATGCGCCGAACTATTATCTGCAGGACGTCGTCGTCCCGCGGACTCGGCTTCCGCAGATGATCCATGTGGTCGCGGATGCTGCGCGCGAAAACGCTCTGCTCATCGGAAACGTCTTCCATGCCGGCGACGGCAACTTGCATCCGCTCATCATGTACGATCGCCGCGATGCGCGCCAAGTCGGCGCCGTGGTCGACGCCGGCAACACGATTTTACGCGCCGCCATCGATCTGGGCGGAGCGATCAGCGGCGAGCATGGGATCGGCTACGAGAAGCGCGGCGCAATGACCGCTGTCTTTACCGTCGACGATCTTGCGGCCATGGCGCGCGTGCGGGATGTCTTCGATCCGCAGCGCGCCCTCAACCCCGAAAAAATTTTCCCCAGCGGCATCGGGTGCGCCGAAACACGATGATCGCTCCAATGCGGTCGGTCGCTCCGAGCACCGACGAAGAGGTCGCGCAAACGGTGCGAGAGTGCGCGGAATCTGCGGGTTCGCTCGCCGTTCGGGGCGGCAATACGCTCGCCGCCATGGGGCGGCCCGTTTCATCTCCCTCTATCGAACTCTCGACGCTCGCTTTAAACGGCGTCATCGAGCACGAAGCGCGCGACCTCACCTGTGCGGTCGCGAGCGGGCTTACCCTGGCGGGACTCCAGGCGGCGCTCGGCGCGAGCGGGCAATTCGTTCCGCTTGACGCTCCATTACCCAAGACGGCAACCGTCGGTGGGACGCTCGCAGCAGGGTGGCTCGGGCCGCGCCGCCATCGCTATAGCCGTGCGCGCGATTTCGTCATCGGCACCCACGCGGTGTTAGCGGACGGATCGCTCGTGCATTCCGGCGGTATGGTCGTCAAAAACGTCAGCGGTTACGACATGAGCAAACTGTATATCGGCTCTTTCGGAACCCTCGGCATTCTCACGCGAGTCAATTTTCGGACGCTGCCCGTACCGGCTCGCGCTCGCGCCTTTCTCGCGGCCCTTCCGGCGGGTACGCGGCCGCGGATCTTCGCGCACGTTCGCGCGCTGGACATCCCGCCGGCTGCGGCGTTTCTGCTGGAGGGATTTCGGCGCAGCGTCGACGGTGAAGACGGAATCGACGGGCGTGCCGTCATCTATTTTGAAGGCTCCGAAGCGCTGCTCGAGCGCGCCACACGCGACTTGCGTTCGGCACTCGGGCGTGCGGGCGTTCCCGACACCCATATCGTCGATGCGGGCGCGCGCGACTGTTTCCAGCGTGTCGTAGACGCCACGATCGCCTCTGTTGCGGAGCGCTCCGTCACCTACCGCGTGATCGGAACCGTAACACATCCGCTGGAACGGGCCGTGAAGATGCGCGACCTCGCGCACGCGCACGAACTCTTCACCGACGTCCTTCTCGATGCCATGAACGGCGATGTTTTCGTGCGCGTCAGCGATCGCGACACGCGCGCCTTTGCTGCCAAAATCAAAGCCTTCGACGGCGCGGTGCATGGCATCGAGCCGTACGCCACAATCGTATCCGGAAATGCACCGCTACGCGACGGCCTTGCGGTTTGGGGCGAGCCGCCCACGTCCATCGAACGCATGCGCGCCCTCAAGCGCCGTTTCGACCCGGAGCGGATTCTCAATCCCGGACGGTTCGTCGGCGGCATTTAGGTGATCGAAAGCGACGTTCGCTGGGCGGTGCGCAACGTGCTGCGTAGCCCAAGCCGTCTGCGCGCGCTTTTCCGCTTCGGCCCCGGCGGTGCAATCGCGTTCGCGCGCTTCTTGCGCAAAGTTGTCCCCCTGGCAAGTGCGGCCCTCGGCAGAATTGAAGCGCGTGCACGGGGGATTCCCGACGAACATCTGCGCGAACAAGCGCTCGTTTCTATCCATTCAAAAGCGTATCACGTCGCCGGCGCTGCGGTCTTGGGAACGTTTTTGCGCGCGGAGCGCCGGGAGCGCTACGTGCGGGTCGTCGCGCCGCTCGAAAGCATTTACGACTATCTCGACAATCTTTCCGACCGGCATCCGAACGTTCCCGTAGCGGCTTATCCCGTTCTGCATCGCGCGCTCGCCGACGCGCTCGATCCGTGGGCGCCTAAGCGCACCTATTACGACTTGGGTCCCCCGGGCGACGACGGCGGCTACCTCGACGGACTCGTCGACGAGGTCCGCGCGCAACTCGGCTCCGTTCAGGGCTATCCGGCAATCGCCCCAGCCTTCCGACAAGCTGCGGAATTGTACGCCGATTTGCAAACCTACAAACACCTGCCGCCGGGAGAACGCGAGATCGCCTGTCGCGACTGGTACGATCGCAACCGCGAGATCGCGGGCGACCTCACCTGGTTCGAGTTCGCCGCAGCGACGGGCTCCCAGTTCCACATTTACGGCCCACTCTTCGCGATATTTGCCGGTCGCACCGAAACGGCGATCCGAACCTATGCCGCGTACTTTCCGGAAACAGCGGCCCTGCATGTGCTCTTAGATGCCTTTATCGATCGCGACGAAGACGCGCAACACAACGAGCTCAACCTCGCGTCATGCTATCCATCGTTCGAGGTCTTCCGCCGCCGGGCTCATCTGCTGGCATTACGGGCAAGCCGCAAATTCCGATCTCTTCCCGACGCGCACGCACACCGGTTCGTACTCAAGATTATGGCGCTTTTCTACCTTACCCACCACAAAGTCTATGAGCAACGCCTCAACAACCAGGCCCTGGAACTGCTTTCGGCCCTTACGTAGCGGCTTGAGCGGCGGCCCCACCGCCGTGTCCGCGCCGACCCACAAAAACGTACGCAAGCGCACACGCAATCGGCAACACGCTCACTTGCATCAGCGCCGTGGCCGCCCCGTCGCGAGCAACGACGAGGCCGACGACCGCAACGAGTGCGGAACCGATGCCGAATGCGACGCCGTTCATAAGTC
>JALYVW010000037.1 GCA_030853005.1 Vulcanimicrobiota bacterium
ACTCGTGCGCGAAACGCAAAGCCGTCATTCGCTGAGCCCTACGGCCACCGCTGCGGTTGGACGGCTTGTAACGGGAGCCGCACTCTTGGGGACGTCGCTCAAACAAAGCGAGCGTATTTCACTGCAAATTAGCGGCGAAGGTCCCTTGCGCAGCGCGGTTGCCGACGCCTGGCTGGTCGGCGAAGACACGGTCGGAGCGCGCGGATACGCGAAAGTGCCCCATGCCGAACTCCCATTAAACGAGCGCGGAAAGTTCGACGTCGCCGGCGCGGTGGGAAAAGGTTCCCTCCAGGTTACGAAGTCGTACGAGATCGGGCAGCCCTACGTCGGAATTGTTCCGCTCTACTCCGGCGAGATCGCGGAGGACCTCGCTTCGTATCTCGTCGATAGCGAACAAATTCCGTCGGTGGTGGCGCTCGGGGTCCTTGCAAATCCGCAAGGCGTGGTTGCCGCCGGCGGCATCATCGCTCAAGTTCTTGCGGGCGCCAACGAAAAGGCGATCGAGGAGCTCGAGCGTCGTGCGAACGCTATGCCTCCCGTTACCACGATGATCGCCGAGGGCGCAGATGCCTTAGCGCTCGTTCGCGCCTTGTCGGGAGACGCGAATCTGCGCTCCATGCGCACGATGGATCTTGAGTTCGCCTGCCGGTGCACCCGCGACAAAGTCGAAATCGCATTACTCGGACTGGGCTCCGACGAGCTACAGAAGATGGGGAACGAACGTCCGCAGACGGACGCAACGTGCGAATGCTGTAAGAAAAATTTCATCTTTACGAGCGGCGAAATCGTGGAGCTGATTAGTCGGTTGGGAAAAGCCTAGGGGGCGGGTCGCGGTAGGGATCGATGCGCTGCCAGAAGGCTTCCTTGATCTTGCCGCCCGCGTTTTCATACCACCAGCCGCACTCGCAGCGAATGGGTGGATCGCCGGCATGAGGGTAATTGTACTCGCGTTTGCATCGCTTGCAGACGAACTTCTTCCCGCGAATGGGGGGGCTCGAAGCCGTGTAGGTGACGGCGGGGTCGGCCATGGCTACCTTTCGTTTGGGAGAACGCGAACGAATTTACGCGAGCCCACCGACAACGTCGCCGGTGCATCCGCGGACCAAGGTGCTTTGGGGTCGGTCACGAGTATACCATCCACCTTTACCCCATTTTGAGAGATAAGTCGCTCGCCCGCGCGTTTGCTTTCCGCGAATCCCGCAGCAACGAGCAAATCCGTAATCCGGCGGGCATCGCCGAGGCGCATTTCCGGAACGTCTTGCGGGATTTCGCGCTGTTGCACCGTTCGCTCGAAATAGTCGCGAGCTGCTCGTGCTGAGTCGGAGCCGTGGTATCGTGTCACGATTGTTTCGGCAAGGACTTTCTTTTGCGCCATCGGATGCGCCGAAGCGTCGACTTCTTGAAAGGCGGCCAGGCTCGCGTACCGCACAATCAGTGCGTCGGGGATCGACATCAGCTTACCAAACTGCACATTCGGCGGTTCCGTAAGTCCGACGGCGTTGCCCGTGGACTTCGACATCTTCTTCTCGCCGTCGAGACCTTCGAGCAGCGGGACCGTCATGCAGATTTGTGGACGCTGTCCGGCGTGGGCTTGAAATTCGCGCCCCATCAGCAAGTTGAAGAGTTGGTCGTTGCCGCCAAGTTCGACGTCGGCTTTCAACGCCACAGAATCGTACGCTTGCGCGACGGGATACAAAAATTCGTGCAGCGAGATCGGCGTCCCGCTCTTGTAGCGGGCTTCAAAATCGTTGCGAGCCAGCATCTGCGCTACCGTTACTTGCGATAGGAGCTTTAACAGGTCCGCAAGTTGGAGACCGCGCAGCCATTCGGAGTTGTACCGCAATCGCACGCGCCCCATGTCGAGCACCTTCCCCGCCTGCTCCGTGTACGTCTTCATGTTGGCTTCAATTTGATCTACCGAGAGCGGTGGGCGGGTTTCGTTTTTCCCCGATGGGTCGCCGATGCTCGCTGTTGTATCGCCGATCAGAAGCACGACATCGTGACCGGCCTCAACAAACTCTTGCATTTTCCGCAGGACAACGGCGTGTCCCAGATGCAGATCCGAGGATGTCGGATCGAGTCCGAGCTTTACGGTAAGTGACTTGCCTTCAAGAAGGCGAGCCGAAAATTCCGAACGCGTCTCGACATGATCGAAACCGGCGAGTAATTCTTCTTCCGTCATTGCGCCTTACCGCAATTCAAAAACCGTTACGCCGCCGCCTCCCTCGTTCTCATCCCCGTACCGCACGTTGACGACGCCCGGATGCTCCCGAAGGTAGGATTGGAGTCCGCGCCCGAGCATGCCCGTACCCTTACCGTGAATGAGCCGCAGCGATTCGACGCCTCCCAAAGCCGCCTCGTCGATCCAACGGTCCACCAGTGGCTCGGCCTCGACATAGCGCTTACCACGAACGTCCAACTCTAGTGACGTGCGCTGGGCCGCTTCCAATTTTGCCGATCCGGCTTGGTCCCGCGGCCTGGAGCGGTTCCTCGATTGCTCGAGCGAGCTTGGCACGACATCGGTTTTCGCAACGACCGTCTTCATCGATCCGATAGCCACGAGGACCGTATCCCCAAAGTCCTCGAGAATTCGCCCTTCCTGTCCGTACGATGACACGCGCACCGCATCGCCGACGCAGAGGCCGGCGCGCTGTTCTTGCGTCGGCACATCTGCGTAAATGTGGAGGTCGCTGCGAACGGCATCCAGCGTGCGCGACAGGAGCGCACTTTGAGCGTTGGTTATTTTTGCGCGCGTCTTTTCGCCGGCGCGCCGTTCCAACTCCGCAGCGAAATCCCGTAGCCCCTGCTGCAGCCGCTCCTCGGCGCGTTGCCCGAACTCTCGACGCTCGCTATCCAAGGCCGCCGCATCGCTCAGCATCTGCGTTCGCTCCAACCGAACGTGCTCGCGTTCCGTCGCGAGTACGTCGTGTGTCTGCTGCAGTCGAGCGTTGGCCACGGCGAGTTCTTCCAGGGCTTTTTCATACTCACGTTCGCGATCCGAAAGCAGGGCTTCGGCCCGGGCTATGAGCTGCCCGTCGATGCCGAGGGTGCGCGCGAGCGGGAAAGCCAGCGATTGCCCTGGCATGCCGATGTCTAACTGATAGGTCGGCGCAAATGTTTGGGGATCGAAGCGAACACTGGCGTTGGCAATTCCGACCGTGGCGCTCGCAAACAATTTCAGCTCGGTCGAATGGGTGGTGACGATTCCGCTGGATTGCGCGAAGAGCAAACGCTCCAACATCGCCACCGCTAGGGCGGCTCCGCTCGCAGGCTCGGTCCCGCCGCCGATTTCGTCGATCAGCACGAGGGTACGCGAATCGGCATTCCCCAGTATGTCGCGCATTCGGTCCAAATGGGCCGAAAATGTCGATGCGTTCGCGGCGATCGACTGTTCGTCGCCGATGTCGGTTATGACGCGCGTAAACCACCCAATCCGCGTCTTCCTCGCCGCGGGCAGATGCATCCCACTGTAGGCCATCATGACAAACAAGCCGACCATTTTAAGGGCGACCGTTTTTCCGCCCATGTTCGGCCCGCTAATAACGATAAATCGTCTGCTCTCATCGATAGAGATGGATTGCGGAACCGCCCGCTCCCCGAGCAGGGGGTGCCGCCCTTCGGCGACGTCGAGAACCGCTGCATCGGCGATCTCCGGTTCGACGGCATCCATTGCCCGCGCCACCGTTGCCTTGGCGACGAGAACGTCGATCCGGGCGAGGACGTCCACGTTCGCTTCAATCTGCTCGGCCTCGTCGCCGATCGCGCGCGCAAAGGCGGCCAGAATGCGGGCAATTTCTCGTTCTTCCTCGAGCCGGAGCGTTCGCAGGCTATTGTTGGCATCCAACGCACTCAACGGCTCGACGAACAACGTCTGACCACTCGAACTGGTGTCGTGGACGATGCCGGGAACCTCGCCCGCGAACTCCGCCTTGATCGGGACGACGAACCGTCCTTCGCGGATCGTTACGATAGAATCCTGAATGGCTTTTGCGTACTTTGCGGAGCGAAGCAAAGCGCTCACGCGATCGCGCGCATCCACCTGCGCTTGAGCGTATCGTTTGCGTATGCGCATAAGTGCAGGCGAGGCGCGATCCAGTACGGCTCCGCGTTCGTCCACGGCATCGAGGATGGACCGCGCGAGGGTCTGCAACGGCCGGTACGGGCCTGTGATTTCGATCAGTATGGGATTGTCGGAAGCCTTTGTCCGGTTCGCGGCCTCGGCAGCTGCGGCCAGGGCCTCACCTACGGCTCGCACGTCGCTTGCGTCAAGCGCCGCGCCGCGCCGCGCCGCGCCGGTCATACGCGCTGTATCGCGCGCGGGCAAAACGTGCATGTCGTTCGATTCGACCAGGTCGCGGATTGCCGAGGTCGCCGACTGCTCGAAGCGGACGCGAGCGAGATCGCGCAACGGGGCTAACTCCGCCGCCCGCTCTTTCCCACGCTCGGAGCGCGCGTTTGACGCAACGCGCTCGCGGACGCGCGCGAAGTCGAGCGTCTCGAGCGTTCGCGCGTCGGCCGTTTCCATTAGTCCAATTTTTGCTTGAGAAGGTCTTGCACGAGCTGTGGGTTCGCTTTTCCCCGCGACGCCTTCATGACTTGCCCCGTCAGAAAGCCGAGAATGTTCGTTTTTCCGGAACGGTACTCGGCAGCAGCTTTCGGATTGGCGGCCAGCGTCTCGTCAACGAACGCTTCGATCGCACCAGCGTCACTCGTTTGCGAGAGGCCTTCGCGATCTACGATGGCCCGTGGCGAACCTTCGCCGCGCCACATGCGCTCCAAGAGCTCCTTGCCGATCTTCGAGTTAATTGCTTTCGCGTCAACTAACCCGATCAGCTCGGCCAGCAGTTCGGGCGTAACCGGCGAACGATGGACGGGCATACCCGACTCGTTCGCCAATCGCGAAAGGTCACCGAGAACGAAATTCGCACTTTGCTGTGCGTTTCCGCTGGCTCGCACGCACGCGTCAAAATACGCCGCTAGCTCCATATTATCCAGCAGCTGCGAGGTCTGTTTGACGGTGAATCCATAGTCGCCGGTGTAGCGTTCGAACCGAATCGGCGGAAGCTCGGGCATCCCCGCTCGAATCCGCTCGACCATCGCGCGATCCACCTGCATCGGTACGAGGTCCGGGTCGGGGAAATACCGGTAGTCGTGGGCCTGTTCTTTGCTCCGCATCGAATGCGTTGTTCCGGCGGCTTCGTCCCAGCCACGCGTTTCTTGAACGATTCGGCCGCCGGCTTCGAGCACGCCAACCTGCCGAGCAATTTCGCTTTCGATCGCGCGATGCACGGAGCGGAACGAATTCATGTTCTTAATTTCCGTCTTCGTGCCATACTCGGTCGCGCCAACGGTTCGAAGAGACACGTTAGCATCGCACCGCAGCGAGCCTTCCTCCATTTTAACGTCGCTGACACCCAGGAGGACGAACGTGCGTTTGAGCGCCTCCATATATGCGACCGCTTCATCGGCGCTGCGTATGTCCGGCTCCGAAACGCATTCCATTAACGGGACGCCGGCACGGTTGAAGTCGATCAGCGAATACTGGCTGCCCGCGATCCGGCCGTCTCCAGAGCCGGCATGCGACGATTTCCCCGTATCTTCCTCAAGATGGATGCGCGTGAGGCGGCACGTCTTCACCGTTCCGTCTTCCAGCCAATACCGCACCGTACCGCCTTGCGTCAACGGCATATCGAACTGCGAAATCTGATAATCCTTCGGCATGTCCGGATAGAAGTAGTTCTTGCGATCGAACTTTGAAAAAGCCGGAATTTCAGCGTCGAATGCAAGTCCCGAGCGAACCATGTGCTCGATGGCGACGCGGTTTGGTACTGGTAAGGATCCCGGCAAAGCCATGCAGACCGGACACACGTTCGTATTCGGCTCGCCACCGAACCGGTTGGGGCAGGCGCAAAACATCTTGCTGTTCGTTTTGAGCTCCACGTGACACTCGATGCCGATGACCGCTTCGTAGCGTTCGCGCTGCGCTACCGTCATGAAGCAACGGCTTCCAGCGGTCGCCGCTTGGATGCGTGCTGCGTCGCGCGCTCGTATGCGTGCGCCGCACCGAGAAGGATCTTCTCGCCGAAAAGCGGTGCGGCGAGTTGCAACCCCATCGGCATAGGCGTCCCGGATTCGGCATCACCTTTCGCGTAGCCGCAGGGGACGGAGAGCGCGGGCAATCCCGCGAGCGACATCGGAATCGTGTAGTAATCCATCAGGTACATGCTGTACGGATCGCTCTTGGCGTTAAACCCGAACGCCGGGCAGCTTGCCGCGGGAGAAGCGATGAGATCGCAACGTTCGAAAGCCCGCTTGAAATCTTCGGCGATAAGCGTGCGTGCCTTTTGCGCTCGAACGTAATAGGCGTCATAGTACCCGCTCGATAAGGCGTACGTTCCGATCAAAATGCGGCGTTTGACTTCGGGTCCAAACCCTGCGGCGCGCGTCTTTTCATACATTTCCCCGACATCCGCACCGTCTACCCGAAGGCCATAGCGTACGCCATCGAAGCGCGCCAGGTTACTGGAACACTCTGCCGGCGCGATAAGATAATACGTGGCCACTCCGTAGTCCGCGGTTGGAAGCGACACGTCGACGAGCGTCGCACCGAGCCGTTCGAGATCGGCGTACGCGGTCTGGTAAAGTGCGTCCGCTTCGGGTCCAAGGGCTGCGGTAGCGAATTCTTTGACGATCCCAATGCGTAGGCCGCGTACATCCGTACGCAGTGACTGCGCGGTGGGTTCCACCACAACGTCGAGCGAGGTCGCGTCGCACGGGTCTTTGCCCGCCATCGCATCGTATGCCAGCGCGGCGTCCTCGACCGTTCGCGCAAGCGGCCCGATTTGATCCAGACTCGAAGCAAAGGCGATCAGGCCGTATCGCGAGATACGTCCGTACGTAGGTTTAAATCCCACCACGTTGCAAAATGCACCGGGCTCGCGAATGGAACCGCCCGTGTCGCTCCCCAAACCAATGGCCGCTTCGTACGACGCGCAGGCCGCGGCCGATCCGCCGCTGGAGCCACCCGGGACGCGTGCCGGATCGAAAGGATTTCGCGTTATGCCAAGCGCCGAGTTTTCACACGAGCTGCCCATGGCAAATTCGTCGAGATTGGTTTTTCCGATCGGAATTCCGCCCGCGTCGAGAATCCGCGCAACGGCGGTGCTCGTGTACGGCGCGATCCAGTGTTCCAAAATTTTCGAAGCGCACGTCGTGCGCGTGCCATCGAGACACATGTTGTCTTTGACCGCGACCGGAACGCCCGCCAGCGGTAAGTGTTCGCCCGACTTCACGCGTTCGTCCACGCGATCGGCCATCGCCCGCGCGAGATCGTGAAGAACGGTGAGGTAGGCCCCGATGCGTCCATCCGTCGCCTCGACGTGTGCGAGCACGTCTTCCGTGACCTCGCGCGCGGATACCGAGCGTCCGCGGACCAGCGCCGCGATCTCGGCGGCAGTGCGTTCGTGCAGCGACATCGCGCGCTAGCCTTCCTCGGCGATAATGCGAGGGACGCGAAAAAAGGCTCCCGAGCGATGCGGTGCCATTTGCAAAAGCCGCTCGCGATCGAGGCAGGGGCGCTCGTCATCGGATCGCTCAACGTTGCGCGATTCGATGACCTGGGCCGTTGCCGGGACCGAAGCGGTGTCCAGCTTGCTCAGTACGTCGACGTGCCCGAGCAGAGCGCCAAGCTGACGTCCGAAATTCTCCACTTCTTCTTCGGTCAGCGCGATGCGCGCGAGTTTGGCAACGTAGCGGATGTCGATTTTATTGGCTGGCAAGCGTGGCTCCGGACGTGGGTGAAGCATGGTGAGAGAGGATTGCGAGCGTTTCGACGTGACCGGTCTGCGGGAACATGTCGAATGGCATCGCTTCGTTTAACGTATAGCCTTTTTCGGCGAGGAACTTTAAATCCCGGGCTAGCGTAGCCGGATCGCAGGAGAGATACCAGACCGACGGGACCTGCGCGGCGGCGACCGCCTCCAGCGTAGCGGCGTCGGAGCCCTTACGAGGGGGGTCCAAGAACACCACGTCCGCCGCGTGCAAGGCGCGCTTTGCCGCCGGAGCATTTAGCGCGTTTTCAACCTTGGCTGAGCGAAAGTCCACCAAGCCGTGCAGGCAGTTAAGCCGTGCGTTCGCATTGGCTTCTTCTACGGCTTTGCGGCTTTCTTCGATGCCAAATACCGTACAGCCGTGTTTTGCAAAAAACAGTGCAAACGTACCGGCGCCGCAATACAGATCGACGATGTTGGGCTTGGCATTCAATTTTGGGCGAAGGTGTTCGAATATTTGTGCGACGATCTCGACATTGACTTGAAAAAACGAGCCTGCGGAGACGCGGTATCGCACGCCGAGAATCTCTTCTTCGATTTCGGGACTTCCCGCAACCGATCGCTGAGCTCGACCCACGATCGCGTTCTCATTTGCAAGGTCGAAGGAATTGCTGATTCCAACCGTGCCGGGAAGCGCGTTCATCAAGAACCGCGCACTTTTTTCAACTCCGGTATCCGGAACCCGCGTCGTGAAGGTCACGGCCGCACCACCAGTTTCGCCGGCCGAGCGTGCCACGATGTGACGCGCGCGTGCGAAGGCCGGCCGCGTTTCTTCCCGTGCGCTTGCCACGTTCAGGCGTGAGATCAGGGCGTCGAGTTGCGGCGTCATGATCGGGCACCCATCGATGGGTACGATCGCATGCGACCGCTGCTGGTAAAACCCCAGGCGCGTCTTTGCGCCGCGCACGTCCACCACGAGCGACATTTTGTTGCGATACGCCCGAGGGTTCGCCATCCCCACGGTCTCGCGAACGTTAACCTCCGAGAAGCCGCCGATGCGTGTTAGCGCGCCTCGTACGACCTCGCGCTTCCATCGAAGCTGCGCTGCGTAACCGAGATGTTGCGTCTGACAGCCCCCGCACGTTCCAAATACCGGACAAAAGGGCTTGGTCCGATCTGGCGATTCCGTGAGCAACTGCAGCAGTTTCGCCACGGCGTACTTTGGCTTGATCGATTGCACCCTGACACGCGCGCGTTCTCCGGGCAACGGGCCGAAGCAGAACAACACCATGCCCGCCGTTCGTCCTACGGCTTGTCCGTTTGCTAGCAGATCGGTGAAATCGACTTCAACTTCGTTGCCGGGGGCGAGGGCCGGCTCGCGGCGTTCTTTAGCCGGTGTTTCGCTGGTCGTCAAGGGTTTTGAGCAGCTGATTGGCCTCGTCAATGAGGTGCTGAATCCGTTGGCTCGTGGGATCGGACGGCTGCCGCGCGAGCATGGCGCGCACGACGGCGAAAGCAAGCGCGGCCGAAAGCCCCGCCACACCGACCCAAATAAACGTTTTCGTTAGGGCCCGGCCGTTGCGATGGTTTGCGCCGCGTTCTTCGCCCGTCGTCGATTCATGCATTACTTGCGCCTGCATTAAACTTTCTTATTTCCCCCAGAGAATTGCCAGTAATGTTCGCTACGGTCCTAGGGAATGTCTTTTCCCCGAATAACTGGCCGGACATGCCTCTGAACCTCGTTCTCATGTTCGTGAGCCTGCTCTTAGGCGCCACGCCGGAACGGTCCGTGTCGGTCGCTTACGCTGCATCGCTGGCATCGACCATGCAGGGTCCGATTTCGTCCGCGCTCCTAGCGAAGCGTGGAATTCGGTTCGAAGGCGAGCCAAAGGGCAGCAAAGGACTGGCACACCTCATCGCCGCGGGGCTGCTCACGCCCGACGTCTTCATTAGCGCCGACCCGGCGTTGATGCAAGAGCTGCGTCAAGGAAAGAGCGGAGGACACGTTGACACGTTCGCGGTCTTTGGTTCGACACGGTTGGTTCTGGGCTACTCGAAACGCTCAAGGTATCGGCAGGTGTTCGAACATGTGGCCGGCGGCCATGGCACCGTTTGGTCGCTGCTTTCAGACGCGCGTCTACGAATTGGACGCTCGGATCCGGCTCTCGACCCCAAGGGCGCCCGTACCGTGACGAGCCTCGGCCTTCTCGCGCGCAGCGCACACGGCGGCGCCGGGGCCGATGTCTTGGCTCGCGAGGCGATGTTTCCCGAAGAGACGCTGAACGTTCGGTTAGAGACGGGGGATCTCGACGCCGCATTCTTTTACTCCACCGAAACCATCGCCGAGCACATTCCGGCTATAGAATTGCCGGGCTCCGCCAGCCTTAACGGGAAAATCCGTTACGCCATTGCCGTCCTGCGCGACGCACCGCACCCGCAGGCCGCGCGAACATTCGAAGCGTTCATCTTGCATGGTCCCGGCCGGGCGATTCTCGAACGCGCGGGGTTACGTTACTTCTAATCGCAGGTCGGATCGCCGGCGCCTCCGACGCGCATTTGTCGCATCCGCACTTCTGCACGCGCTTTTGTGGCCTGCACTGCTGGCGCTCATCACCCTTTCGCACACGCGCGAAGCGCGATACGGCGCTCGAGAGTCGCTCGTCACCATTTCGACGCGCACCTCGATTCACCAGCCCACGAGCCCGCCCCACGTAGCGAAAACCCTGCCGGTCGTCGTTGCGCAACGCGCCGCACCGCGCGCTGCCGCTACCACCAAACATCATCCCCTACCGGCGCGCGTGCAGCACCACGAGTTGGCACGCAACGACGCGCACGCCGCCCTCTCGCGGCCGAAGACGACGACGGCTCTTACGCCGGAAACGATCGGAATCCAGGAACAGCAGTTTGCGAAGACCATCGCTAAAGCCCGATCCGCCAACGATCCGGTCGCCAATTCGCAAAGCGGGCAAACCGCGGCCCAACCAAAGCATTTTGCCAACGCCTACGCCGCAAGCCCGTCCTTTTCGCACGGTGACGGATATTTAGAGCCGGTGCGTACGTGGCATGTGGGACCGTATACCTACTATTACTTACGGTATGAAGTCACGTACCCAGACGGCACGGCCGAGAGTGGCATCGTGCCGTGGCCGGTGCGCTATCTCGCCGCCAACGATCCTTTTGCGCGCGGGCTCCGCGAAAAAATTCCACTCTTAGGCCCACTAGCCGATTACGTTCCCGACCCGGCGACGCCGATGAAACCCTTGATCACCTATTGTTACGAGCACCACTACGCGTCATGCCCTATCGCCCACGACTAGCCGCGCTGCGGCGGCAGTCCAAGCGCGACCCACTCTTGGAGAATGGTGGTGAGGTCCCGATCGGTCTGATTGAAAGAGTCCCGGTGCTCGGCTCGCGTGTGCCCGGGTGGCTGGGCAAAGAGCGCGTCGAGCGCGATGTGGAAATTCACGTGCGCCAAATTGCTTCGTTCGTACAGGGGGATCTCGCGCAGCTTCGGGTCCAGTCGCTCGCGCAGCCACGCGCCGATGGGGCAAAGGTCTTCGTTCTTTACAAAATCGGCCGGTAGATTCATGGATTGGCCATTGATATGCGCGCGCCCGCGGGCGACCCAGACCTGATGCATGCTGAGCGCATCTTGGGCTTGCAGCAGCAGGAGCTCACGGTCTTGCGTTTGGAGTGCGAATTCGTTAGCCATGCGCTTGTAAAGTTACCCCAAACGGGCGGCACTACACACGTTTTGCCGTTTCCTTAATGAAAATTACGCGAACGGACGCCGATGACCGTATGTCCGGTATCAAACGCCCACACTTTCCGGGCCAAGAGGTCTGTGCAGCCGCTTTCCTTTTGCAGCTTTCCTTCGACGATGAGCGACATGGACTGCCGGATGGTCCGGCGGTACCGTTCGTAGATGTCCGGCCGCACGATCACGTTTACGAGGCCCGTTTCGTCCTCGAGCGTTAAAAACACAAAGCCCTTTGCGGTGCCGGGACGTTGTCGCGTGACCACCATCCCCCCAACTTTACAGACCAAGTTGTTGGGCATATCTCGAAGATTTTCGGCCGTTAAGACGTTTTGGCAAGAAAGCATCGACCGAAAATGCGCGATCGGCTGCGCTCGAGGGGCAATGCCCGTCGACCAAAGATCAAAGGCCGTTTCCTGACGCTTCGAGAGGCGGGGGAATGCTGCCGCGGGTTCGTCCACCTCCATCATGCGTCCCAACTCTCCGCGCGTTTCCCGCTCGTCGAGACCGCGCAACGCCCACATGGCTTCGCGGCGCGTCCGGTACCACGGGGCGAACGCATCCGCAATGGCCAAATTTTCCAACGCTTCTTTTTCAAGTTTAGCGCGGCCGGCGAACTCGAAAATGTTCGCAAAGGGCCCTCGTCCGATCGCCTTTTCCAAGCGCTCCTTTTGCGTTTCTCCCAGCCCACGCACGACGTGAAATCCCAACCGTAACGCGCCTTCGGCGTCTACGTGAGACCAATATTCGCTCGCGTTGACCTCGATCGGCTTGACCGCAACCCCGTGACGGCGCGCATCGTTGACCAAGACCTCGGTGGAATAAAAACCCATCGGCTGTACGTTGAGAATGGCTGCGGCAAAAACGGCGGGATAGTGGCACTTGACGTAAGCCGAAGCGTAGGCGAGCAGGGCGAAGCTGGCCGCATGCGACTCGGGGAATCCGTAATCGGCAAAGCCTTCGAGCATGTGAAAGAGCTGCTCGGCCGCTTCCCGATCGATGCCGTTTTCCACCATTCCCGCAACGAGTTTGGGATAGATTTCGAGCATGCGTTCGCGCGAGCGCTTGTGTCCCATCGCGCGCCGCAGACGATCCGCTTGCGAAGGGGAGAACCCCGCGGCTTCGATGGCCATGCGCATGCCTTGCTCTTGAAAGAGCGGTACGCCAAGCGTCCGTTCCAAAATCGGTTTGAGCTTGGGATGGGGATAGGTCACTTCTTCCAGACCGGAACGCCGGCGCAGAAACGGGTGGATCATCTGGCCCTGAATGGGCCCCGGGCGGATGATGGCAACTTGCATAACGATATCGTAGAAGCGCTCGGGTTTCATGCGGGGCAGCATGGATTGCTGCGCGCGCGATTCGATTTGAAAGACCCCGATGGTATCCGCACGCTGCATCATTTCATACGACGCTTTGTCGTCGGGCGGGATAGTATGGAGGGCTAGCCGGCTTTGCGGATCCACTCGCCTGTGCATAGCGAACGCTTCGCGCAAAAGCGAAAGCATGCCCAAACCGAGCAAGTCGATTTTGATCAGCCCCAGATCTTGAAGATCGTCTTTGTCCCATTGGATGATGGTGCGATCGCGCATGGTCGCCCATTCGACCGGCGCCACGCGTACGAGTGGATCGCGGGTGATCACCATGCCGCCCGAATGGATCCCCATATGCCGCGGAAACCCCTCGATCTGCCGGCAAAACCCATAGAGCCGTCGGGCGATCTCACCTTCGACCGGCGGCTTGCGTCCCGGGTCGACAGCCGGCGCTTCCATGCCCGTCGCCTCCGCAAGCGATTCGCGCGCATCGTACTCCCGGCTCACCGCATCCACTTGCGCGAGCGTTAACCCCAAGGCTTTGCCGACGTCGCGAATGGCCGAGCGCGTGCGATAGGTTATCACTTCTGCCGCCATGGCGGCATGCGCGCGGCCATACCGTTCGTAGACGTACTGGATAATTTTTTCGCGGTCTTGATGCGCGAAATCGATGTCGATATCCGGAATCTCTTTGCGCCCTTCGGACATAAACCGCTCGAAAAGCAAATCCATGCCGATGGGATCCACCGCCGTAATGCCGAGGGCGTAACAGACGGCCGAATTCGCCGCGGATCCGCGTCCTTGACAGAGTACGCTCAGTTCGGCCGCCGCGCGCACGATGTCCCACACGATAAGAAAATAGCCGGCTAAATCCACGCGGGCGATCATGCCCAACTCGTATTCCAGCTGGCGTTCGACTCGGGAATCCAGCGGCGCGCCGTAACGGTTCGCGGCGCCTCGATAGACGAGTTCGCGCAAATACGATTGGCGCGTTTGCCCTTCCGGTACCGGGAAGACGGGGAACTGCCCCGTGATACGGTCCAGGCGGAAAGCACAGCGCTCGGCAATCGCGAGCCCATTGCGCACGGCATCCGGATACTCGCGAAATAAACGGCGCATAATGGCTGGCGACTTTATAAAATATTCGGCATTGGGCCGCAAGAGACCATCGGCACGCGCGCGAGCGAGCGACGTCTTTTCTTTGATGCAACGTAGCACGTCGGCCACACGCGCTTCTGTTTTTCCCGCATAGGCTACGCCGTTGGTCCCAACATACGGAATGCCGGCTTCTCTCGCCACCTGCAGCGTAGCCGCGCACCGGCTCGCGTCCTCGGCGGTCAAGTGCTGCTGAATCTCCACATACAACCGGTCTGCGAAACGTTCGTGCCAAGCGCGAGCCTCAATCGCATCCGTCGTTTGCACGAGCGCCGTTAACCCTTCAGTGCGCGCGTGATAATCCTCCGGTTCGGAACGGGCGTTCCCCTTGCTCCCACGCATTTGCGCGAGCGAAATCAGCTCGCACAGATTGGCATAGCCGCGCTCGTTTTCTACGAGGAGCACCATGCGCGTTACGCCGGAAACGGTCAGTTCGCTTCCGATGATCGCTTCTACACCGCACGCTCTCGCGTGTTTGGCGAACCGCACGCTCCCATACAGCCCGTCCCGATCCGTCAGGGCGATGGCGGCAAGCCCCATTTCCGCAGCCCGCTCGATCAACGATTCGGGGTTCGAGCCGCCTTCCAGAAACGTGAAATTGGACCAGCAGTGCAGTTCGGCATACGTCAACGCCCGAGCCATGCGCCGAGCATGCGTACGTCTAAACGGCGGTTCATTGGACGGCACGATTCCGTGCAGATGTGTATGGTCTTGATCTGCTCGCGCATACGGGTACGGGCATCCGCAAAATACCGTTCGATTGCCGAATGGGCGAGAAAAAGCTCGTTACGGACGCGTAAGTGCGAAAATCGGCGATGCGCGAATCGTTCGGCCGAAGATTCGCCCACAAAACAGGCCCTCAGTCCCAAACGCGAAGCGAAAGCTGGCTGCAATTCCCGCACCCGCCGCACGGGATGTTCCGAGAAGCCGATCTTTACCGTTTGCTCGTCTACGCGAAGCAAATACACGAAGCCGTAGTGATATCCGTAGAGCTCTTCCAACGGGGAAAGCAGATTGTTCGTCCGGGTGATCTCCCCACTTTGCAGCCAGTCCCAAGCGATGCTTTGAAAGCGCTCGCAAGCCTCTGCGTCGAGCGAGCGTTCAATCATAGGCACCTCGTGCATACCAGCGTTCGCCTTGAGCGTAGATACGATACAGCGTTCCGTCGTCGAGCAAGACGTCGTATTCGTCGCGCGCGACGGGCGATTCGAACCAGCCGTCGTCTACTCGCCACGGGCCGGCACAATCGCGAACGGCTTGTCCGTCCACCTGTGAGGGCGCATTATTTTTAAGATGCACGGCGATCTCCCGTACGGCAAGTAAGCGCATTTGCGGAACGGGCATCGCGGGAAGGGCGGAAACCCCCGATGGCAAGGTGATGCCCGGCGTGGGAAACGCATCGTACGCGTAACGCATTTCTATGCAGGCGGAAGGCTGCAGCCGAGCGCGCAGCGCACCCGAGC
>JALYVW010000102.1:0-583 GCA_030853005.1 Vulcanimicrobiota bacterium
GGTAAGGTCCTCACCTTCCAGGCATTGAAAAATTGCGGAGTGCTCCCTATCCACCGGAACGATGCGCGAACCGCTCCGCTTCCCGCTTTGCGCGAGCGCCTCGCCTGCCGCGACGATGAGCTCCTTGTTGGCGACCGCCAAATCAATGCCGCGCTCGACTGCGGCAAACACGGCATCGAATGCGACGAAGCCATCGGTCGCGGCCAGCAAGACGTCGGCGCCGCTGCACGCGGCAACGTCGAACAAACCGGCGGCGCCATCGGCGGCCGATGCGACGAAACGCACCCCGAACCGATCTGCCTGCTCTTTTAAACGCTCGACGCGAAGGCCCGCAGCGAGGCCGACCACTTCGAACCGGTCGGCATTTCGCGCGATGACCTCCAACGCTTGCGTACCGATCGATCCGGTCGAGCCGAGGATCGCAACGCGCTTGCGCTTCATAGGATCGAGAGCAGTCCCAACAAATGCAACGTGCCGAAGAACGCCATGCCGCCAAACAGATACGAATCGAAGCGGTCCAGCACTCCACCGTGTCCCTCCAGGACCGAACCCGTATCTTTGACACCGGCGTCGCGCTTGAGCG
>JALYVW010000102.1:593-5656 GCA_030853005.1 Vulcanimicrobiota bacterium
TTGAGCGCGGATTCCACAAGGTCGCCGGCCTGGGCCGCAACGCACGTTGCCGCTGCGAGAATGACCCCTTGCCACCACGTCATGCCCATGGGTGGGTAGAGCGCGATCAATCCGCCGAGGGACATGACGACAACGAGCGCTGCGGACGAGCCTTCAAACGTCTTGTTCGGCGACAGCTTCGTGAGGGGATGACGTCCGAACGCCGAGCCGGCGAGCATGGCCACGATATCCGTCATGGCGATCAGCACAATAACCTCGTACGTCCACCACGAGCCCGCGTACGGAACGTTACGAATCAGAATAAAATACGACAGGAGCTTGCCGATGTAGAGGACCGCGAGCAATGTGTATGCCGTGCGAGCAAAATACCCGCGATGTTCGCCGTACATGCCGATCCAAAACGTGGCGATGACGATACCGGCCAGCAGCCCGCCTTCCCACTTGAACTGCATCTGAAAGACGGCCAGTAAAATATATCCGAGTACGCCGGCAACCGCCACCGGATATTCCAGCGGTTGACCCTTGATGTCGCAAAGCGTCGAGAGCTCGTATAAACCCATGATGCCAATGACGAGCACGAGGAGATCGAACGCGTAGGGCACCGCCACGCAAGCCAGCCCCAAGAGCGCGAGGAGCGTGCCCACAAGGATACGCCGGGTGACCGGCCGAGTAGCCGAAACGGCCGAGAGTCTCACGCGCCCCCAAAACGGCGTTGGCGGTTTTGAAAATCAGCCACAGCCTCGAAGAATTCTTTCCTTCCGAAATCCGGCCAGTACACGTCGCTCATGATCAGTTCCGAATAGGCCGCCTGATAGAGCAAGAAATTTGAGAGCCGGTGCTCCCCGCCGGGACGAACGAGCATGTCCGGGTCGGGGAGCCCGGCCGTGTAGAAATACGACGCGATGCGTTCCTCGTCAATCTGCTCCGGCGAGAGCCGTCCCGCCGCGACGTCGCGAGCGATCGTCTGCACGGCGTGTTGAAGTTCCGAGCGCGCGCTGTAATTGACCGCAATATTTAAACGCAAACCGGTGTTAGCGGCAGTGTCGGTCATCAAGCTCTCCAGCGCTTCCCGAGATCCTCGCGGCAGCTCTCGGTATTTGCCCAGGATCGCCACGCGAACGTTATTGCGCCGTAGGTCCGCCAATTCGTTTCGCGCGAAAAAGACGCACAAATCCAACAGGAGTGAAATTTCGGAAGCGTCCCGCCGCCAATTTTCGGTCGAGAACCCATAGACGGTCAGCGCGGGAATCCCCAAGTCGCTCGCGGCGCGCGTGATTTCGCGTAAGGCGACGATACCGCGCCGGTGTCCTTCGATGGCGGGGAGACCGCGCTCTTTGGCCCACCGGCGATTGCCGTCCATGATGATTGCCACATGCCCCGGCAGGCGCGCGGGATCGATATGCGCGGCGGCCGTAACGTCTGAAGGGACCGAGCTATTCACGCGTCGATCCGTTCGTAGGACTCGTATCCGCAGACCAATTCGACCGTGCCGCCCTCGGAAATCGCCCGCGCCCGCAGGACGCGAAGCACTCCGCGCCCGGCGAACGCCCCGACCGGAGCAAGGACGGCAAATGAGAGCGCGCGTCCCGCCAAAGCGCGACGCGCGTCTACCTCATGCATGAGCACCAAGTCGGGCAGCGACACCATGCCGCGCTAGACCTCCATGATTTCTTTTTCTTTGGCCGCCACCAACGCATCGATGTCTTTTACGAAGCGATCGGTCAATTTCTGCAGTTGGTCTTGCATGCGCTTGTTGTCATCCTCGGTGATGGCGTGATCGCGCAACTGCGTCTTGATCTCGTCGTGGGCTTTGTGCCGCACGTTACGGACCGCAATTTTGCCGTCTTCCGCTTTCTTTTTTACAATCTTGACGAGATCTTTGCGGCGGTCCTCATTTAACGGCGGAACGTTGAGGCGCACGGTGTTTCCGTCCACATTTGGCGTCAGCCCCAAATCGCTCTTTTCGATCGCTTTGCGGATTTCACCGATCGTATTGCGGTCGAAAGCGACGATCATAAGCGACCGGGCATCCGGCGTGCTGATGGTCGCGACGGTTTTCAGCGGTACGCTCGCGCCGTACGCATCGATGTGGATGCGGTCGAGCAACGCCGGCGTCGCACGGCCCGTACGGATGGCCGCGAACTCGCCGCGAGTCGAGTCCACGCACTTGCCCATCTTGCCTTCAGAATCTTTAAGTACGTCGTTAGACGACATCAGCTGTCTCCCGGGCCGCCTTGCCCACAAACGTGCCGATCGATTCGCCCCAAACGACCCGCCGTATATTTCCAGGGGCGCCCATGTCGAACACGACGATCGGCAACCGGTTATCCATGCACAACGTGAGCGCCGTATTATCCATGACTTCGAGGCCGCGCTGGAGCACCTCCAGATATTCCAGGCGATCGAACCGCGAGGCCGTCGGATCTTTTTTGGGATCGGCCGAGTAAATGCCGTCAACTTTGGTGGCCTTCAAAATCGCCTGCGCACCGACCTCAACGGCGCGCAGCGCCGCGGTCGTATCGGTGGTGAAGTACGGGTTGCCGGTACCGGCGGCAAAAATAACGACTCGGCCCTTCTCTAAGTGCCGGATGGCTCTGCGGCGAATGTAAGGTTCTGCAATTTGGTGCATCGCGATCGCCGTTTGGACCCGCGAGGGCACGCCCATCCGTTCGAGCGCGTCCTGCAAAGCTAAGGCGTTGATCACCGTTGCGAGCATCCCCATGTAGTCTGCCGTCGCGCGATCCATGCCGGCTTGTTCGTGCACCTTGCCGCGCCAGATGTTGCCGCCCCCGACAACCACCGCAACCGAAACCCCGTCGCGGCTCACTTGAGCGATCTGTTCGGCCATCTCGCGCGTCGTTTGCACATCGACGCCCGTCTCCGTCCCCGAAAAGGCTTCTCCGGAGATCTTCAGGAGCACTCGTTTGTATCGCGGCTTTGCCGGAGCTTCCAAGAAGTGCTACTCCCCCAGCGCGTATTTCGTGAATCGGCGCACGCGAATATTTTCGCCCAGCACGCCGACGGCATTCTTGATCAGATCGCCGACACTCATGCCGTCGTCTTTCACGAACGGCTGGTCGAGCAGGCACCGCTCCTCGTACCACTTGTTAAGCTTGCCGTCGATGATTTTTTGAACGACCTCCGGCGGCTTGCCGGCCGGGACGTTTGCTGCAAACTCGTCGCGTGCAGCTTGTACGGCCTCGGCGGGGACGCCCTCTCGGTCGAGGTATTGCGGGCTCATGGCTGCCACGTGCATCGCGATGTCCCGGCACAAATCCACGAATTTTGGATTGCGCGCGACGAAATCCGTTTCGCTATTCACCTCGACCAACACGCCGATCTTACCCCCGGCGTGAATGTAACTCGCAACCATGCCCTCGTTGGCGGCGCGCTCAGCCTTTTTCTGCGCTTGCGCTGCGCCGCGCTCTAGCAGCACGGCCTTGGCTTTATCGAAGTCGCCCGCCGCTGCGACCAGCGCGTTGCGGCACGCCATCATCGGCGCTTCGGTTTGCTCGCGCAGGCGTTTTACTTCATCGGCCTTGGGTTGATACGTCGCGGTCGTCACGTCTATGCTCCGTCCGCTGCCTGCTCGGCCTCGGCGAGGGTCGTTACGGGTTCCTCTTCAGCTTCGTCCGCGGCTTCCACGGGAACGGGCTCGCCATAGATGCCGCCTTCTGCGGCGCTTTGCGTTTCGGTCTTTCCTTCGATGATCGCATCGGCAATTTTGCTGACCATTAATTTCACCGCACGGATCGCGTCGTCGTTCCCCGGGATCGGATAGTCGATTTCATCCGGATCGCAGTTGGTGTCGATAACGGCAATGATCGGAATCTTCAGCTTGCGAGCTTCCAAGACCGCGATGCGTTCTTTTTTCGGATCCACGATAAATACCGCGTCGGGCAGCCGATGCATATCCTTGATGCCGCCGAGAAAACGCTCCAACTTGGTCATCTCGTCAGAGAGTCGGGATACTTCTTTCTTGGGCAGCCGGTCGAAGTCGCCTTGCTGCTTCATCCCTTCGAGCTCGCGCAGGCGTGCGATGCGCTTTTGGATCGTCGCAAAATTGGTGAGCGTGCCGCCGAGCCAACGTTGGTTGATGTAGAACGTGCCCGCGCGCTCCGCTTCTTCTTTTACAACGTCTTGGGCTTGCTTCTTGGTACCGACAAAGAGGATGACCTTATTTTCACGCGAGAGCTTTTTGACGGCCTCATACGTTTCGCGCAGCTTCGCAACGGTCAGGGACAAGTCGATGATGTAAATGCCGTTACGCTCTTGAAAGATGTACGGCTTCATCTTCGGGTTCCAGCGCCGGGTCTGGTGGCCGAAGTGGACGCCCGCCTCGAGCAGGGCGCGCATGGAAATAACGGACACGTTCCGTTCCTTTCTGGTCCCGGACCGGCCGCCATCCTGGCACCAGCCGCCTAGTGAGACCATAACCACCCCGCCTCATGCCGGGTGAAGTGTGGGATAACCCGCCGCATTATAGCATGGGCAGGGGACCGCCTCAACCTCCCCCGCGCGCCGGAGGGTTTTTCGGCGCCGGGCTCCTCTTGCCGGGTCCGGTGAGTTCGCTACGGCGTACGCCCACCGACGGCGGAGCTTCGATTCCCAATTGTACTTGACCCCGCTCGATGCCGACGACCACGACGCGGATATCGTCGCCCACCGTAAACGCCTGGCCGATCTTTCGCGTTAAAACGAGCATGCTGCGCCCTCCCGGCGGTTCCGGCTAATCTCCACCGTCGGTTGACGGGTGAGCGGCTGCGTCGCTTCGCCGCCGTCGTGTGCATTACGAGGCGGCAAATTGGCGGGCGTGCAACGACGCGTAGGCGCCGCCTCGCGCCAGGAGCTCGGAGTGCGACCCCATCTCGAGAGCTCGCCCGCGTTCGATGTACAAAATTGTATTCGCTCGGCGGATGGTCGAGAGTCGATGCGCGATGATCAGGGTTGTGCGGCCCGGGAGCAAACGGTCTAAGGCCTCTTCGATCAAGGCTTCCGAGTGGCTGTCCAAGGCGCTGGTCGCCTCGTCGAGGATTAGAATCCGCGGGTCGCGCAAAATTGCC
>JALYVW010000103.1 GCA_030853005.1 Vulcanimicrobiota bacterium
ACCTCGTTGAACAGTTACCGTAGCACGTCACCCGCATGGACGACGGTGCTGGACCTCGACGCGGTTTCCAAAGGCGCAGGTGCGAACTGGGTTTGGAAAGGTGCCAATTGCTTGGAGCCGCAGGAGCAGCGTTGCTTGCTCTCGCTTTCCGATGGCGGCGAAGATGCCGTAACCGTTCGCGAATTCGATCTCGGCACCAATCACTTTGTCCCATCCGGTTTCAATCTCCCCACTGGAAAGCAGAACGTTACTTGGGTCGACGACAACACGCTGCTCGTCGCGCGTGAGTGGGAACCCGGACAGTTGACTCCTTCGGGCTATCCGTATATCGTGAAGCGCCTGAAACGCGGAGAACCGCTCTCATCCGCAACGGAAGTCTTCCGCGGTTCGAAGACCGACGTCAGCGACGATCCCTTCGTCCTGCGCGACGGAGCGGGCCATCGCGCGATGATGATTCGCCGCGGTGTCACCTTCTTCACCAACGAGTACTATTTGCTGGGCGCGCAAGGGCCGCGAAAGCTCAACGTGCCGTTGAAAACCGACGTCAGCGATCTCGTCGATGGGCGTCTGCTGCTCTCGCTCAACCAAAACTGGACCGTAAACGGCAAGACGTTTGCCCAAGGGTCCCTCGTTTCACTCAATCTTGCGGCAGTAAGCGCGGACCCGTCGCATCTCTCTCCAACCCTAGTTTATGCGCCCGCCGCCCGCGAATCCATGGATGGCGTATCGGCAACGAAATCCAACGTGATCGTCGTGGTTTATCAAAACGTGCGAGCTCGCGCATACGCGTACACGCCGACGGGCGCAAACGGATGGTCAAAGCGGCGGTTAGCCCTTCCCGACAATGCCTCGATCAGCGTCGTCAATACCAACTTGCACGATAACCGGACCTTCTTGAGCGTTAGCAGTTTCCTAACGCCAACTTCACTCTACGTCGCCGATGCCGCGAACGGCGTACTGGCGAACATCAAAGCGCTTCCAGCGCAATTTGACACATCGAACGATGTCGTCCAGCAGCACGAAGCGATCTCGCGCGACGGCACCAAGATTCCGTACTTCATCGTGGCGCCAAAGAACATGCGCCTCGACAGTTTAAATCCGACCGTTCTCAACGCTTATGGCGGCTTTCAGGTGTCCGAGACTCCTTTTTACTCTGGCACGATCGGAAAGCTGTGGCTCGAACGCGGCGGCGTGTTCGTGCTTGCCAACATCCGTGGTGGCGGCGAATTCGGACCGGTGTGGCACGAAGCCGGACTGAAAACCAACAGGCAGCGGATCTACGACGACTTTTACGCCGTCGGAAAAGATCTGGTCGCGCGCAAGATCACGTCGCCGCGCCACCTGGGTATCGTTGGTGGATCCAACGGCGGATTGCTCATGGGCGTCGAGTTCACGCAGCATCCCGAAATGTGGAACGCGGTTCAAATCGAGGTGCCTCTACTCGATATGCTGCGTTTCGAGCAGATTCAAGCCGGCGCGTCATGGGTTGGCGAATATGGGAGCGTGTCGGTTCCGGCGGAACGAGCATTCCTCGCGAAGATCTCCCCTTACAACAATCTCCGGGCGGGCGTTGCGTATCCCGAACCGTTCATTTGGACCACGACGAAGGACGATCGCGTCGGCCCACAGCACGCCCGCAAATTCGCCGCGAAACTCGAAGCGATGGACGTGCCGTTCTTGTACTACGAAGTGACCGAGGGCGGCCACGGGGCCGGCGCAAACATCAAGGAGAGCGCGCACACCGCCGCGCTCGGCTGGACGTATTTCATGAGGAAACTTATGGAGTAAGCTAGCGGAGCTTCTCCATCTTGTCCATGACGGTTGTCCATCCGCCCTCGTGGTTAGTGCGTGACTGGTCGGTTGCGAATTGCTCGTGCGTCAACGTGAGCTCGGTCCCCGTCCCATGCGGGGCGAAGTCGAGCGTCAAGAGCGTGTCGTACTCTTCTTCAGGCGTGTCCTCTTCCCAGCGCCAGGTCATGGAAAGCCGTTTACCTGGCTGAACCTCCCGGTACGTGCCGCGGGCGACGAGTGATTCTCCATCGTCCGGTTGCATCACGATTCGATACGTGCCGCCTACGCGAACATCCATCTGCACTTCGGGTACGGTCACACCTTCGGGACACATGAATTGCTGCGCCAGTGGCGGATTGGTCCACGCTTCGTACACGCGTTGCGGAGACGCCTCAAGGGTGCGACGGATGACGAGGGCCGGGACGGTGGTTGATTGCATGACTATTTCCTTTTCGGTGACGGGTTCGTAAGAATGGATTCAAGCCGATCGAGGGTCTTGTTCCAGTAGGAGCGCTGCCGCTCGAGCCACTCCGACGCGCTTTTTATTGCGCCGGGTGACAGCGTGCAGCGGTGGACGCGCCCTACAATCTCGCGCTCGAGCAGACCGCAGTCTTCAAGAATGCGAATGTGCCTCGATATCGCGGGTTGGGAAATTGGGAATTCGCCCGCAATCTCGCCGACGGTGCGCGGACCTCGACTGAGGCGCTCGACGATGCGCCGACGCGTAGGGTCCGCGAGCGCCCCGAATACCTGATCGAGCGGCGTACTGTTAACCATGATATTATATAACGATACTGTTAAATATTGTTCTTGTCAACGTGCCGGGCATTATTCTTTTTAGGCTTGCCTTGCTTGGGTTCGGTAGGCGTTGTGCGCGCGCGTTGGTAATTGAGGCGCATGTGTTTTCCCGAATCGAAGCGTTCGGATTTGTCCTGGCGCGCAGCGATCGCGCTCGGCGCAGTCGCCTTCGCGGCGGGGTGTGGCGGAGGCGGCGGGTCCGGCAGTGCCGCGCCTCCCATGGGACCGACGGCCTCGCCGCCGATCGTGCTTTCGCAAAGTATGCGCATCAGCTCAGATCCGTTTACGAACGCGAGCAGCCAACACGCGACGGAGGTCGAGCCATCGGCGTTTTCCTTCGGTAGCACCATCGTCGCCGCGTCGCAAGCCGGACGCTTTCGAACGTCGGGATCCTCCGACATCGTTTGGGAAGTCTCGCGCGACGCCGGAAGTACGTGGGCATCGGGAGTCATGCCCGGCATGACGCAGTACACACTACCCGCCGCGCCGTTCGATAGCGTTTCCGATCCGGTTGTCGCGTACGACGCCGCGCACGCCACGTGGCTCGTCTCATCGATTCCCGTGTACTTCAATAATGCTCCGCAGCCGCCGGTTCTCGTGAATCGGTCAACCGATGGGTTGACGTGGACTACGCCCGTTCCGATTGTTCCCTATGAAGTTGAGCCCGACAAAGATTGGATGACGTGCGATAACTCGGTGTCCAGTCCGTATTACGGTCATTGCTACGTCGAGTGGGACGAATTTGGCAACAACCTCACGATTCATATGAGCGTGTCGACGGACGGCGGCCAGTCGTGGTCTCCCCCGCGCAATACGGCCGGCAACGCTGCGGGGCTTGGAGGTCAGCCGCTCGTGCAGCCCAACGGAACGGTCGTCGTACCAATCGACGACGGAAACGAATCCAACATTCTCTCTTTCGTTTCCACAGACGGTGGTGCGACGTGGACGCAGCCCGTCAACGTCACCAGGATCTCCGATCATGCGGACGCCGGTGGCATTCGCTCCGGACCATTACCCTCGGCCGCGATCGACGCGAGCGGCCGCATCTTCCTAGCATGGCAAGATTGCCGGTTCCGCACCGGTTGCACGTCCAACGACATCGTCTTGAGCACGTCGGCGGACGGGCTCAACTGGAGTACTCCGGCACGGGTGCCGATCGACGCCAACCCGAGTAGCGCCGATCATTTTCTTCCCGGTATCGGCGTCGACGCTAGCACCGCTGGCGGCGGCGCGCACCTCGGTATTACCTATTACTACTACCCGGACGCAAATTGCACCGTGCAAACGTGTCAATTGTTCAGCGGTTTTATTGCATCGCAAGACGGCGGTAACACCTGGGGCCTTCCCGTCTCCCTAGCCGGTCCGATGGCGCTCGCATCGCTTGCGCAGACAACCCAGGGAGCAATGGTCGGTGATTATATCGCGACGGTTTTTTCCAACGCGAGACCGGTCGGAGTGTTTCCGGTAGCGTCCGTCACCGGTGGCGGATTCGACGAAGCGTTGAACGTACCGCGTCCCGGAACGATCCACGTGTCGTCAGTCCATCGCAGCTCGGCCGGCGAGCGAGCTGAGGCCGCAGCTCGCTCGGACCATCCGCCCCGTCACCCGCGCCCAATCCGATAGGGACCTAAAGCGTTGTCCGCTCGGCGGAGAACCGGAATGCCTGCTCCATACCGACGACGCGCGTTTTTGAGAACCGGTCGTAAAGAGGCACGCGCCAAAATCCGGGCCAGAATACGCTTACGAAGCCCAGAGGCACCGCGATGAGGTAGCGCCAGAAGATCTGCGCGAGCGATGGCCGCCGAAATGTAGTCGTTGTGACGCGCACGGACACAATCATCATGCCAAACGTCTGACCCACCACCGCCACCAAGAGCAGGTTGTAAGCCAGGAACACATACGTCGTCCAATTGTCGCGCATCGTGCCAAACGTCACCGCTATTCTTGATGCGCCCTTCTTCGCTGGGTCGGTGGTGGTCGACGAGCGACCATGCGCGATGGCCGCGTCCTCGAGCCAAGGCGGGAGATGGGCCGCCTTAATCTGCTTGATCTCCGCCGAACCTAAAGCGTGCGTAGCGGACGTCGCCTCACCGCCGCTGCCGAAGACCACGCTCGAAAGGACGGCGCTCAGCGCCGCAACCAGCGCGATGTCGATGCAAATCGCCGCAATGCGCCGGCCAATTGTTGCCGTGACAACCTTAGGAACCACGCCGGGCCCGACGTGCGCCGGCGCATTCCCGGCAATTGACTGTGGTTGTTCAAGCGCGCGCTCCTCCCAGTATGCGAATAGCACCGAGTGGTGGAATTGCCGCAATGCCTCCATCCGGTTCGTTGCATATGGGCTTGAGCCGAGCCATTCGCCGGCACGCAGTATGGGGTCGCGGGCAATATCGACGCGCTGCCGCGCGAAGGGTTGCAGGTCCACTTTGCGCGCAAAATTATGGAACTCGCACATGGCGATTGCGCGGTATGCGGTGTCGGTGCTGCCGCAGCACAACAGGCCGATCCGGTCCGCCGTGTATTCGGTACGCCGCAGCCATGCTCCGAAAATCAATGCAATAATTGGATTCTCGCGCCCGTTGACGCTGAGTATCGACGTGAAGCGCGTGTGCGACGCTTTGATGTGCCCGAGTTCTCGACCGATCATAAAAGCGAGCTCGTCTTCTTTGAAATGTTCCAGCCAGTGGGTGGAAATAACGAGCGAATACGGCGAGCCGAAGCCTAAAGCCACAACGGGCACGCGGATGTCGTCGCGCAGAAAGATCATCGGCATCGACAGGTCGAGGGCGGCGGCACAGCGACCGACCACCGCAAAGACCTCGGGGAATTGCTCCTTGCCGATCATCACGCAGCTACCCAACAACGCACCGCGCGCAATCGTGATATAGACCATGGCCACGACGATGAGGACGGCGGCGGAGGAAACGCCCAGGACCTCGTGCCACACGCGTCCGACGACGAAAGCAATTAAAGGCGCGAACGCGAGCGTGATGCCGAGCATAAGC
>JALYVW010000104.1 GCA_030853005.1 Vulcanimicrobiota bacterium
GTGTAGCTCGCATCGGGAGTAAATTGCCCGTTAACGACATCGGAGGTATTGCCGTTTTGGTCGCTTTCTGATTGTCCGCCTAGATAGCTCACCGTCGCAATGGTCGCCGGCGAAAGCTTGTAGCGCATTTTTACGAGCTCGGCCACCTGATCTAACGTGCCCGAGAGTTGATAGCAGCATGCCAGCAGCGGATAGCCGGTCGTAATGGGCGTCACCGTTCCAGGAGCGTTCGTTTGGGTGGAGTTCCCCGTCAACGTATCTCCATTGTACGCCCCGCCGGTAGGATCATAGTAAACGTTTTTGCCGCTGAGCGCCGAGGGGTTGTTATACGTTGCCAAATCCACCACAAAGCCCAGACGTCCAGTAGTGTTCGAAAAGCTGAAATTGCTCAAGGTTCCACCGCGATTGTCAAGGCCGACCAAAAAGCTCGCCTCCGGCGTGAGGGTGGGATCCTTCGTGCGAAAGTTGGTCGTGCCGCCAATGGCGTTGTTAACGACTGGCGAGTCCGCTCCGGGGCCCTTGATTACCTCGACGTTGCTGAACATAAAACTGTTCAGGAACGTGGTTACATTGTCGCCGTACTGGCCAACCGAAATCGCGTGCCCGTCAATAAGCGACGCTGTTTCGTAAGCGGTCGCACCGCGAATATTCGGAATTGTGATGGAACCCGGCGCGGCCGCATTGGCCGATCCGGATGGGAAAGAAATTTGCAAACCGGGGACTTGGCTCAAGACGCGCGTTACTTGCGGCTGCGCTTGATTGATGAAAGACTGCGTCGTAACCACGCTAACCGATGCGGGCGATGTATTGAACGTTCCTCGGCCTGTAGAGCGCACCGTTGCGATTGTTCGCAGCGAAGAAAACGTCGCGCGATCCATGCGCACGGTAAAATCCTGCGTTTGCCCAACCAACTCTACGATATCGCTTTGCACGGCGCTGGAATAGCCGGCCTTCGTTACGGCCAGGACGTACACGCCGGGCGCGACTGCGGGGATCGAAAATTTTCCGCGCGCATCGGACGCGGTATGGTACGTCGTGGGGCCCCGAAGCGCCACGGCGGCGTCCGGGATCGGCGCGCCGGAGCCATCGGCAACCGATCCGGTCACCACACCGCTCGTTTGCGAGGTCGGTGTCTGGGCTCGCACGGCAAGTGGCGTAGAAAGAACGGTAAGGCAGGCTACCATAATACCTGCCGCAATGGCCCGAAAAACCAACGTTCCGATCATAATTTTAGTCCTTGCTTCAAAGAAGCGCAAGCACCCCCACGGTTGCTTAATGCATCCGCTTTCTGAGTCCAGCTCTTGACCCCTTCTACGTTTACCAGCCTCTGTATTGCACGTGCCCTTTTACGATGTCGCGCACGCGTTGCGGCGCATCGTCGCCGATGGTTTCGTTAAGACTGTCACCCCACGCCCACACGATCAGAGTGCGTAACTCGCTTGCCCCATAGGCAAGTCGCTCCGCAGCGAACGTTTCTGCTAGCAGCGTGTGATTCTTAAATCCGCCGGATTTTTCAAGCTGATATAACGCGGGGACCGTAGCATTCGAACCCGCCAAATACCGTTCTACCTCATGCAAAATAGTAACGTCGGTTATTAATCCAGGAGCGGAAAGCGCCGGTGGCGCCACCATGCGTCGGGCAACGTCCGGCTCCGTGACGTACCGGTTGACAAAATCCGTTTCGAACAGATCGTGTAAGTGTGGTGAATTTGAGTAGCGGTGTGGATTGGGATAATGTCCCCATCCGTTAAAGTGGACGCTGACGTGCAATGGCTGCGAAGCGTCGGCGACGTAATGTCCCCACACGCCCGCGTCGCGAACGATCAGATTTTCGTCAATTGCGGCTCGTTCCAAGGCGACGGCGCGCTTTGCCATTGTGTTCGCGGCGTGGATCTCATAATGGTCCACGCGCCAGTATGCAAAATCCATGCGCAGCTGCTGCCAACCTTCGACGATGGAATAGGGGAGAAATCCGGCTTTGTATTCGTCATAGCCGGCCTTGCGCAGTTGAGTGTCGTAGGCTTCACGGGTGGGCGGCAGCGAGTCCAAACGGAGACCACCCTCGATGGTTCCATCGCCGATGAGGTCCACGTAATGCCCCGGATCCAGCGAGTCGTCCCACTCCGTCCCGGCACCTTTGAGCAAATCCAATTCGAGGCCAAGATAGGTGATCGTCCCAACCGCACGGGGCGTTCGCAAAAACGCCGGAACGCTCGCCAGCAGCGATTTCGCGGCCAGCCCATTGATGAGATGGTGCCCCTTCGCGCCCCAAGCCCGCGCCGAGGTCTGCGCCTGCGCGAATGCGACCACGCACACCAAAACGGTAACCGTAACCTGCGCCGGAAGCCGGTATTGAATCTTCATACCCACTGGTTAGCGCCGATGGCGGAATGTCTTGCCCGGCTACCCGCTCAGCCGTAGCGGCGGTAGGAGCGAAGCGAAGGTATTTGAACAAGGCCACCCATCCTGAAAGGTCGTGATATGACACGATTGAGCGCCGCTTTTCTTCTGCTGCTCGCGCTTACTGCGTGTACGCAAGAGCGCAAGTCGAACGCTTCGGTGACCGGCCGGAACACGTTGCGCGTTGCGGCGGCGATCTCGCCCAATAGTTTCAATCCCTTGCTCACGACCGAGTCCGTCGAAAACATGCTGGACGCGCTTATTTTCGATAAGCTCGTGAAGGTTGATTCGCAAGGAGCTCTCATCCCCGACCTCGCCCTGGCCGTTCCGTCGAAGCAAAACGGCGGGATCAGCAAAGACGGTTTGACGATTACCTATCACCTGCATCACGGCGTTCGGTGGCAGGACGGCAAGCCGTTCACCAGTGGCGACGTGCGGTTTTCGTTCGAGCAAGTCATGAACTCGCACAATAATGTTTCGTCGCGAGTGGGATACGACGACGTACGAAGCGTGGAAACTCCCGATCCCAACACGGTGATCTTTCATTTGAAAGCCCCCTACGGGCCCATCGCCGCCACGCTCTTTAGCAGCAATGTGTCCCCAGAGGACGTCGTGCCCGAGCATCTCCTGCGCGGTAACGCCGACCTAAACAGCGTGCCATTTAATAGTGCGCCCGTCGGGACGGGCCCTTACCGAATGACGCGCTGGATTCGCGGCGATCGCATTGAATTTGACGCAAACCCAGCGTATTTCTTGGGGAAACCACATCTAGCAAAAATTATCGTTTATTTTATTCCGCAAGAAAACACGGCGATCAACGAAATACGCACGCACGAAGTGGACTGGTTCTATTCGGGCAGCGAAGGATCGTACGAGCAGCTGAAAGACCTGCCATCGGTTAGGACGGTGGTATCCGAGCAGAACAGCTATCGCGGCATGCTGATCAACACCGAGAGCCCCCTCGTCCGCGACGTGCGCGTGCGACGCGCGATCGCATACGCGATTGACAAGAAGTCGATCGTAAACGAGGCGACGTATGGCGCGGTGAAGCCTGCAACCGAAGACATCCCATCATTCATGTGGGCCTACAATCCACGCGTGCAAACCTATGAGTATGCGCCGCGAAAGGCGCGCTCGTTACTCGCGCAAGCAGGTTGGGCCCCGGGACCCGACGGCGTCGTGCAAAAAAAAGGTCAACGGATGGATTTGCGCCTCGTCCTGAGACAAGGCGCCGTTGCCGACACGGAGATGGCGGTTCTCATTCAGTCGCAACTGCGCGCGGTCGGCATTGCCACGTCCATAAAGACCTTCCCCGGCACGCTCTTGTTCCTCAACGGCAACACCGGTATTTTGGCCGGCGGCCACTACGACATCGATCTCAGCGGTTTTGGTTCGGGAATAGATCCTGACAACTCAGCGCAGTTTATTTGTTCGGCGCGGCCGCCGAACGGCTTCAACTGGACGCGCTACTGCAATAAGGAGATGGATGCGGCTCAGCAGCAAGCCCTATCATCTTACGATCGCCAAACCCGAAAGGCTGCGTATGCGAAGGTCGAGTCGCTCCTCGCACGAGATGTCCCACAAATATTCATGTACTGGCAGCCCGAAATCGACGCGGTCGATCCGAGTCTCAAGAACTTTACCGGCGGCCCATTTCAGCCCGACTGGAACGTGAATGAATGGAGCTGGTAGGGAGCATCTACCAACCTTGACGAAAGCCGTCGGATATCCGGGTATGAAGGGTTTCAATCCCCCAACGCGCGGTTTCTATTTACGCCGGAAAACGACGAACGTTCCAATAGAAGCGTACGCCGTGAGATACTCGGCGCTCAGCATAATGGTCAACTACTCGCAGACGAGCGCGGTGTCCTGGCCGCCGCCCCGTTTCGCGGGCGATCACGAGGCCTCGGAGTTCGGAGCAGGGCTCACGGAAAATCAGAAATCCAGGTTTCATGGGCTTTTTTGCCACACCCGGCCGACGCGTCTTTTGGGCGGTGATTTTGGTTTTCGCAAAGGGCAACAGCAGCTCGTCGCAACATTAAGAAACCACTCAACGCGGCGCCGACGACAATCCGGTCACACAGATTTAAAGGAGCGTTCAGATGAATCCACACGCTGCCGTGATCCTTGTCGGTTTTTTGGTGTGCGCTGGCGCGATTCTCATTGCAATGTCTCTGATTGCAAGTACGACGCACGACGCTCCAAAGGCACTGTCCGAGGTCCAACCGCGCGGTTATCGTCTTCGCCGCGGGTGGCTGTGGGCGTTGGCGGCGGCGACGGTCGCGGCGTTCGGGATTTCGCTTGTCGGCTTTCCGTACGGAGCGCCCGCGGCGTCAAGTGGTCCGCATTATTCTGTAATTGCTTTCCAATACGGCTTCCAGACGCCGCCGGAAATACCGTTGAACACCCCCGTGGTGTTCGATGTAACTTCCCGGGATGTTAATCACGGCTTCGGCATTTATGATCCCGCGAATCACCTTATGTCCCAAGTACAGGCAATGCCAGAGTATGTGAACCATCTTGCCCTTACATTTCAAAACCCCGGGCACTATACGGTGCGCTGCCTCGAGTACTGTGGAATTGCGCATGCAGCTATGCAAGGGGGTTTCGAAGTAAAATGACTGAGGTAGTGCAAGTGGCTTCCGATCGGACGGCGCGCGCTCTGATGTGGACCTACGTTCTGAGCGGGATCGCGATATTCGCGCTCATGGCTTTGATTGGCGTCGCAATGCGCGCCGAGCAAGCGCAATGGTTGACGTATGGTCCCGGCCTTTTCTACTCGCTGATGACCTTACACGGCGCGGGCATGATCACATCAATGGTGCTTTGCGGTATGGGTGGTCTATGGTACCTGATGAATCGCGAACGACCAATGAACAGCGCAATCGCGTGGGTCTGCTATGCGCTGATGATCTTTGGAGTCGTCCTGGTTATCGCAGGCGTCGCAGGCGGCTTCGCAGCGGGTTGGACGTTTCTCTATCCGCTTCCATTCGTCGGAGCGACGTGGCCGAGTTGGGCCACGGGTTCGTTTCTTATTGGCGTGGCCTTCGTGATGCTGGGATGGGCGTTTTGGTGTACACAGCTGCTCGGGTGCGTGTTGCGGCAATATGGTGGATTTCGTGGTGCAGTAGGATGGGATCTCGTGTTTCATCGCAAGACGTTCGAAGCTTCTGGCAAACCC
>JALYVW010000105.1 GCA_030853005.1 Vulcanimicrobiota bacterium
GCCACGACCCGTGCAGCGTCAGAAACGCGCCCCCGCCATACGCTTCCGGAAAACGATACCGGCCACGTGGCGAGCGCGGGTAGAATGCCGCGCCGATGGGCGTTTCGTACGCTGGGAGGATCACCGCTGGGATGACCGTCTTACTGCAATCGTGGCCCGCCCATTGGCGTAGCGGTGCGTTCTTGCGGTTCTCGTAACACCACGGCCAGCCATAGTCGGCAACGCCCGGGCGCACTCCGACCGGGTCGAAGATTTCGTAGGGATGATTGAGCGGCAGATCGTCCGCGCCCGCGACGCCCGCCCAGAGCGTTCCCGTATTGGCGTTGGTGACCAACGCGATCGCGTTGCGAATATGCACCGCCTTTGGCGTGAGCTTCCCGTTGGCACCGAGCGTGAGAATGGTCGCGCGCGTCGGGTCGAGTTCGGGCTGGCAGGCGTTGCAGGACGATCCGACGCTTGCATATAGCGTACTTTTCGAAATGGCGAGTGATGTGGTAACGTGATCGCTGGAAACGCCGGAGGTGCGAACGGCCGCAATCTTTTGGGGGACCGCCGAGCGAATTGCGTTACGATACGACATGCGATAAATGCCGAACTCGCCCCCAATGTACAGCGTGTCGCCGGAAACCGCGACGCCGGCGGCCGGCCCGCGATCGATCGTTGCGAAAAGCCGTGCGTCGGCATTGCCCTCTGGGTTGCGGACAAGGTAGACGCTCGCCTCGTTCGTCCCGACGAAAAGATCGCCGTTCGGGGCAAACGCCAACTCGCGGGGTTCCGGAATGTGCGCGATTGCCGCAATGGAGAAACCGGGCGGCACGCTTGGGCCTCGCGGAACCTCGGCGGACCTTGCCGCACATCCGCTCGCGAGAAGAAGAGCGAACGCAACGGCAACCTTCATGAACGACACGCGTCAGGGGCTTCCAAAGAGCGGCGAAAAACGCTTACGGAACGCCGTGGTGTCGAGGTTGGTTTGTGCGGCCAGCTTTGCGAGCGCCGGTTCGTTGAGATCTTCGAGCTCGAGGCGCGTCATAAACCTTCGCGCCACTTCGTAGGAGAGCGACTTCGTATCGACGTTGCGAACGCGAACTCGCCCGGTTTTGGGATCTTGAATCTCGCTTAATTGCAACGGTACGATGCGGTTGTTCGTTCGGGCCATGAGGGCGCCGCTTTCTCCGGAGAGCAGGTAGCGAACCGCTCCGTACCCTAGCATCTGCGTATATTCAACATCGAAAGGAATAGGTTTCGCGCAGCGCATCTCGTAGCCGACGTCCTTCGTAACCACGGCCATATCGATGCCCAACTCGCCCAGCTGCGCGCGGACGGCGTCGCGTAGCACGGAACCGATCGGAACGTCCGCTAAGCGGACGTGTCCATAGGAGTCGCGAGCGACGCCTTCCGACGACGCGAGATCTTCTGACGAAATCTGTTCGACGATGCCCTCGGCAATCACGGCGACGCCGAGACCGTACCCCGAAGCCATGCGCTTGAGGATCGCGCCAACCAGCGTATCGACGACGGCCTTCAGCGCGACGCGATCGCTGTGAAATTCCTCAGGTATGACCGCAAGGGTAGCGCCGGCGGCCTTCGCGATCCCGACGGCGAGCGCACCGGACTTGCGTCCCATGCAGACGACGAGATACCATCGTCCTGTCGTGCGTGCATCCTCGACTAAGCTCTCGACGATACCGGTTCCAACCGCGCGCGCGGTTTCAAAGCCGAAGGTCGGCGCGTCGTCCGGCAACGGCAGATCGTTGTCGATTGTTTTAGGAACCGTCGCGACGCCGACACGGCCGCGAGTTAAGGCCGCGATTCGCGAGGCGCCGTAGGTGGTATCGTCGCCGCCAATGGCAATGAGGTACCGCGCGCCGATCGTCTCTAGCGTCGAGACTGCGTTTTGCAGCGACCTTTCATCTTTGGCTGGGTTGGTGCGCGAGGTTCGCAGAATCGAACCTCCACTTGCGTGAATGCGCGAAACGCCGTCCCGATCGAGTGGAACCACTTGCGAGGCGTCTCCGCGAACCAGGTGTTTGTATCCATCTAAAATGCCAACGACGCGAAGACCGCTGTTCGCGGCCTCCGTCGTCGCGGCGGCGATGATGCCGTTGATTCCGGGAGCCGGGCCACCCCCGACCAAGATTGCCAGCGTGTCTGCACTCATGGTCGGGAATGTATGCGACCGTCGTGCGCGACGCCTACCTGACGGCGCGAGATTACGGGTTAGGGCTGGATGTCGGCGTGGGCGCGAATGGGCCGCCGTCTTCTTGGCGTTGCATAGCCGCGCGATTGGCGTTAAATTGTGCCTGCTGCTGGGGAGTGAGGACGTTGTAGATGGACGTCATCAGCGCTTTTCGAGCCGCTGGATCGGGGCGAGTGCCGGCGCTCATGCGCGCTTGGACGAACTGGGCGCGTAGCTGTTTGATTTGCGTTTCTTGAGAGACGGTGAGGGTAATGCCGCGCATCAGACCGCCGGCACGCATAGGTCCGTCGGCACGCATAGCTCCGTCGGTCGGCATCATGAGGTTGCCGTTGCGTTCGCCCGACCGCATGGCCGCGACGTTTGTCTTGAACTGCGTTTGCTGCGCGGGCGTTAAGAGGTTCAGAATCGATGCGTGCAGGGCTTTTTGGGCCTGAGGATCGCGCGCACTTCCGCGCGGATGCGCTTGGTGGTATGCAGCCGTGAGCGCTTGGATTGAAGATTGCTGTTGTGCCGTTAGCGCGATGCCGGCGAGAGCGCGCTTCCATCCCGCGTGATGGCGCGCGGCGGGGGCCGCAGATCCGGCAGGTGTGGTTAGGGGTGTGGTCTGAGCGGCACCGGCGAGCGGGACGGCTAAGGCCGCGGCGAGGCTACCGGCGAGTGCGAGGCGTGAAACGTTCAATGGAGACTCCTTGCGAGTGATGATGGCTCTCCTACTGTAACGTGCGAAAGCTCGGAGCGTTCTGAGAAACGCGTTAAGCTCTCGGCTTGATGGCGGCAGCGAGAACGGCTGGCGACGCCTGTTCTGCGAATCGCCGGAAGTTCTCGAAGAATAAGGTAGCCAACCGCTCGGCCTGCCGATCGTAAGCGGCCTTATCGTCCCACGCGCCACGGGGATTGAGGACGTTGTCGGGTACGCCGGGGACGCTTGTGGGGACGGACAAACCAAAATAAGGTTCCGTTTCAAACCGCACGCCGGAGAGCGCCCCGTCGATGGCCGCAGTCACCATTGCGCGCGTATATCCGATCGACATGCGTTTGCCGACGCCGTAGGGCCCGCCGGTCCAACCGGTATTGATGAGCCAGCACCTTACCTCGTGATGGTCGATCTTATCGCCGAGCAATTTTGAGTAAACGGTCGGATGTTGGACCATGAATGGTGCGCCGAAACAGGTTGAAAACGTGGCCGTAGGCTCCGTAATTCCCCGCTCCGTGCCGGCAACTTTCGCGGTGTAACCAGAGAGGAAGTGGTACATGGCCTGTTCTTTGGTCATCCGGCTGATCGGAGGTAAAACCCCGAACGCGTCTGCCGTCAACATAATGATCGTGCGCGGATGCCCGGCTTTGCTGCCGACCACGATATTGGGGATAAAGTCGATCGGGTAAGCCGCGCGCGTGTTTTCGGTCTTCGCTTCGGAATCGACGTCGAGTGCGCGCGTGCGTTCGTCGAAGACGACATTCTCGAGCACCGTCCCGAAGCGATGCGACGCAGACCAAATTTCGGGTTCGGCCTTGGGCGAAAGACGGATGACCTTTGCATAGCACCCGCCTTCAAAATTGAAGACGCCGTGCGAGCTCCAGCCATGTTCGTCATCCCCGACGAGGGGACGAGTGGAATCCGCCGATAGCGTCGTTTTCCCCGTACCAGATAGGCCAAAGAAAATCGCTACGTCGCCACTTTCACCGACGTTCGCCGAACAATGCATCGGCAGCGTCTTGCGCAGCGGCAGCAAGTAATTCATCACGGTGAAAACTGACTTTTTAATCTCGCCGGCATACTTCGTACCGCCGATGAGAATTACACGCTTCTCAAAATTTACAAGAATAAATGTGGCTGAATTGGTCCGATCGCGCGGCGGGTCCGCCTGGAAAAATGCTGCATCGACCACGGTAAATTCCGGCTCGAAACCTTCTGGAGTGGTTTCGGGAACGATGAAGAGGTCGCGCGCGAACAGATTGTGCCATGCAAGCTCGGTGACGACTCGAATCGGTAGCCGGTACGTTTCGTCGGCTCCGACGTAGCAGTCCAACGAATACACGTCGCGTTCGGAAAGATAAGCGCCGACCCGGTCCCATAGCGCATCGAAAACCGCCGGGTCGCACGGGCGGTTCGTTTCGCCCCAGTCGATATAGGCTTCGCTCGAAGGTTCGCGCACGAAGAATTTGTCTTTGGGCGAGCGTCCGGTATGGGGGCGGGTGTCGACGATCAGCTGGCCATCGTTGCCCAAGACACCTTCGCCGCGCCGCAAGGCGTGCTCGTACAGTTCGGCGGTGGAAAGGTTGGCGTAAACGTTGGCGGCGTCGATGGTATTCCAAGCGGTGAGTATGTCGGGTCTCCTGGGAAAGCGCTCGAGTCCAACGTTTAGGTAGGTCTGCTAATCGCGCCTGCAGGCGAAAAGCGGAGCCAGGCCAAGATTGGCGCATGGCCGCGTTTTGTCGCTTCGCATTGACCGCCGTCGTCCTGGCATTGAGTCTTACCCCAGTTAGCGCTTCAGTCCCATTCGCGTTCGGGGCCTATCCCTCGGGGGTTTGGGGCGCAATCACCGACGTGCCGGGCGTGGCCGTGGGTCAGGTGACCAAGGTGGAGGGCAGCGATATCCGCACGGGGGCGACCGGGATCCTGCCCAACGCGGACCCCTGGAACCACAAGGTGTCTGCGTACGCGCTGGCCTTCAATGGAAACGGCGAGATGACCGGGACCCACTGGATCGACGAAGCCGGCTATTTAGAAACGCCGATCGTGCTGACCGATACGCTGGATATTGGACGGGCAGACGACGGCATCGTGAGTTGGATGATTGCTCGTCATCCGCAAATCGGCCGGACCGACGACGTACCGTTGCCCGTGGCGGCCGAGTGTGACGACCAGCTCCTCAACGATATTCAAGCCCGCGCCGTCAGCCCCGCGGACGTCGTCGATCTGTTGAACCATGCGGAGACGGGCCAGTTCCCGCGCGGTAGCGTCGGAGCCGGCACCGGCATGAAGGCCTTCGGATTTAAGTCGGGCATCGGCTCGGCGTCGCGTGTTCTGCCGGCGAAAGACGGCGGTTACACCGTCGGCGTGTTGGTCAACGACAACACCGGGTCCACGCGGGAACAGTTGACGATCGATGGCGTGCATGTTGGCGAGCGCCTGAAAAATGTCGACCGAATTCTTTTTCCACATCGCACCGCGTTGCACGGCCGGGCGGCATCGGGCAGCATCATTATCGTCATCGCAACAAATGCGCCGCTCGATTCGCGGCAGTTGCATGCGGTCGCCTTACGCGCCGGTCTTGGCATGGCGCGGACGGGCCTTACCTCCGACGTCGGAAGCGGCGACTTGTTCCTGGCTTTTTCGACCGGATATACC
>JALYVW010000106.1 GCA_030853005.1 Vulcanimicrobiota bacterium
ATCGACCGTACCGGGATCGATTCCACGTTCGAACAGGCGCTCGAGTCGCTCATCTACCGGCGATTCCAAAAGGGCGCGCTGGTTTAAGGTGAGATAGCTAAACGCCGGCAAGTGCCCCTCATAAAAGGCGAACGGGTGGCGAAGTTGGATCGGGCGTTCGTAAAAGGCAGCCGGGTCTACGAGAGAAAAAATGCTAGCGGACCGCTCGCGGTTGCGGAGGTACCAAGCGGCGAGCATCCGGCGATCGAGCGTTCCGGCAGCGGCAGCGGAGATGGCCATAGAAGCCGCTTACCCGAGTTCGCCGCCAGTTCCTCGCCGTCGCGCGATGAACTGCTAGGTCGCTTCGGCGTCCATGGGGAAGGCCACGCAAAAGCCTTGAACCCGGTCGCACCTCTGCTCGCTTAGAAATGCGAATTGCGCCTGCGTTTCCACACCTTCCGCAACGACGACGAGCCCTAGGCTGTGCCCCATCGCGATGAATGGTTTAACGATGATTTCATCGTCGGCTTCCTCGCCAATGCCGTCGATAAATGTTTGATCGATCTTCATGATGTCGATCGCGAAGCGCCGCAAGTAGCTAAATGCGGAATGCCTGGTCCCGAAATCATCGATCGCGATCCAGATGCCGGTTTCTTTCAACTCGCGGAGGATGTCGATGGCATCATAGTAATGGATCGTACCGTCCCGGTGGTACGCGCGAATCTCGAAGATCATCGAATCGCTAGCGATCGTCCTGCCGAAATTCGCGAGCGATCGCCTTTGATCACCGGGGTGAATGAAATTGTGAAAAGGCGCGCCAAGCACCTCGGCCCTTGTGAAGCCGGCAATCGTCAACGCGGCAGGGTTGATATCCAGAATGGTGCCGTCGGGAGAGACCGCCACAACGGGTGAAGGATTGTGATCGAAGAGCGAGCGGCACCGTTCCTCCGCATCCTTCTGTGCCGAAATATCCTCGGTTTGGAAGAAGACGAACGCGCCGTCGGTTCCGGGCGAAAACGGAACGGTCGTGAGGCGTACGCGCAGCGACGCTCCGTCCTTGCGGAATGCGACGATTTCCCGTTGCACGGATTCGCCCCGCGTCGCGGCCGACAAGCCGATTGCACGACCGATTCACCGGCGCGATCGCCAAAACCGACGAGCTTACTTCCAACGAGCTCATGGTTACTGTATCCACTTTACGTGAGCGCCGTAGCATTTAGTCCAAGAATCGTCCCGGTAGCATCGGTTACGGTAATCCCAATGTGCGTCGCATCGAAGAGGGCCGCAAGAGCGCCGGCTTCAGTGCGCCAAGTACTCGCGGAGGCCATGAACGCCGCCCTCTCGGCCGAAACCGGATTCGCGATAGCCGCCGAACGGCGAAGTGGGATCGAATTGATTGAACGTGTTGCACCAGACGACACCGGCCCGCAGATGTTGCGCTACGTACATGTTCTTGCTGCCCTTGTCGGTCCAGATTCCCGCCGATAGCCCGTAGGGTGTATTATTGGCTTTCTCGATCGCCTCCTCGGGCGTTCGGAACGTTAGAATGGCGAGGACCGGTCCGAAAATTTCTTCCGTTGCGATGCGGTGGGATTGCTGAACGCCGGTAAAAAACGACGCGGGAAAATAGAACCCGGAAGCCGGCAACGCACAATCCGCTTGAACGAGGGTTGCCCCTTGGTCGATTCCGCTGCGTACGATCTCCTGAATCTTGTCGAGCTGCACGCGCGAATTGATGGCACCGATATCGGTGTTCTTATCCAAAGGGTTGCCCAAACGAAGCGTCTGGATTCGCTCGGTAAGGCGAACCACGATTTCGTCGTGCGCCGATTCCTGCACGAGCAATCGCGAACCGGCGCAGCACACGTGTCCCTGGTTGAAATAGATCCCGTTGACCACGCCTTCGACCGCCTGATCCATCGACGCATCGTCAAAGACGATGTGTGCCGCTTTTCCGCCGAGTTCCAAGGTTAGGCGCTTGCCGGTTCCCGCTGTCGCTCTCGCGATGGATTTGCCGACTTCCGTACTCCCGGTGAACGCAATTTTGTCGACGTCCGGATGGTCGACGAGCGCCGCTCCCGTCGCTCCGTCTCCCGTGATCACGTTGACGACCCCGGGCGGGAGGTCGCATTCCTGGACGATTTGGGCAAGCGCTAAGGCCGTTAGCGGCGTCGTTTCCGCCGGCTTGAGGACGACGGTGTTTCCACACGCTAACGCAGGTGCGATCTTCCAGGCTGCCATGAGCAGCGGGAAATTCCACGGAACGATTTGCCCCGCAACGCCGAGCGGTTGCGGAAAGCCTCCCGCGCGCATCGCCCATTCGAGTTTGTCAGCCCATCCGGCGTAGTAGAAGAAGTGCGCGGCGGATGTAGGGATGTCGAAATCGCGCGATTCCTTAATCGGCTTGCCGCCGTCCATCGTTTCCAGAACCGAGAGTTCGCGCGCGCGTTCGGTGATCGCGCGTGCGATCCGGAAGACGTACTTTCCGCGCTCGGCCGGTTTCATTTTGCGCCAGTATTTCTCGTAGGCGCGCCGCGCCGCTCGAACGGCGCGATCGACGTCGACGGCGCCCGCCGTCGAAATGTCGGCCAGATGGCGTTCGTTTGACGGATCGATCGTCTCGAAAGACGCGCCGGATTCGGGCGATTGCCATTGGCCGTTGATGAAGAGGCCATACCGGTCGCGCAGCGAGACCTTGATCGTTTCGGGAGCGGGCGCGTACTCGAAAATCGCCATTACTTAGTCCTTCGGAAAATAGTCGGGTCCCGCATAGCTCCCCGTTTCGGCTTTTTCGTACTGCATCAGCAGGTCGTCCAACAACGAGCTCGCGCCGATGCGGAAATACTCAGGCGTTAGCCACGCCTCGCCCAGCGTTTCCTTGACGATGACGAGGTACGTTAAAGCCTGCTTGGTGGTCCGCACCCCGCCGGCCACTTTGAGACCGACACGCCTCCCTGTCCGACGCCTGTAGTCCCGAATAGCTTCGCACATCGCTACCGCAACGGGGAACGTCGCATTCGTGCCGACTTTGCCCGTCGATGTCTTAATGACATCCGCCCCGGCTTCGAGCGCAAGATCGCTCGCGCGCCTAACGTTATCGTACGTCACCAACTCGCCGGTTTCGAGAATGACTTTGAGATGCACGGCCGGACCGCAGGCCGCTTTCACCGCGACGATCTCGTCGTAGACGCGATCCCGCTTGCCCGCTAAAAACGCGCCGCGATCGATCACCATATCGATCTCATCCGCGCCGTCGCCGATCGCCGCCTTGACGTCCTGAAGGCGCACGTCAAGTGAGGATAGCCCGCTGGGAAAAGCGGTTGCCACGGACGCGACCTTGACGGAGCTTCCGCGCAGTGCATCCTTGGCGACGCGAACGAGGCTCGGATACACACACACGGCCGCAACGCTCGGGGTCTCGAGATGCGGAGCCGGTCTGATCGCGCGCGCACACAGCGAGCGAATTCGCCCCTCGGAATCCTTGCCTTCCAGCGTCGTGAGATCCATGCAAGCGATCGCGAGCCTTATTCCGGCAACCTTTGCGCCGGCTTTAATGGACCGCGTCGCGAGCGCGCCGGCTCGCGCTTCGAGCATGACGGCATCCACCGTGGCCGTCATTATAGCGTGCCCCGGCGTTCCTGTTCTTTTTCGATGGAAAGGAAAAGCGCCTTAAAATTCCCTTTTCCAAAACTCAAGCTGCCCTTGCGCTGAATAATCTCGAAAAATACGGTTGGGCGGTCTTGTAGCGGCTTCGTGAAAATCTGCAGCATGTACCCGCGGTCGTCCCGGTCAACCAAAATGCGCAGGCCGCGCAACGTTTGGATCGCCTCATCGATATGCCCTACGCGCACCTCGAGATCGTCGTAGTAACTATCGGGGGTATCGAGAAACTCCACACCGTTGCGCTTAAGGGCGAGAATAGTCGCGACGATATCTTCCGTGCGAATGGCGATATGCTGGACGCCCGCGCCTGCATAAAAATCGAGATACTCCTCGATCTGCGATTTCTTTTTCCCCACGGCAGGTTCGTTGATCGGAAACTTCACGCGGTGCCGCTCGTCCGTCATCACCTTCGATTTCAGCGCCGTGTACTCGGTCGATATATCCTTGTCATCAAACGAAATGAGTTGCGAAAAACCAAAGACACTCGCGTAAAAATCGCCCCATGCGTCCATCTCGCCCCAGCCGACGTTGCCAACGCAGTGATCGACGGCTTGCAGATTCGGCTTCGCCGTCTGCTCGTAGATCTTGGGCGACGGTACGAACCCGGGAGCGAATATCCCGTCGTACCCGTCGCGCTGGATGAAACTGTGGACGGTGTCGCCGAAGGCCGCAATGGTCGCGCGTAGGAAACGGCCGTTTTCGTCGTGCGATTCCTGCGGAGGCGATACCGCCGTGGCACCCGCGTCAACCGCCGCCTCGAAGGCGGCGCGGGCATCGCGAACGAGGATTGCGATATCTTTTACGCCATCGCCATGTTTGAGTACGTGTTGAGCGATGTCGTCATCGCCGTGTAAGCTCGAGGTTAATACGAAGCGAAGCGAGTTTTGGACGAGCACGTAAGACGCGCGACCGCGCATGCCGGTTTCCGGGCCAGCATAGGCGACCTGATCGAACCCGAACGCGGAGCAATAATAATGGGCCGCTTGTTTCGCGTTGCCGACGTAAAACTCAATATAGTCCCAGTCGATTTCCGCGAGCGGGTTGGTTTTGGGAGACGCTGCCGTGCTCATACCGAAGGGCAGTTAGCGAGGCGTGCGAAACGGCCCTGTCGTGGATGCTCCCGCCGCCCCTTTAGAGACCGTGCGAGACGGACTTACCGAGCTCGTCGACTATGCGGGCCTCTTTCCACCAGCGCGATTAGACATGTCGCAGGCCCTGGCGGAGTATGTCGCCGCACGGCAGGGCGAAGGCGGATGGATGCTGGGGCGTTTCATCGTTCCTGCCACTCGCGCCGACGAGCTCGCCGGCCTTGCCGGTGGCGACGAAGTCACCCTCTCGGTCATCGTCGATACGAAAACGGAATCGCGTGGGTGGGTTGACGAAGCGGCCAGTGCCTTATCCAGGCTCGCCGATTTTCGCCGCCGGCATCCCGCGCTTGGGATTGGTGCGCTCGAAATCCGATTGCCGCCGCTCGAAAGACTGCGCGATTCTTACGATGCGTCGGTCGGGCAGTTTGCCGCGATACGCGCTGGCACCGGATTCCAAACCATCGACGCGTACCTCGAGTTACCGTTCGACACCCGCTGGCGTTCGGAGCTGCTCGGGGCGTTGCGAGCGATGGCGCGGTCGAGCCTGTGCGCGAAAATTCGCTGCGGAGGCGAGACGGCGCCCGCTTTCCCCTCGCCGCAAGATGTGGCTGCGTTCGTGTTCGCCGCGCGAGAAGAAGGCGTCCCGTATAAGGCGACGGCTGGACTGCACCATCCATTCCGCCACTACGACAAAGCGACCGGCTTCATGATGCACGGCTTCCTCAACCTGCTCGCCGCCGCGGCGGCAGCGAGTCAGAGCGCACCGATCGAAACGATCGAGCAGATT
>JALYVW010000038.1:0-5541 GCA_030853005.1 Vulcanimicrobiota bacterium
GCATGATGTTTCTTGGGATGCGCATGGCCACCGTGTAGCCGTCTTCCGTAACTTTCCCAACGGAATCCCACGGCGGCGAAAAGGCCGTGTTCTCGGTTGACAACTGGTCGTGTGTGCCGTTCGGTGTAACGCTATACGTGTAGACGATGCTGTTTCTACCGCCAGGCCAAAGCTTAACCGTCACCGAGTCGTCGCTACCGATACCCGCGCTGTTGGTGTGCTGTTCCGCTACGATCGGAACCGTTTGTTTGCACACGAACGCGACATAGAGATACTGGTTGTCCGCTTCAATATACGCGTCCGTCGTTTGACCTTGATCGCCGGTGCGGTAGGTGAGGTCTTGCGCCAGCTTCGCGTGCGCAGCACCTTGCCAAGCTGCGGCGGTTACCGGCGCAGAAAGTGACGGGGGGACTTTCGCAACCGGGATAGCCAGCGTATAGCTCAGTGCTGCAGCGAGGATCATTCGAGCAAGTTAACTCCGAAGGGCAGCCGTTCCCGTTTTTGCGCCGGCAAAATAGAAGCGGTTGCCTTGCCCAGCTTGTGACCGGGTCGCGCGAGTTTTCTACAAGCAACCCAGGAGATAACCCGCCAGCCCATGGCCTCACACGACTAAGCGCATATCTAGCGCGCGAATCTCTCCAGTTGCGCAGACGTGCGCGTGCCGCAACACGCGCCGCCTACGCTGCGAACGCTACCGTCTTAGTGGAACGACGCGAGTTTGACCGACGTGTCGCCAAGAGCTTGGCCCAGGTCGTAATGAGCTTGGTTGCTGATGCGATGGTAATCGGCATCGGCCGTTGCGCCATACTTGGCGTCAATGTCATCCATGGCTTGGTTGTGAATTTTGTTGGACAGGGCATGATCGAGAAGCCAGCCGGTCCAAAATGTTCCGTCGCTCGTCGTTCCCGTTTTAACGAGCGCTGCAGCAAGAGCTTTCCCTTTTAATGGGGCCGACGCGGGCAGTTTGATTCCCGCTTTGGTCGCGATTGCGAGCGAATCTTTTACGGCGAAGTCGAACGTCTTGAGGAATTGCGCGACTCGCGCTTTTCCGTATTGCTTGTTGAGTTTCGAAACTTCTTTACCGAGCGTCGGCGCTCCGACCATGCTGGTCAAAGCGGTGGCCGTCGAGTAGTTTGCCGCGCCGCCGCCGGCTGCGACGAGAGCCGCGGTTGCCGCCAGGTTTGGGGCTCCCTTATACGTGGGGCCGCCGAAGCGGTCAGTGCTGCCGGACATTGCGCCCTTCTTTGCAGTCGAACTCATGGCGCTCGATGAGGCCATAGCGGCTGGCGAGGCTTGATCGGTCGTGGTCGTGCTGGTGCTGCTGTTCGAACCGCAGGCAGCTAAGGCTCCGGCAAGCGTAAGCGTGCCGGCGGCTTTGATCAGTGTTGATAAATTCATAAGAATAAAACGGTTAAGGAGCCACCGCGGATTGCCTGCTTCCTGGGGGCAGAGGAAGGCCAGCGAAACCGGCCATCCCCTCGCCCGCTTCGCGGCTAAGCATTCGAAGGTCGCCAATGTCCTACACGGTCAAATTTTGCGCGTCGTAGGCCCTGCCTTAAATCTGTACGCTGGTCTCGACCTCGACTGAGGCTCCGCGCACGTTATGGTTTCGCGTCAAACGTTGCCCTAAACGCGTAGGTACCCGAAATGGATCTGCAGCCTTTGCGCGCGGCAACGTATGTGCTGTCCCGTGCGGCCAAAAGCGCGGATCGATCCAGGGCTGCGTTTCCTGAGGAGCGGGAAATCCGAGCCGAAGAAACGCGTCCGGCGGCGTTGAGCGCGACTTGTACGCGGACCGTGCCATTCGCGTGTGCACGTTCGGCGGATTGGGGATAATCCGGCGCGATTGCGTGAACGATGCGAGCGGCAGAACCCCGGCACGCGGCACCAAGGGCCGGCGCGACGGTCAGCCCCGAAACGGCCATCGCGGCACAGCACCAGGCGCTCATGGGAAGAAAGAGTTTTTTCATGAACATCCTTTCTCTAGATCGTGGTACGCCGCTATCAACGATGCGCAGCCGCCCTCGGTGACACTGTGGGTTCCAAGGATCTGAAATGAGGCCATTTTGCTGAAGATTTTTGCGGTGCTGGCCTTTCTGACCGCGATGACTGCCTGCGGTTCCACCGCTCCATCGTCAATGCTCGCGAAGACGGGTTCGCCGGCGACGCTTGCCATAAGCCCGGCTTCTTACGCCTTTAATCTGGATCAAAACGCGCCCCAAACCATTACGGTTACGCGGTCTAGCGGAAACTTCACGTCGCTTACTTTAAGCATCGCGGACCCGACGGTCGTCGGCGTTTTTTTACCGACGATTCTGGGATCAACAGCCACATTTGAAGTGATTCCGATAGCGCATGGCACGACGACGGTTAGCGCAACGGATCAGAATGGAAATTCCGCAACAGTGGCCGTCAGCACCGCGTTATGCGGCCGCCCGGCCTCGCTCGTTGCCGCGCAGTTGTTCGTGCCGGCAACTGCTGCAACCGGGGTTTCATCTGCCATTGGGACCTTGTATTTCGTTGCATATATTGTGCGGGGCGCCGCTCTCAGCGGCAGCGCGCACCTGGCCGTTGGGCAACATGGCTCGCTGGAGGGCGGGCCACTCGTCGCCGCAACGGCCCCGCCGGGTGTCGCCCTTCCAACGCCGATTCCCTTACCCCACACGACCGATGTGATCGTACGCGCATCCGTTCCTCCGCTTGCCGCCGGGCAACACTATCAAGCGCAGATTTACAACGATACCTGCCAACCATCCGTCATCGCCGGCTCGTTCTCCACATGAAACCCGCCATCAAGCGCGGGCGAACCGAGCGCCCAGCGAGCGAATCGCTACCTGCAAACGCGTCGTTCATGTCGATCGCATTCGATTCGTCGCGCATTGCAGCCACTCTGCGTAAATCCAGATTGCTGCGACCTCGGCGAGATTGAAGGCATTTACGCCCCACGCAGCGTGGGCGTGCGGATACATGAAGATATTTGGAAGCAATGCGATAGCGCTGAATGTCAATAGCATTAGCGCAAGCAGCCGGGATGCGAGCGTGTCGAGGAAGCTAGCGAGTATGGCAACGCCCGCTAGAAGAAATGCAACGCCGGTGAGGACGACCCAGAACTCCTGGCCGAATGGCATGTACCGCGGCACGAGGTACGCGCTGGCTGTGATGCCATAAAGGTGCGCGAGGCCGAAGTCGATCGCACCCAAGCCAAATATCCAACGAGCCACGACGATTGCACGGTTAGGCACAGCCGCATAACGCGCCGAGACCCAGGCGATGACGATAATTGCGGCGGCGATCAGAACGAGTTGCTGAAAAATTCCCCCAAACACGCCTGCGTAGACGCCCACGTGGTAGCCGAGGTAGTGAGGCGCGGTAATCAAGCGCGGCGCGTAAAAAAAAGCAAAGGTCGCATACACCGCGGCGAGAAGCGTTGCCCCGAGCCGAGTTGTTCGGCGCCAAAACAGGGCGACGCCACCTACGATGAGCGCGACCGCAACGAGCAATGCGAATATATCGAGGCCCGGGATATTGCCGCCGAAGGTAGCCTTAATTGGTTCCTCGGCCGGGTCGAACTCGTGCCAAACGATATTGGCAATCCCCGTAGCGACTGCCGAAAATCCGTACAGGAACACAGCTGCTCTTAGCATCGTTCGCTTCCTCCCGACGGCCATTGCCTTCGCTCTTATTTATCTGATTCCGAGAGTTTTGGCTTCTTGGTTGCGCTGCGTCCAGTAAATCGTGACGTTCTGAGCTCCGAGTTTCTTAGGAAGGAAGCCACTCTGGCCGCGCGACGAAAAGAAACCGATGAGTTTGCATATCGGTGGAAGTCTTAGGGATAGGTGGGGCCAGCGCGAGGAGAAAGCGATGAGAGAGTTGATCCTGACGATGTCCATGTCGCTCGACGGCTTTGTCGCCGGCCCTGAGGGCGAAACCGAGTGGATGTTCGGCGGTGACCAAGAGGCCAAGGCGTGGAAATTGGAGACCGTCTCGAACGCCAGCCTGCACATCATGGGCAGCCGCACCTTCCAAGACATGGCTGCCTATTGGCCGACCTCCACCGACGTGTTCGCGCCGCCGATGAACCAGATTCCCAAGGCGGTCTTCTCAAAACAGGGGCCGGTGGTCCTGAAGGCGGCTGCAACAACCATTGGGCCCAAAGACGCCCCGGCCAACGCGGGAAACACCCAATCGGGACGGCTGCAGCCCGGCGCGGAAAGTTGGGGTGCGGCCTATGTGGCCAGCGGCGATCTGGCCGACGAAATCACCAAGCTAAAGACCCGGGACGGCAAGCCGATCATCCTCCACGGCGGCGCCGCTTTGGCGCGCAGTCTCATCGCCCAGGAACTGGTCGACCAATACGCTCTGCTGGTGCATCCGGTGGCCCTCGGCAAGGGCTTGCCGATCTTCTCCGTCCCCAAGCCAAGGCGCCTCAAACTGATCAGCTCAACAGCCTTTCCGGGCGGCTCGGTGGCGCAGATTTATCGGCCGGCGTGACCCCGTCTGAGAATGCGTGCGTTCAGCTCGCCTCCGAACCGGATTATTTGCAGACCTTACTCACATCTCTCCTAGGAGCGCAACCATGAACTCCGTCAAGACCGCCCCGATCAGCCAGATCTCGCTCGTCTGCGTGCCGACCCGCGAACAGGACCGCGCCATCGCGTTCTACGAGTCGCTCGGCTTCGAGAAGCGGACCGACAGCACGTTCGGGCCTGGTTACCGTTGGGTCGAAGTGTATCCGCCGCAGGGAACCACGGGCGTCGCGCTTGCGCCCCCGCCCGGCAACGATCCGATTGCGCCGGCGAATACCGGCATCACGTTGACCACGAACGACATCGACGCATCGCACGCGCAGTTTAAGTCGCTTGGCGTGGATGTAGATCACGAAGTCTCGCGCATGGGCGACCCCGTCCCACCGATGTTCTGGTTCCGCGATCCGAGTGGGCACACGCTGATGGTGGTGGAGCAGAAGGCCTGAGCGAACCGGCTTCGGACGAGAGTCCCGACTTTACGGATCTCGTCGAACTTCACCGGACCGAACTCCACGCGCACTGTTACCGGATGCTCGGATCGGTGCACGATGCCGATGACGCGCTGCAGGACACGCTGCTACGCGTTTGGCGCGGCGCCGCCGGCTTGCGCGATGCGAGTTCGGCTCGCTCCTGGCTCTACTCGATCGCGACTAACGTATGCCTGACCGAACTCGAACGGCGGCGCAAGCGAATGCTGCCGCACGAGTTCCGTCAGGCCGCCGCGCCGCATACACCGCCCGGCGTGCCAGAGATCGAATCGACCTGGATCGAACCGTATCCAAGTAAAGCGATGGGGATCGCGCCGGGGCGCGTGAATCCCGAAGCGAGCTACGAGCAACGTGAGGGGTTGGAGCTCGCGTTCGTCGCCGCGCTGCAACACCTCGCCGCGACGCAGCGCGCAATGCTCATTCTTCGCGAGGTGATGGGCTTCAGCGCAAGTGAGGTCGCAACGATGCTGCAAACCACGGTAGCATCGGTCAACAGCGGCCTGCAGCGTGCGCGCGCCGCCGTGCGC
>JALYVW010000038.1:5551-15000 GCA_030853005.1 Vulcanimicrobiota bacterium
GCGCGGGTCGGTCCGCGCACGCAGCAACAAACGCTACGATCGCTCGGCGACGGCGGTTTGCACCGGCTCGTGGAGCGGTACGTCCAAGCGTGGGAGCGCAACGACGTTGATGCCTTCACCGCGCTGCTCGTCGAAGACGCGACGTTCGCGATGCCACCGCTTACGACATGGTACACGCCGCGCGAGACGATCGCGATCTGGGCGCGCGAGTTTTCGCTCTCGGGAGCGTGGCGCTGGAAGCCGGTGCTGACCGAAGCAAACGCGCAGCCGGCGCTAGCGTTCTATTCCTGGGACGAGACGGCCGAAGCGTACCTACCATTCGCGCTCAACGTGCTGAGCTTGCGCGAAGGCCTGGTTAGCGACGTCACAGCTTTCATCGTGCGCGCGATCGGCGCACCGCAACCCGAAGCGTACCAGCGCTTCCCCGAGCAGCCGATGGATCAGCGGCAGCTAAGCATCGCATTCGAGCGTTTCGGTGTGCCGGACCGCCTGACGTAGGATACATATGATAAGAGTCAACGCGCGAGGGAGGGTCGTTACGCGGCTGCCCCGTGGCATTTTTTGAATTTTTTGCCGGAGCCGCAGGGGCAGAGATCGTTTCGGCCGACTTTGGGTTGGTCGCGTTGGACAGGTTTCGCCGCGCCATCTTCGTCGGTGCGATTGGTGTGGACGGGACCGCGCTCTTTGCCCGGCATCGGGCCGAGCAGCTGCTCTGCCGCGCGTTCGTCCATGCGCGGCGCCTGCGGAACGGGCTGCGGGAACATGCTCCCGTCAGGAATGGCCTGCGGCATCGGCGGCGAGCCGAGCATCGCTTGATCCGGCGGGCCTTCCTCGATAACCACCTTGAATGCGCCCTTAAGGGATTCGTCCGCAATGTTGTTCTTGAGATCTTCGAAAATCTCGTACGCTTCTTTTTCGTACTCGACGCGCGGATCGATCTGGCCGTAGCCGCGCAAGCCGATGCCGTTTTTAAGATGATCCATGATCTGCAGATGGTCGACCCACATGCGATCGATGATCGGCAGCAGCAAGTACCGTTGTTCCACAATGCGTAGGATCTCTGGCGTTACTTCGGCCTCTTTGGCCTCATAGGCTGCGAGCGCTTTTTCTTGCAGCATGCGGCGGATCTCTTCGCGGTCGTGTTTTTCGAGGTCAGATACCGACATGGACGCTTTAATCGGGAAAATCAAGTCGAGTTCGTTGAGCATTTCAGCGAGATCCCACTCGCCGGGATGCACGTTTTCGGGAGAGTTGGTATCGACCGCATCGTCGACTTTTTGCTGGAGCGTTTGCAGCATGAACGAACGCGAATCGAACGTACCAGATAGTATCGCGCGCCGGTCGCCGTAGACAACCTCGCGTTGCTTGTTCATCACGTCGTCATACTCGAGAACGTGCTTGCGAATTTCGTAGTTGTGGCTCTCGACCTTGCTTTGAGCCCGCTCGAGCGATTTCGTAATCATGCCCGATTCGATCGGCGTTTCGTCGGTAAAGCCCACCGCATTCATGATCGTGTTCATGCGCTCGCCGCCGAACAGGCGCATCACTTCATCCTCGAGTGACACGTAAAAACGCGTCGATCCCGGATCGCCTTGACGGCCGGAACGCCCGCGGAGCTGGTTATCGATGCGACGCGATTCGTGGCGTTCCGTACCGATAATGGCCAAGCCGCCCGATCCGGGCACGCCCTCGCCCAGTTTGATATCGGTGCCGCGACCGGCCATGTTCGTAGCGATCGTCACCTGGCCCGGCTGACCGGCGTCTTTGATGATCTGCGCTTCCTGCTCGTGGTACTTCGCATTGAGCACGTTGCACTCGATGCCCTTACGGCGGAGCATCGCGGCGAGTTGCTCCGATTTTTCGATCGAACGCGTGCCGACGAGGACCGGCCGGCCCTTTTGGTGCTCGGCGATAATTTCTTCCACGACCGCGGCAAATTTAGCGTTTTCCGTTTTGTACACGATGTCGGAAAGATCGCTGCGGCGCACCTTTTGGTTGGTCGGAATGATGACGACATCCAAACCGTAAATGTCGCGAAATTCGCGTTCCTCGGTTTTGGCCGTACCGGTCATGCCGGCCAGTAAGTCGTACAGCCGGAAATAGTTTTGGAAGGTGATCGTCGCGAGGGTTTGATCCTCGCTACGGATCTTGATGCCTTCCTTCGCTTCGATCGCCTGGTGAATGCCGTCGGAGTAACGCCGCCCGTACATCAAGCGGCCGGTGAACTCGTCGACGATGACGACTTCTTCATCCTTCACGATGTACTGCTGATCGCGATGGAAGAGATTCCACGCTTTAAGCGCGGCGTTGAGTTGATGCGCCAGTTCGATATTGCGTTGTTCGTAGAGGTTGCCGACGCCGAGCATCTTTTCCACTTTGGCCACGCCAGCTTCCGTAATCGGTACGGCGTGCGCTTTTTGATCGACCGTGAAATCCTCGTCTTTTTTCAGACGCGGGATAATCTGAGCGAACTTTCCATAGAGTTCCGTGGGTTCGACGCCCTGCCCGCTGATGATGAGCGGCGTGCGGGCTTCGTCAATAAGAATTGAGTCGACCTCGTCGACCAGCGCGAAGTACAGCTCGCGCTGCACCATATCTTCAAGCTGCCACGCCATGTTGTCGCGAAGATAATCGAAACCGACTTCGTTGTTCGTAACGTACGTCACGTCCGCTGCGTAGGCTTCGCGGCGTTGTGCGGGTTCGAGATCGTGCTGAACGATGCCGACGCGCAAGCCCAGCGATTCGTACAGCGGCCCCATCCACTCGGCGTCGCGCCGGGCGAGATAATCGTTTACGGTGACGACGTGGACGCCGCGACCCTCCAGGGCTCGAGCGTATACGGGCATGGTGGCGACGAGCGTTTTGCCTTCGCCTGTTTTCATTTCGGCGATGCGCCCTTCGAACAAAATCTGTCCGCCCATGATCTGCACGTCGAAGTGCCGCATGCCGAGAGCGCGTTTGCCCGCCTCGCGCACGACGGCGAAAACTTCGGGAAGCAGTTCTTCGATGGTGGACCCAGCGCCTAAGCGCGCGCGAAAATCTTCCGTCTTCGCACGCAATTCGGCGTCGTCGAGCTTTTCGAATTCCGGTTCGAACGCGTTAACTTTTTCAACGGTGCGGCGCAGACGCGTGATTTCACGCTCGTTGCCGTCAAAGAGAGTTTTTAAGAATGCCATACGCTCTTTAGGGCGAGAGCGCGATTCCCACGAGCGTGCCGGGAACGCTCACCGACGACGTCGGCGCCACGTTTCCGTTCGCCGTAGGCGCGAAAATCAAAACTTTGCCGGATCCCGAACCGCTGCCGGCGTCCGCCACGTAAATGTTGCCCGCTGAGTCGATCTTCACATCCGTGGGATACACGAGCTGCGTATTGGGTCCAAAGATGCGCGCCTTGGGGGCGACGTTGCCCGTCGCGCCGGGCGCGAAAACGAAGACGCTCGGCGTCCCGTTGTCGGGATCGGCGACGTAAATGTTGCCAGCCCCGTCCACGGTCAGTCCGGTGGGAGCAATGAGTCCGGTTAGCGCACCGGCGATCGCTTGGGACGGAGCCTGGTTGATGGCTGGCGGCGGCGGCGTCGCCGACGGAGTCGCGCTCGGGTTTGCCGTTGGGGCAGTGGTTGGCGAAGCCGACGGCGCGGGTGTGGGCGACGGAAGTGCGTAGACGGTAACGGTACCATTGCCGCGATTGGCGACGTACACGTTGTTGTTTTTATCCGAGGCTACGCCGGTCGGCGAATTGAGCAGCGTCGCAGGCCCGGCGATCTCGGTGCCGGGTCCGTTTCCACTAGCCCCGGAATTATAGATGAGTAACTCGTTGGCGAGCGGACCTTGTGCGGGGTTCACGTTCGCTACGACGAGACGGCCGCTGGGCGTCACCGCGATGCCGCGCAATTGCGCGAAGGACGTGAAATTCCCTGAGAGCACCTGAATCGGAAGCACGTTGCCCTGCGCAAATGTGGCAAACACTTCAACCGATGCCGCACCCGTAGCCGCATCGTAATTCGTCACGTAAAGGTGTTTGTTCGGGTCGAACGTCGCATACTGGGGGCCGTCGAGAGACGTCGACGGGCCGCTAATTTGGTACGATGGCGCCGCGCTCGCGCTCGGGGCGGGCGTGTACAATTCGATCGCATTCTGCGTGCTGTTGACCGCGTAGAGCGTGTTGGACGCGAAATTGGGTCCGATCCCCGGGATACCGCCGCTCGAAAGCGCCTTCGTGCCTGAAGAACTGCACGCCGCAGCCGAGGCCACGCAAGCAAGGCAAAATAATCCGAGGGTCAGGCGTCGCAGCATGGTGTCTCCTGAGGCGGGGTTCGAGGTCTGGCTTCCCAGGATACACGCCCCGAGAATGGGTTTCCTGGAGCGGCCGCTATCATGATGGTGCCTGTGGCCGAGACGACATGGCCATGGCGCAGTGCCTCAATCACGATTACCGCGAGAACGATCGCTATGATCACAACGGCCACGAGCCGGAAAATGTTGCGCCGGACATAGGCCGGGCGGCTGCTTTCGGTATCGATGATCTGCCTGGGCATCCTAGACTCCGCGTTTCGCTGGATGGTTGAGCCACTCGGGGGAAATGTGAGCCAGCAGTCTGCCGACCGTAACGAAAGTGTATCCCGCCGAGCGGAACCGCGCCACGACTTCGGGCAGCATCGCGATGGTCGCGAATTTGCCGCTGTGGAGCAGCACGATCTCGGGGGCCGTGGCGTGTTCTTCTAAATGCTTGGCAAGGGCCGAGGGCGTGACCGTCCGCCAGTCTCCGGCGTCGTCCGTCCATAGGACCACGCTGTAGCCCAGCGTCTGAGCGACCTCGATCGTCTGCAGCGTGTACCGGCCGTGCGGCGGGCGGAAGTATTTGCGGATGGCCGGGTCTGGCGCAAGAGCGAACAGTGCGTCACGCCCGCCCAGAATCTCGTGACGTACCTGGCCCGGCGTTTCCTCATCCAGATTGGGATGCGTCAGGGTGTGGTCGGCGATTTCGTGTCCGTCGGCTTCGATCCGGCGGGCTAACTCGGGCCATTGCTGGGCATCCCGGCCGATCAGAAAGAACGTGGCCGGCACGCGCAGGGCGCGCAGCTCGTCAAGTAACAGGGGCGTCGAAATCGGGTACGGGCCATCGTCGAACGTCAGCGCGATGAGTTTCGGGCGCTTGCTGCGATCATCTGACGGGCTCAGCGCGCGGCTGATGCGCGCACGAACGGTCGGGTGTAGCATGGGCCCCGCGTTCATTTTTGGGGTGACGACCGCCGGCTTGAGCAATTGGGTTCCGTGCTCGTAGATGCGCCACGCGCCAAAGCCGAGCGTCACGATCACGAGGATCGCGAGCAGGAGCGAGGCGCGACGCGTCAATGAATCGCGGAGGCTTGGGGCGGATAGGCGGCGAGATCTCGACCGATTACCACGGTCACATCACTCTTTTTAGGACCGGCGGAGTGGGCGTCGTTGACGACCGCAGCGGACGGAGACGCCAGCGCCTGCTTCACTTTCTCCGCCGCGAGAACGTTCGGAGAATGCTGATGTACCTGCGTCGTTTCGATACCGGCGCTGGGTGCGTTGCCAACGTCGCCGATCTTAAACCCCTGGGTGCGCAGCTTTTCGGAAATCCGCTTCGCTAAACCAGGGATGCCAGTGCCGTTTTGTACGTCGACCTTAACGGTTGCGGGGGTCACGTTCGCAAGCGGCGCGACGCCGGCGGGCGAAGCACGCGGTTGCGGCGGATTGAGCAACATATTTTGAACGAGCTTGTTTTTGACGTTCTCGTCCGGGACGATGACCTCTCCCGCGTAGCTCAGCTGTTTCGTGTCAACGTACGGCACTTGCGCCGTTTTTACGTCGCTGGGACTCAGGTTCAGAAAGGCGTTAACTAGGGCGAGTTCTTCATCTTTGGTGAAGTTCGTCGTTACGTCTTTGTTAAAGACCGCGAGTAACACGCCGGCGTGCAGCATAGTGTTGAGCTTGTCGCCTTTGAGCCGAGCCACCAGCGCTTTCAGGACTTGATCCTGGCGTTTGATGCGACAGGGGTCGCCGCAAAAGTCGTGCCGGAATCGCATATATCCCACGGCCTGATCGCCGCTTAAATGCTGAAATCCCGGCTTGAGGTGGATGTGAAGGTGGCCCCACGAGTCGTCATACGACATCATCGATTTGTCCGCGGGATCGCTATTTTGCACGTTTACGTCGACGCCGCCCACGGCGTTGATAAGGTCGGTCGTCGTTTCAGCTCGTAATAGAATGTAGCGATCGAAGCCTGGAACTCCCAAAAACTTCGCGATGACGCTTTGCGCCTCGGTGACGCCGCCGTCGGACTGCGCCTGATTGATCTTCGCCTCTTTACCGTTGGGCAGAATTGCGTCCATGTCGCGAGGTACTGAGAGCTTGTAGATTTTGTCGCTTCCGAAATCCATATTGACGGCCCAGATCACGTCACTGCGCGAATGTGCCGACGACTCTTGGTCTTGAGGGTTGTAATCGTAGTCGAGTCCCTCGACCAGCACCAGCAAATTATTCTTGCCGAAGACCTGTTGGGGAGTCTGCACGACGGGGCTCGTGAGGACGGCGAGAAAATTCTTGTGCGTCATGAGGGCGATGCCACCGGCGACCGCAACGGCGAACACGAGACCCATGCCGATCGCCAACCCGACGATATGCCCCAGGGTACCACGCGGGCGCGAGGGGGGTCCCGTTTGCGAGGCCATATGCTTACCCATTCCGTTGTAGTCTTCGGCTAAGAGCCGTGCGAACCATACTTCCTCATCAGACCTTCATAAGAGCGCACGAGGCTTTGAGGCTGCTGAGAATTGCGCGCCGCGCAGCCTATCGGTAGTTGACGAACTGGAGCGGCAGGTCGTACTTCATCGCCTTCAGGTGGGCGATAACTGTTTGCAAATCGTCGCGGCTCTTTGCGGACACTCTGATCTGCTCGTCCTGATATTGCGCGTTGACCTTCAGCTTGAGACCTTTGATCGCTTCGGTCAGCGGTTTGCTTTTGTCTTTGGGTATTCCGGTGCTCAAGGTAACCGTCTGACGCACCGCGTTCTGCGTAGCCGGCTCGACCGTGCCGAAGGTAAAGGCTTTGATGTCGATTCCCCGTTTGATCGCCTTCGATGTAAGAATGTCCATGACGTTTTTTAATTTGAGCTCGTCGTCGGACAACACCGTGATGAGATTCTTCCCGTCAAAGTCGATCGTGGTTTTCGTATTCTTAAAGTCGAAACGTCCGGCAATCTCTTTGCGCGCTTGATTCAGCGCGTTGTCCAACTCTTGCTGATCGATTTTCGATACGATGTCGAACGACGCGTCGCTTGGCATGCCTGTGCTCCTCTTCTAAAATCTAAAACGTGTACGCGCGCTCGATCACTTGACCCACCGCGCCGAGCTTGCCCGCCGCTTTCCCATCGAGGCTAACGTCAATACCACCGGCGTTGCCCGCGCGGATCAGCGCGGACTTACCGGAGAACGTCTTCACGGTGCCCTTCGGGAACGTACCCTCGACGCGCACGCTGCCGTCGATCGTGACCCGCACCCACGATGCCGAAGCGAAGCGCAAAGTCAGCGTATTCGGAACGGACGCTTTCGCGACGGCAACCGCCCCGGATGAAGCAGACGCCTGTGCAAGCGGTACCTGCGAGGCCACCGGCGACCGGCCGGTGGCGGCCGCCAATGGTCCGTGGGCATTCTTACGTAGCCCAAGGTAACTATAAATGACCAGTGCGACTAAGACCACGGCAACGATTCCCGCGACCCAGACCATCGGCGAAAGCGGCCGCGACGGCGGATAATAGGTTGAGGCTGGCTGGGCCTGGGCGGAGGCCGAGGCGGCCAAACTTCGGTTGAAGTCGGCAACAGCGTCCTCGGGGTCGAGGCCCAGGTAGCGGCCGTAGGTCCGCAAAAATCCGCGAACGTACACCGGAGCGCCGATGGCGTCCCAATCCTCGTCCTCGATTGCGGCGAGATAGACGGATCGAATCCGAATCTGTTCCGCCACATCCGAGAGCGTGAGGCCGCGAGCTTCACGCGCGGCGCGAAAGCGTTCACCCAAAGCGGACATTTGGGGTTTTGTTAGCGCCCGCATCCTGTTATCCTGTCCACGGAGCTATGAGCAAAACACGCGTTATTGCCGCGATGAGCGGCGGAGTCGATTCGGCCGTCGCCGCGGGACTACTTGTCGAAGCGGGCTATGACGTCATCGGCGTGACGATGAAGATGTATTCCGCGACGCAGCCGGCGCACGCGAAAAGTTGCTGCGGTGTGGATGATTTCGATGACGCCCGGCGCAGCGCGGCGGCCTTGGGAATTCCGCATTATGTCCTGGATTTTGAGGAAACGTTCCGCCGCAACGTGATCGCTCGATTCGTCGCGGAGTACGCCTCAGGAAGAACGCCTAATCCCTGCGTGGCCTGCAATAATTTCGTGAAGCTGGGCACGCTGCTGCGCTAAGCCGAAAACCTCGATGCCGCTTTCGTTGCTACCGGCCACTATGCCAAGATCGTGCACGGACGCGACGGGGCGCATTTATTTCGCGGCACGCATGCGAAAGACCAGGCCTACGCGCTGGCGCAGCTCGCTCCCGAGCAGTTGAATTCTTTGATGCTTCCTCTCGGGGATCTTGATAAGAACGCGACGCGCGAACACGCGCGCAGGTTCGGCCTCACCGTACACGATAAAACCGAATCGCAAGATATTTGCTTCGTCGAAGGTGGTGACTACCGCGACGTTCTCGCGCGGGAGCGCCCCGACCTCAACCGGGAGGGCGCGGTCGTAAGCGCCGATGGTTCGCGCGTCGGAACGCATGGGGGAATCGCCAACTATACGGTGGGCCAGCGGCAACGTTTGCCCGCGAGCGCCGACGGCGCGCGCTATGTCACACGAATCGACCCCGCGACGAACACGATCGTCATCGGTCGCGAAGAAGAATTAAGCTGCACCGACGTGAGCGCCGATGAGGTGAATCTCGTGCGGCCCGAGCGCTTCGCCCTGGGAGCGGACGTGGCGGTGAGAGCGATGGTACGTTATCGCGCGGAACCGCAAACGGCCCGCGCAACTCTGCGGCATGATGGAACGTTGCACGTTCGATTCGACCATGCCTTACGCGCCGTCTCGCCGGGTCAGTTGCTTGCGGTCCTTGACACGGGCGGCGAAGAAGTGCTCGCCGGCGCCACGATCGAGAGCGCTGCTTAGCTAAAGACCACGTCTTCGGGTTTTTCGAAGATCGGAAAACGCTTATCGAGCGCGGTAATCGCGAACAGCTTGCGAATCGACGGTTTCGTGATGACCAGGCACAGCTGACCGTTGCGATCTTTCAATTGCTTCCCGAGGCGCACGATCGTGTTCAGGCCGGTCGAGTCTAGGAACTCGAGATTTTGCATGTCCAACGTGACTCGCTCTGCCGACAACCCGATCTCCTCAAACCGATCGCGTACAGCCTACGAATCTGGATCGAAAGAACC
>JALYVW010000107.1 GCA_030853005.1 Vulcanimicrobiota bacterium
CAACGGACTATGCCGAAGGCGGTTGGAGCGTTGAGGATTCGGTGGTCTTCGCCCGCGCATTGCGCGAGCGTGGATGCGATTTCATCGATGTCAGCGGGGGTGGCCTCGTACCCTATCAAAAAATCGTCGTCGGCCCGGGCTACCAAGTACCGTATGCACGGCGGATCCGGCACGATGCAGACGTGCCGACGATTGCGGTAGGAATGATTGAAGACCCGGTTGCCGCTAACAACTTTATCGAGGCGGGAGACTGCGACTTGGTTGCTCTTGCGCGAGGCATGTTACGCAATCCCCGCTGGGTGTGGAGTGCGGCCGACGCGCTGGACGCCGAAGCCGTAGACGCGCCGAACCAGTATGCACGCGCGCGTCCGCCGCGTGCGAAAGCGGCGTCTCGCTAATCGACGTTTAGGACGCAGCGAGCGCCGTGGCCTCGATTTCCACTTTGGCGCCATCTTCGAGAAGATCGGCGACTTGGACCAGCGTCATGGCAGGGTAATGCGGCCCAATGATTTCCCGATACAGTTCGCCGATACGCTGCGTTTCGGCGAGATACTCGCGCTTGTCGGTCACGTACCAGGTGAGACGTACGATATCCGCAGCGCCCGCGCCGCCACTTGCCAAGACTTCGACAATGTTGCGCAGCGCCGTAGCGGCCTGGGACGCAAAATCCGCGGAAACGAGCCGCCCGTTCTTATCGGACCCGATTTGACCGGCGACGAAAATGAGGCGACCGCTGCCGCTCATTCCGTGGCTAAATCCACGCGGACGTACCCATCCTTCCGGATGTAAGATCTCGTTCATGCATAGTCTTCCGCGCGGGTCGCATCGGTCGATTCCGGAACGCGTGCCGCCCGCAGAAGCACGGTAGCCAAGAGGCATACGAGCACGTTGACGATCAGCGCGTAAAAGAGAATGCCGCCGATCAAACTCGCGCCAAAGTGAAGCAGGAAAACGCTCGAGAAGTTGGTCGCAAATGCCATCGCGACCGTCGCGCACATGCCCGATAGCCACCCGAGCAACAGCGCACGCGTGTGAAACCATCGCGTATAGAGCCCGAAAACGACGGCCGGGAAAATCTGAAGAATCCAGGCGCCGCCCAAGAGTTGGAAGTTGATCGAAAACTTCGGCTGCACGCCCGTAGCGATCAGCAACGCGCCGAAGAGTATCACGAGCGACGTGTATCGCGCGAGAAGCGTGTCGCGTTGCGGGCGGCCGAACGGCGAAGCAAAGGAGCGTAAAATATTCCGCGCAAAGAGATTCGACGCGCCGATCGCCATTATTGCTGCCGGAACGAGCGCTCCGATAACGATGGCCGCAAAAGCCACGCCGGTAAACCAATTTGGAAAATACCGATTGAAGAGGTCCGGCACGACAAAGTTATTATTCGTTTCGTGAAGATTCGCGGCCAACGCGCAATATCCGAGCAGCGCTAAAAATGTGAGCAGGATGCTGTAGAGGGGCAGGAGGATGCAGTTTCGCCGAACGACGTTGGCGCTCTTCGATGCCAGCAAACTCGTGACGGAATGTGGGTAAATAAATAGCGCCAGTGCAGAACCGAGTGCGAGCGAGGCGTAGGCGAAGTACATATTCGGGCCGATAATGATCGAGGCCGGTTTCGGCATGGCTGCTAGCACGCGATCCGCAGATGCAAAGACGTGCGCCCACCCCCCGAGCTTCGCGGGGATGATGGCTATCGCCGCGATGACGGTCACATAGATGAGAGTGTCTTTGACAAATGCGATGAGCGCGGGGGCCCGTAAGCCGCTCATGAACGTATACGCTCCCAGGAGAACGAATGCTCCGACGAGCATCGTCGTGCCCGAAGCGTGCGACGTCGCGATGCCGCTTCGCGTCAGGACGGCTTGCATGCCGATCAATTGCAGAGCGATATACGGCATGGTTGCGAGGACGCCGGTTATCGCAACCGCGAGCTCGAGCGAGCGGCTCCCGAAGCGGTCTCGGACGAAGTCGGCGGTCGTAACGTAGTTGCGGCGCCTCGCCACCGTCCAAAAGCGCGCCATTACGGCAAATACAAACGGATACGCGATGGTGGTATATGGGACCGCGAAAAAGGCGATCGCGCCGGCACCGAATGCGAGCGCGGGAACGGCGATAAACGTGTACGCGGTATACAGGTCGCCGCCTAAAAGAAACCACGAAACGACCGTCCCAAATGTGCGCCCGCCAAGTGCCCACTGGTCGAAGCGTTCCAAATCGGCGCGTCCCCAGCGCGCCGCAAAAAAACCGAGTATCGTCACGCCCAAGACGAGGACGATGAAAATTTCCGTGCCGCTAGCCATCGGCCGGGTCTTTCGTCGCCGCATACACCAGTGCGACGATTCCAGCGCTCACCACGATCCAGACGAGTTGGTACCAATAAAAGAACGGAAAGCCAAAGAGTGCCGGCGAGCGGTGCGCGTAAAACGGGAGCCAAAGCGTCGCGACAAACGGAATGACGAGCAGCCAATACCAGCGCTTCTTCATGACGGCTTCTTCGGCGCGAGAACGAGCGTTCCATCGAAAGAGTCGCAGGCCGAACGCTCTCGTAGAAGCTAGGGCCTCCACGCCCCCGACGTCACGTTTCCGTTCGCCCAAGCGGAAGATGCAAAAGAAGACGCATCCGTGAGAGTGCCGGTTTGCGTGTTCAGGTAAGCCGCTCGCACAAACATCGACGAAGACACCCCACCCTGGTCGCCTTCACTTGCGCCGGACGTCCAGTCTGCCGACGTCGGGCGGCTCCCGGAAAACATCGCATACGGCGGCTGCGCGAAGGTTCGCAGCGTGACGGCGTCGCTGCGCCGATACACCACGTCACCGCCCGACAGAACGGCCGCTTGAATCGTCGCACTGAGGCGTCCTTCGCTTACGAGCGCGTTGGCCTCGAGATTTTGTGCGCAGTTTGCGCTCGCAACGCATGCGCTCGCGTTTGCGGCGCCCGATGTGACGCGAAACGTCTCTTGTAAAAGATAATCGCACGGGTCCGCATTGCCGGCACATGCTGAGTCCGAGCCGTCGATCCCCGAAAACGATCCCCGCGGGCTCGCGCCTTGCGCGATTGCGCTCGAGACGCGCTGGAGCAAGAGGGCGGAGGCGCGCGATAAGCCCGCCGCAGCCTCTTGCGATGCGTTGCGTTGAGCCGCGGCTCGCGCGAACGAAAGTTCTGCACCAAGCATGCCCAGGGCCGTCCAGCCGATCGCACAGAGGATGACGACCGTGTTGAGAAAAGTCACGGCGCCCCACGGGGTTGGGCGATGGTGAGACCAATAGGGTGCTGCCGGGTAGCGGCGCGGCTACGTGCAAAACCGCATCCTGAGTGACCCGTCCGGTCTGTCGTCGAAATCCGTCGAGCGGATACGTGACGATCACCCGCAAGCGAGCGGACGCCCCCGTCCGGCTCAGGAGCGCTTCGATGGTCAGGGGTACGGTCGTGGGCGCGGCGCTGGGCAAGTCTAGGGGAACGGTCGTTGCGAGGGTGCCACTGGGCGCATCCTGGGCGCCATACTTCCAGACGTTTTCAGCTAAACGGATCGTTTGCGCGGCCGCCTGCAACGCGATTTGCCGGTTCGCCCCGCCAGCAGAGGCGGCAAACGCGAGGCGTTTCCCATTGCGGAGAGGAGAACGCCGATGACGATCGCCGCGAGCCCGGCCGCCAGAACCGTTTCGACGAGGGTAAAGCCACGAATTCGACGCACCAATCGACTCCAGTGCCCGCTTGGCCGGAACAGGGAACCTCCCATCGGGCCCGATTCTCGGCATTGACTGCCCCCCTCAGCGTTGATATACTGCCGTAGTTCGGGCTCACCGCAGGTGTGCCCCGATTTGTGTGTGTTTACGGGAGATGTGAGTGCCGACGATCAGTCAATTGGTGCGTGGGGGCCGGGAGCGGTCTGAGAAAAAGGTCAAAACCCCCGCTTTCCGCGTCATCCAAACGGGTCCCAAGCCGGGCCATCCGGATCTGCCGTTGCGCACATTTGAGGTGGCGGGCAACCCGCAACGCCGCGGCGTTTGCACGCAAGTCAAGACCGTGACGCCTAAGAAGCCCAATTCGGCGCTTCGCAAAGTGGCCCGCGTGCGTTTAACGAACGGTGAAGAAGTGACCGCCTATATTCCGGGGATCGGTCACAACTTGCAAGAGCACTCCGTCGTCCTGGTCCGCGGCGGCCGCGTTAAAGATTTGCCGGGCGTTCGCTATCACATCATCCGCGGAACGCTCGACACGTCGGGCGCCGCAAACCGCAAGCAAGGCCGTTCGAAATACGGCGCCAAACGCGCCGGCAAGAAATAGTTCGACACCGGATTTAAAAGAAGAAAGTTAACATTAACAGTGCCACGTAAAGGCCCCGCTGCCAAACGGCAAATTCTGCCGGATCCGCGCTTTAATTCAAAAGTACTCGCTCGCTTCATCAACAAGGTGATGCTGCGTGGTAAGAAGTCGACTGCCGAGCTGATTTGCTACGGCGCGCTGGATGTGATCGCCGAAAAAACCGGTAAAGACGCGATGGACGTGTTCTCGCAGGCGCTTTCGAACGCCATGCCGCTCGTCGAAGTCCGTCCTCGACGCGTCGGCGGTGCCACCTATCAGGTTCCGATGGAGGTCCGTCCCGACCGCCGTCAGGCGATGGCGATGCGTTGGCTGATCAATTACGCCCGCTCGCGCGCCGGCCGATCCATGGAAGAGAAGCTCGCGGCCGAGTTGATGGACGCCGCCAACAATCAAGGCGCGGCCATCAAAAAGCGTGAGGACACGCACAAGATGGCGGAGGCCAACAAAGCGTTCGCTCACTATCGTTGGTAGGAAGCGTATCGTTTAAATATCATGGCTGCTAGAGAATTTCCGCTACTGCGGACCCGCAATATCGGGATTGCCGCGCACATCGACGCGGGCAAAACCACCTGCACGGAACGCATTCTGTTCTATACTGGGCGCACGCACAAGATCGGCGAAGTGCACGACGGCGCGGCGACCATGGACTGGATGGTCCAGGAGCAAGAACGCGGGATCACGATCACGTCCGCGGCAACGGCATGCACGTGGCGTGAGACGCGAATCAACATTATCGATACGCCTGGCCACGTGGACTTCACGGTCGAGGTGGAGCGCTCGCTTCGCGTGCTCGACGGCCTCGTAGCGCTCTTCGATTCCGTGGCCGCCGTTCAGCCCCAATCTGAAACGGTTTGGCGCCAGGCCAACAAGTACAAAGTTCCGCGCATCATCTTCGTCAATAAGATGGATCGGATGGGCGCCGATTTCTTTAATGCCGTGGCAAAAATTAAAGAGCGCCTCGGAGCGAACGCAACGCCGATTCAAGTGCCGATCGGGGCCGAAGAGAAGTTCGAAGG
>JALYVW010000108.1 GCA_030853005.1 Vulcanimicrobiota bacterium
CGCTGTGTCTGCTCCAGCATCTCATAGTACATTTTTTTTTCGCGGTGAATCTGTGCTGACATACTGTAAAAACGATCTGCAGATTGCTCGTCTTGCGACAGCGCCATATCGGCAATCGCACGTCCGATTCTGCCATTGCCATCTTCAAACGGATGTACCGTAAGGAAGCGCAAATGAGCAAGCGCGGCGCGAATCAATCCGTTCTCAGTGGAGCGGCTGTCGTTGAACCACGAGATGAAACCATTCATTTCGCGCGGTACCTCGCTTGCTGAAGGAGCCTCAAAGTGGATACGCTCACGGCCGACGACACCTGAGATAACCTGCATTGGATCACTGGCGAGCTCTCGCCACGATCCTATGATGATGCGTTTGGGCTCTCCCAAGGTGCGCGGAAACAGCTCGGCATGCCATTGGAACAAGCGCGATTCTGTAATTGCCGGTTCATAGTTTCGCGTCGCGTCTAACGTCATGGCGACTACGCCCTCGGTTTTGTCATCCTGTGGCACACCGCCGCGGTCAACCCCGAGCCTACGCGCTACGGAAGAGCGCGCCGCATCCCAGTCGAGTGCTTCTCCTTCGATCGCAGACGTCTGAACGGCACTGGCCACTGCCGCCTCAACGAGAGATTGCTCGCGCTGCCCCACATCCGAAAAGGCGAGCACCGCTCCAAATGCGCCCTGTTTTTGACGAACGAGTTCAATCTCTGGCAGCACGCTCTCCAGCGATACGGTAAAGCGGGGCCAATCGGGCAACTGCCATATGTATCGACTCATAATATGAGGCGTATTATCTCACGATGCGCCTCATTCGGCAAGGGATTCGCCTCACATTTTGAGGCGAATCGTTCGCCATCCGCATCATCCAGGCAATCGCCTCGCATTTGTTAGGCCGCTATCGACCGTGACGATCAAGGCTGTCGCCGAAATACAATCGCCAAATGCAGCACAAGTTCGGTGAAATACCGGCAAAACGATAGTTAGGGGCGAAATTCGTTTAAAGGGTGAGACAATGCCAAACGCTAGGTTCAAAAACATATGATTGGTAAATCAGCTCCGTGGTTTTTCCGAAAACGTGCAACGCTGTTTGGCGTGATGTATGGCCTTTCGTTTTTCCTTGGCTTCTTAATCGCCGGTCTTATGAACACGTCGCAGCGTCCATTTTTTGCCTCGTTCGCGCACATAGAACTTTCAGCGGTAGTCGTGCTTGCCTTTACTTTTGGTGGGTATGCGCTGAGGCTATGGGCTTCAAGTTATCTACCAGGTTCGATTGTTTGGCAACAGGACATACAGATCGGCGACCTGCGCGAATCCGGGCCGTATCGTTTTACACGCAATCCGCTTTATCTGGGCAACTTCTTGCAAGCGATCGGCATCGGGATGCTCGGGACGTGGCAGGTACTTGCGTTGCTGGTTATTAGTATGCTGGCCTATCAGTACGCAATCATTTCCGTTGAAGAACGCTTTCTTATCGCGACACGAGATCAGGAATATTCGTGCTATCTTGCGCGCGTACAAAAGTTCTTTCCGGCGCCGTGGAAGGTCGCTCCAGGCACCGGTCAACGAGCCTCGTTAAGCGACGGCTTTCGATCCGAACTTGGAACAGCTGGCTTCGCTATCTTGAGCCTCGTACTGCTCATCGTGCTCTGGCCGCGCTAGCGCGGGTTCGCTCGTTGCACCTTTATTCCTCAAGGGATTCGCGTCGAGACGCCACTTCCCGTGGTCTTCCAGTGCACGCGGTCGCCGCTGCGCTGGTTGATGAACCGATAGCGATCCGGTGTATCGAAGATGTTGAGCGTGCGCGTGTAAATCGTTTTACCTTTTTTGTCGGTGTCCGTGTCGCTGTAGGTCCACGTGTTACCCTCGACCGTGAGTTCGGTTCGATTTGCGGAAGCCTGGCTTATGTTTAGAAAATGATATTTCTGGTGTGCTTCGTCGTAGCTAAAGATGGACAATCCGCGAAACAGCTTGCCCCCGATCGTCGCAGACCCTTGACAGATGAGAAATGCTTTACCTTCAGACCACGCGCACCGATTGATTCCGGCTAACGAGGTTTCCGTAGGCGTGCCGACGTTCATTTTGCCGCTACCGGACCAATTTCCGACGAAACTGTCCAGTCGCGACGGAGCGCTTGCGTTCAGTGCCGCGCCTAGCGCGGCAAGCAATAATAGGTGCACGTTCGTCTCCTATAGACGCGCGATGGCGAAGAAGGTAACGATCCGGTAATGCGAGGGAATGCCAAAGCCAGCTGCTGTTAGGACGGCGCTGCGAGGTCGCATGTGAAATCGTTCAGCGCCTGGCGCTCGCCTCCTTGGGCCGATCGGCGGCCGGGCAGCGCGGCACAAAGAGTGAGCCACGGCGGGCAGAAGACAACGCTTCATGGCCCCGACCTTACTGACGCCGCGCTTGGTTTTACATGCGTGGATTGACGACGACACGGAAGCGTGGGCTGACATGAATGCCGATCCGCGCGTTATGGAGTTCTTTCCGAGTACGGATTTGCGCGAGCGCTCTCTTCAAAGTGCGCAGGTGTTGCGTTCCAACCTAGATCGCGATGGATGCGGCTGGTGGGTCGTCGAGGTGAAAGGCTGCATGCCTTTCGCCGGCGTGATCGCGCTGCAGCCGGTTCCGTTTGAAGCACCGTTTACACCCGCAAACGAAATCGGCTGGCGCTTTTGCGCGGACGCCTGGGGCATGGGGTATGCGACGGAAAGCGCGCTGGCCGCTTTGAAATTCGCCTTTGAAAAATTGAAGTGGCCGGAGGTCGTCGCGATGACGGCTTCCATCAATCTCCGATCGCGGCGCGTTATGGAACGCATCGGGATGACGCACGATTCCCGTGACGATTTCGATCATCCGCGCTTAGAGTCGGGACATCGCCTTCAACGGCATGTCCTCTATCGCGCGAAGGTTGGCCCCGCCGAATGACGGGATACGATAATTTTGCCGCAGCATACGCGCGCCATACCGCGAGCAGCCTGCACAACGCGCACTACGAACGCCCGGCGCTCCTTCGAGCGGCCGGTGACGTGCGCGGGAAATCGGTTCTCGATGCGGGCTGCGCCTCTGGCGAGAACGTCGGAGAACTGTTGGCGCTGGGCGCTCGCGTTACCGCCGTCGATATCAGCGCGGAGATGGTCAATATCGTCCGCGACCGGTACCGTGAAAGCGTTTCCGCATTTCAATGCGACCTCTCGAAACCGTTGCCGCTTGGCGACGCGTCGATCGACCTCGTGCTGAGCTCGTTGACGCTGCATTATATTGAAGACTGGATTCCCACGCTTAGGGAGTTTCGTCGAATCCTTACTCCGCGCGGGCGCATCGTATTTTCAACGCACCATATTGAGATTACGCGGGCCCTGGCACCGAACTATTTCCTGAAAACGAAGGTCACCGACACGTGGACCATTGCGGGTGAAGCCGTTGCCGTTTCGTTTTGGCACAGACCGTTGCAAGCGATGGTTGATGAAATTCACGCTTCGGGTTTACAAATCGACCGGCTCATCGAACCTCGGCTCGAGGGAGGCGTTCCCGATTTCGATCCCGCGGCCGTCGAGACGCTCCGGACGCGGCCCTGGTTCCTGATCTTCGACCTCAGCACATCGGCCGGGTGAGAGGGAAGGTCCGCTCCCGGTAGCGCCTCCTTGGGAGGGGCGACCTAAGGCGCTGGACAGGCGTGGTACTATTTCTGAGGCGCCCCTCGGGCAGCCCGTCGTGAGGCTTTAGGCCGCGACGTCGCTAGGGCCACGCATTTTTGACGTGGCCATCAACCACCTAGTGAAAGGTAAACCTTCATGGCCGGCAAGCCCAAACGCGCCGCTAAAGAGCGGCGTACCAAACGCAAACCATGCAACTTTTGCGTCGATAAGGCGCTCGATATCAATTATAAGGATGCGATGCGTTTGAAGAAATACGTCTCCGAGCGCGGCAAAATACTTCCCCGGCGCATCTCCGGAAATTGCGCACGGCACCAGCGCTTTTTAACCGTCGCGGTAAAGCGCGCGCGGATCATCGCCTTCCTTCCCTTCGTCACGGAGTAGCACGTGAAGCTCATACTTATGAGCGACGTCAAAGCGCTTGGCCAAAAAGGCCAAGTCGTCGACGTCGCCGAGGGCTATGCCCGCAACTTTTTATTGCCGCGTCGGCTGGCATCCGAAGCGAGTAAAGGGGCCTTGGCGGAGCTCGAGCAGCAGCAACGGGCGAGCGACAAGCGCGAGGCCGTCGCCCTTGGCGAAGTGAAGGCGCTCGCGGCACTCCTGGAAACGAAGCCGGTTTCGGTGGCGGCGAAAGCGGGCGGAAACGGCAAACTGTTTGGAGCTGTGACGAATTCCGACGTCGCCGATGCGATCGCGAAAACGTTCGACATTTCGGTCGACAAGCATAAAATCGAAGTGAAGGCATCGATTAAAGCGCTGGGTTCGTACCCTGTCGAAATCAAACTTGGAAGGAACATCGTCGCGAAGGCCACGGTGAACGTCGTCTCCGCTCAGTAAAGAAGGTCGTACCCGTGGCCAGCGCAGCAGAGAATCCCTATGCCACGCGTTTTCGCCGGAAATTTACCAGCGAAAACGAGATGAGCCGCTACGCCTCGGCGCTTTACGACGTGTTGGCGAACACGATCGGCGCGGACAAACTCGTCCTGCGCGCGGGCAAGATGAATGCCTTGAAGATGATGCGTTCCTCCCTCCTAGCCGACCGGATCTGCGCGCTCGCGCGCCTGGTCTTTGAAGACCCGACACTAGAACGCGTCACCGGAAAACCGCAGTTTCGCCGCGTCATCGGCGAGGTCGAAGAACGGCTCGCGGATTTGATCGCCCAGCGCAGCGTGGAAGACTCGATCGAGCGCAAGATCAACGCCAAAATGATCGAGCGGCATCAGGAGTATTTGAAAGACCTCAAGCTCGAAGCGTTGCGCGACGATTCCGGGCCCGAAACGCCCACCTCGCAAAAACGCCTCGACGATCTCAACCATATGGAAACGCGCGGCCTCACGACATCGGCGCTCGCCCTCATGCGGCCGCAGACGCTAAAGGATGTCGTCGGTCAGGAAATCGCGATTCGCTCCCTGCTTTCGAAAATCTCGTCGCCGTATCCACAGCACGTGATTTTATACGGGCCGCCCGGAGTTGGGAAAACGACCGTTGCTCGCCTCGCTCTCGACGTAGCCAAAGCTCGCCGCTACACGCCTTTCGGCAAGGAAGCACCGTTTGTTGAAGCGAGCGGAACGACGCTTCGCTGGGATCCCCGCGAGACCACCAACCCGCTCTTGGGAAGCGTGCACGATCCCATCTATCAGGGCAGCCGGCGCGAATTCGCGGATGCCGGAATT
>JALYVW010000039.1 GCA_030853005.1 Vulcanimicrobiota bacterium
TCTCAATACATCGCGGACCGGGCGACCTCGGCCGGATATAGCATCGCGGAAAAACCGGAAGACGCCAACGTCCTCCTCCTCAATACGTGCACCGTTCGCGACAACGCCGAACGTCGTGCGTATGGCCGCATGAATCATTTTAAAGTGCTCAAGCAGTCCGACCCCGACATGCGGCTGGTCGTCATGGGGTGCCTCGCCGAGCAGGATCGCGACCGCATGCAAAAGGTTGCGCCGCACGTCGACGCTATTTTTGGAACCAAAGAGTTGGTCCGTTTGGGCGACGTTCTCTCCGATTGGCGCAGCGAATTCCGCGATACCGAGACATCCGAGGATCGCGCGTTGATCGTTCCTCTCGGCGGGTCTGCCGATTGTATCACCGACGCGTTTTCGCATCTTCGCGGCTTCGTTACGGTGCAGCGCGGCTGCTCGTACTACTGCTCGTTTTGCATCGTACCGCACGTGCGAGGGCGCTTCGATCATCGCCCCATGCGCGACATTCTTGAGGAGTCGCGCGAACGCATCGCCGAGGGCGCTCGCGAACTCATGCTTGTGGGACAAACGGTGAACGCCTATAAGGAACCCGCGACGGGTGAAGATTTCGGCGACCTTTGCCGCTCCGTCGCGGCGCTTCCGGGGATCGAGCGCCTGACCTTCATTTCGCCGCATCCGAAGGACTTCACCGAAAAGATCGTTCGCGATCTCGGCGCGATTCCGCAGATCAACCCGCGAGTGCATTTGCCTTTGCAATCTGCAAGCGATCGCATTTTGCGCCGGATGAATCGAAAATATACGATCGCACAATTTGACGAGAAGGTGCGATGGATCCGGCGCTATCTTCCGAACGCCGCGATTACCACGGATATCATCGTCGGCTTCCCGGGCGAAACGGAAGACGACTTTTTGGAGACCCTCACGTACGTTCGCAACGCTTCGTTCGCCAACGCATATATGTTCATCTACTCCATTCGGCGCGGGACGCCGGCGGCGAAGTGGGAGCAGGTCGACGCCTCTGCCTCGAGCGACCGTTTCGCGCGGCTATCGGATGCGCAGAACATCGCTTCGCGGGCGTATCACGATCGGAAGATCGGTTCTACGGTACGCTGCTTGATGCAGGGCATTTCCAAGAAGAATAACCAGCGCTTGGCGGCCAAAACGACCGATAACGTCACCATCGTTGCGGCGTTGCCCCCGGATTACGACGCGGAGCTCTACGCGCGCGAACCGTGGCTGGACGTAGCGATCGAGACCGCGCACGTTTGGGGATGCACGGGGTCGGTCATTACCCGTGCCGGCCGGTTCGCACAAGTGGGGAGCCCCGTCGAGAAGCCCGTTCTTAGCCTGATCTAATGGCGCAATTCTCACCCATGCTCGAGCAATACTTTGGGATGAAAAACCGTCATCCCGAATCGGTCTTGCTCTCGCGCGTCGGAGATTTCTACGAGGCGTACGGTGAAGACGCCGAGACGATTGCGCGCGTCCTATCGATCGCCCTGACCTCCAAGGAAGCGGGCAACGGACAGCGCGTCGCCATGGCGGGAGTGCCGCACCACGCTTTGCCCCAGTACCTTGCTCGGCTGGTTACGGCGCGCTTCATCGTCGCGCTGGCCGAGCAGTTGGAAACTCCGCAACCCAATAAGCTCGTTGCGCGCGACGTGGTGCGCATCGTTACCCCCGGTACGCTTATCGAAGAACAGCTTCTCGACGGGAAACAAAATAATTATCTTGCCGCCATCGCCGTCATCGATGATTCGTTCGCTTTGGCTTACGCGGACGTGTCGACCGGGTTTTGCGCGGCAACGGCGCTTTCCGGCGATCAAGCGTACGACGAACTGCTCGCAGAGATCGGCCGCATCGGTCCGGCTGAGGTGGTTGCCGACGTCCCGGCAGACGTTCGCGCCGTCATGACGGCGGCGATCGAACAGCACGGGGCTCGCATCGCCGTACCGACACTTTCGGCCGTGAACGGTCGCGAGCGACGCATCGTGGACGGATTCTCGCTGGATGAATCCCTGGCGATGCACCGGGCTCTCGATACGCTCGTGACCTTTGTCCGGCGAACCGGGGTTTCGAAGGATGACGCGGCTCTCAACGTCCCAAATTTTTATCGTCATCAATCCTTCCTAGCTCTGGATCCCAACACGCGCAAGCACCTCGAACTCACCAAGGCACTCGGGGCGAACCCGCGCGCCACCTTGCTGGCTACGCTGGACAGCTGCGCGACGTCGATGGGTTCGCGGATGCTCGCGCGTTGGATTCTCGCGCCGTTGGTGGACCGGGAGGCCATCGTCGAACGTCAGCGTTGCGTGCAGCGTCTGGTCGACGAGCACGTGCGCCGCGACGCCATTCAACAGCTCTTGCGCGGGTGTTTTGATCTCGAGCGCATCGCCCAAAAGGTTCGCTTCCGAAGGGCTCTTCCTCGCGATCTCGCCTCGCTGCGCAGAACGTTGGACGTTATGCAGCCGCTTCGCAAAATTATCCCGTCCGAATTGGACGCCTGCCTTTCGCGCATTGGTGAGTTTGCCGAATTGTTGGCAGATCTTCGTGCGACGCTCGTCGACGAGCCCCCCGCGCAGCTTCTGGACGGAGGGGTCGTGCGGCCCGACTGCCATGCGGATCTGGCCGAATGCGTAGCCTTGCGGGGCGATGCGCGCGGACGGCTTTCCGAGCTGGAAGAACGTGAGCGCGACCGCACTGGCATCAAGTCGCTGAGGATCAAGTACGCTAGCGCTTTCGGTTACTCGATCGAGGTGGGTAAAGCGCACGTCGCGAGCGTGCCGGTCGATTACGTTCGAAAGCAGACGCTGACGAACGGCGAACGCTACATCACTCCCGAACTCAAGGAATTGGAGATCGCGATCTCCACGGCGCAGGCGCGTCAGCTGCGGCTGGAAGAGCGTCTCTTTGGGGAACTGGTTGAACGGGTTGCGACGCGCATTGACGCGCTGCTCGACACCGCGGATGCCTTGGCGGAACTGGACGTGCTGTGTTCGCTCGGACAGTGCGCCGCCGAGCGAGGCTACGCGCGCCCCGAATTCTCGGACGAGTCGGCGATCGCTGTCGACAATGGGCGCCACCCCGTGATCGAAGCGATCCTCCGCACGGCTTTCGTTCCTAACGATTTGAACTTGCGAGCCGACGATCATCGATTTATCCTGTTAACCGGACCGAATATGGGCGGCAAGTCCACCTATCTGCGCCAGGCCGCCCTGCTGTGCATTATGGCGCAAATCGGATCGTTCGTTCCCGCGAAAGCGGCGCGCATGGGGGTCGTCGACCGCATTTTTACCCGCATTGGCGCCGGAGATGATCTCGCTTCCGGTCAATCCACGTTCTATTTGGAGATGTCCGAGGCGGCGAATATTTTGAGGCGCTGCACGCGGCGCAGCTTGCTGCTCATCGACGAGGTCGGCCGCGGAACCGGGACCATCGATGGTCTGGCGATCGCTCAGTCGATTTGCGAATTCTTGCTTGGGTTAGAAGATCAGGCACCCATGACGTTGTTCGCGACGCACTTTCACGAGTTGATCGCGTTGAGCGACCACTGGCCTTTAGCTGCGAACTATCACATAACCGCGGTGGAGAACACCGCGCGCGGCGGAGCACCAGTTTTCTCCCATCGCGTACAAGCGGGGAGTTCGTCTCGCTCATTCGGAATCGAGGTGGCGCGGATGGCCGGCCTGCCGGTCGCCGTCGTCGAGCGGGCACAAGAAATTGCGGAAGCGCTCTCTGGTACCGCAGACTTGGAAACGCAAGTTCCGTTGCGCAAACGTCTACCCAAAGACGTTCCGCCCGAACGGCAGCTTTCGTTGCTCCGCACCGAATGATTCGCGTACTCGATCCCCAAACGGTGGGCCAGATAGCGGCCGGCGAAGTGGTCGAGCGGCCGCTCTCCGTCGTCAAAGAGCTGGTGGAAAATGCGGTCGATGCCGGGGCCACACGCGTTTCGGTGTCGGTGCGCGAAGGTGGAACCAAACTCATCGAGGTCGCCGACGACGGCGCGGGAATGGCGCCCGAAGAACTGCACCTCGCCGTCCTGCGCCACGCAACGAGCAAACTGCGGACTGCGCCGGATCTCGAGTCGGTCCGTACGTTGGGATTTCGGGGCGAAGGACTTGCGTCGATTGCCGCCGTCGCGCGCGTGTCGATCGCCTCGCGGCGTGCCGATGCGGACGTGGGTGCCCGGATCGATGCGCATGCTGAAGAAGCCGGTGCGATCGAGCCCGTCGCAACTCCGGTCGGCACCATCGTGCGCGCACGCGAACTGTTTGAAAATGTCCCGGTACGGCGCGACTATTTGCGATCGCCCGCAACCGAGTTTTCGCGCATTTCCGCCTGGCTCTCCACCTTCGCACTTGCCTACCCGCACGTGACCTTTTCACTCGTGCACGACGGCAAGGACGTGTGGGTGCTGCCGTCGGGAGCGGACGTCGGCGGCAGGCTTGCTGCCGTGTTTGGAAAGACCGGTGCGGAAGGATTGATCCCACTCGACCCGCGCGCGGCCGACGACCTTTCGGGAACGATACGCGGGTGGATCAGTAAACCGGGGAACGACCGCGGCGACCGGCGCCTGCAGATCCTATTTGTCAACGGCCGATTGCTGCGCAGCACATTGCTCGGCGGGGCTTGGACCGCGGGATACCATACGTTCGCAATGACGGGACGTCACCCGTACGGAGTACTCTTCCTCGACTTGCCGAGCGATCATGTCGATTCAAACGTCCATCCAACCAAGAGCGATGTGCGCCTGCGCTACGCGCATCAGGCTTTCGACGCGGCCAAACGCGCGATCTCGGCAACGCTACTTGCCGACGCCGCGCGCCGGTTGGAGAGCGCGCATCCGCCCATTTCCTTCGCACCCCAAGCGATGGATACGACCCTCGAGCATTTGCAGTCGCTTTTCGAGCGCGTTCCACCCGAAGGGGCTGCGGAAACGGGCGCAGGCTCTCGACTTCGTGTGTTGGCGCAGTTGGATCGCACCTTTATCGTTGCAACCGACTCGAACGCGCTCGTCCTTGTGGACCAGCACGCCGCGCACGAACGCGTTGCTTATGAAAAGATCGTGGCCTCTGCTAAAAATGCAACGCCCAGCGAGCCGATGCTCGTGCCGTACACCTTCGAGCTGAACGCCCCCGAAAGCCTCACCTTGCATCGCGCGATGGACGCGCTGCGTGAAGGCGGCCTCGATATCGAGGCGTTCGGCGAGCGCACCTATCGAATCGTCGCAACGCCCGCCGGATACGGGGCGCGTCCGTTCGACCTATCCGGTTTTCTGCAAGATCTCGGCGACGACGGGCGGCAACGTGACGTTCGGGAACGGGTCTGGGCATCGCTCGCTTGCCACTCGGTGGCGCGCGCCGGGGACGTGCTGCAGCTTCCGGAAATGGTCACGCTCGTCGAGCGTTTAGGGCGTTGTGAAAACCCCATGCACTGCCCGCACGGCCGCCCGACTATCGTGCGCTTGGATCGCGATGCGGTCGGGCGTTTGTTCAAGCGCCTTTGAGCGTCCTCGTTCTCGCGGGCGCCACGGCGTCGGGGAAGAGTGCCCTAGCGTTGCACCTCGCACGCCGGTTCGATGCAGAGATCGTCGGCGCCGACTCGCGGCAGATCTACCGCGATATGCCCGTCGGGACCGATGCGCCAACCGCCGCGCAGCGCGCCGCCGTTCCTCACCACTTGGTGGACTTTTTGGATCCGCGCGAGCGTTACTCCGCCGCGCAATACTGCGCGGACGCAATCGCGGCGATCGAAGCGATCGAGCGTGCCGGAAAACGCGCGATCGTGGTTGGTGGCACGGGATTTTACCTGCGGGCTCTCACCGGCGGCGTGACGCTTGCGCCGCGCGGCGACGACGCCTTGCGCGAGCGGCTCGCGCGCGAAACCGCGCTGCACGATCCCGCGTTTCTTTACGAGTGGCTTACCTTGCGTGATCGGAAGCGGGCCGCTATGTTGCAAGAAGCAGATACCTATCGCGTGGTCCGCGCGCTTGAAGTCGTGCTTGCGGGTTCGCAAGCCGCGGAGCAAAACGTTCCATCGCTTCCGTCGCGCGGCATCGCCTTCGTCAAGGTGTTTCTTGACGTCGCGCCCGACGTGCTGAGCGCAAATATCGAGCGGCGGACGGAAGCGATGCTGCGGATGGGCCTCGTCGAGGAGGCCGAACGTATCGGCAGTGCGGCGGTCGCAGCAAGTGCCGTTGGATATCCGCAGGCCCTCGCCTACGCGCGCGGACTCTCGACGTACGAAGAATTGCGTGCGGCATTGGTGCGAGCGACGCGCCGGTACGCAAAACGCCAGCGTGTGTGGTTTCGCAGTGAACCCGACATACTCTGGCTTCAGCCGGACGGCGTGGAACAGGCGGCAAGGGAAAAGCTCGGGTGGGTTTAAAGGCTTAACGCATGGCCGGAAGTTTACAAGACACGTATCTCGCCGAACTCAAACGGCAAGGTGTGGCGGTGACGATCTATCTCGTCAACGGATTTCAATTACGCGGCGTGGTCAAGGGGTACGACTCCTTTACCATCGTCTTGGAGTATGAGCGAAAAACCCACTTGATCTATAAGCATGCGGTCTCTACCATTTCACCGCAAGGGCCCTTTGCCGCGCAAAATGCCGTGCCTGAAGATGGTACGCCGACGGCGGACCGGGTCGCCCCGTCGACGTGAACGCGTGCGTGCCGGTAGCGAAAATGCACGGCACACTCAACGATTTTCTAGTGGTTGACGGCCGAGCGAACCCGATAGCGAACCTGCCGGACTTTGCGCGCGAGCAGTGCGACCGGCGATCGGGAATCGGCGCGGATGGCGTGCTCTACATTGAGGGCTCGTCTGTGGCCGACGCGATGATGAGAACGATCAACGCGGACGGCAGCGAAGCCGAAATGTGCGGCAACGGAATGCGGTGCGTCGCGCGCTATCTCTGCGAGATTGACGGCTTGGAAACGCGTCGCATCGAAACGGCTGCGGGCATCATCGCCACGGACGTGCTCACGAAGGGTGTCGCCTACGAGATTCGCGTGGCGATGGGCGTGCCGGCGTTTGAGGGGCGGCCGCTGCCTTTTCCTGAGTCGGCGTTCGTCTCGCTCGGCAATCCACACGTGGTGGTTTTCGAGGCGCACGAAGGAGACGTTGACATCGCTACCGCCGCTGCCGAAGTGCAAAAAATGCCCGGTTTTCCGGAGGGTAGCAACGTGCATGTGGCCGCGCGCAACGGCGATTCCAGTCTTTCGGTCCGCCATTGGGAACGCGGCGTCGGCATCACGCCTTCGTGCGGAACGGGCGCGGTTGCCGCCGCAGTCTGCGCAATTCGCGCCGGGTGGGCCACGTCGCCCGTACGAGTACGCGTTCGCGGTGGCGCGCTCGTCGTCGAATGGGACGGAAGCGGTTTGGCGTTTCTGAGCGGCCCTGCCGTCCGCGTTTTCGATACGGCTGTGGAGGCGCATCCTGCAGCACGGTGACGAGGTTGAAGTTTCGGTCCGAGAGGCTTTCGTTTCCGACGGCTCGCGCATCGTGGCGCTGGCGTTGCAGCTTGGCTACGATGTCTCGCCGGATCATGCCAGGAAAACGATCGAACATCGCGATCCACATCGGCGCTTGTTCGTTGCCGTCGTTCCGGGCGTGGGCGTTATCGGTTGGGTCGGCGTGTCGGCGCGCGAGACGCTTACCTCGTCGTGGCACGCACAAATTGAGGGGCTGGTCGTCGAGGATGAGTACCGCAGCAACCAGATTGGTGTCGCTCTCTTGCACCGCGCCGAGTCTTGGGGACGCGATGCCGGCTGCACGGAGGTGCGGGTGCATTCGAACGTGACGCGCGAACGAGCGCGCGCATTTTACGAGCGCAATGGCTACGGCGTGCTCAAGACGCAAAGGATCTTCACGAAATCCATATGACGGGTCTAGCGTATTGCGACAAGCAGGGGCGCATTTATTTCGACGCAAGCGTGGAACCCCTGGCCGACGGCGGCGTCATCCGAGTCGCGTTGCCCGGGGAATTGATTGAAGCACCGCCGGGCACCGTGCCGATGGTCCTGCCTGGGCGCCATCCACAACTACGCAAAGGATCGGCGAAGCGGCGACTGGCGCTTGCCGCAGCGCTACCCGCCGGATTCACGCGGCTGCTCGTGCCCGCCTATCTTCCTGAGGACACGGCGCCGCCGCTCCCGCTCTATGGGTACACGTTCGCTTGTGTCGTCGACGACCGGCTGTTCGTGGCGGCAATGCGCACCGATGAAAGCGAGGACTGGCAGCCTCGGTACTTTGCGGAGGGCGAACTCGAACGCATGTTGGACGCGCGCGTCGCCGTCGATCCGTCCAATCGCGTGTTGGCTCAGGTGGCGCTCTGTTCGCGAGAATACGGATGCTTCACCGCACAAAACGTGTTTTTGGAGCGCGGCGAAGCGGCGCTGCCGGTCTCACCCAAGTGCAATGCGCGCTGCGTTGGATGCATCAGCGAACTCCTTCCCGAGGTAGAATTGCCTTCGCCGCAGACGCGCATACGGTATGAGACCACCCCCGACGAGATCGCGCGTATCGCGGTGCATCACCTCGAGCGCGTACCCGACGGCATCGTGTCGTTTGGCCAAGGGTGCGAAGGCGAGCCGCTCCTGCGTTCGACAACTATCGCCCGCGCGATCGAGCTGATCCGCGCGGAAAGAAACAATGGCACCGTCAACCTCAACACAAACGGAAGTATGCCGCAGGCATTGCAGCGCTGCATCGACGCGGGGCTTGCGGCGGTGCGGATCAGTTTGAACTCGTTCCGGCCCGCCGTCTATGGGGCATACTATCGCCCGCAAGGCTACGCGCTCGACGACGTTTTCGAATCCGTTCGCTTGGCCTCGCACGCGGGACTGCGTGTCTCCCTCAATCTTTTGACGCACCCCGGGGTAACCGATGACGCCGCGGAACTCGCGGCGATGGACGATCTCTTGCGCGAACTTCACGTCGACATGATCCAAACGCGCACGCTCAACATCGATCCGGAATGGTATTTTGGGGCCGTCGGCCGCCCTGCCGAGCCGCTAGGAATGCGGCGCGCGATTGAGGCGATTCGGGAGCGCACCGCGGTCGGCAATTTCACGCACACGCACTAGGCGGGAGAGGGCAGGAAGGGTGGGGTAGCACCCGAACCAATGGGCGTTTGTCGGGGCGTGGCTCAGCTTGGTAGAGCGCTTCGTTCGGGACGAAGAGGTCGCACGTTCAAATCGTGTCGCCCCGACCATCTTTCTCGGCTTCCGCCTGGTGTATATCCGGATTGTTTTCAAAGTTTAGCGCAGCGTCGCGGCGCGTGCTCCGTGCGGCCGAACAAGAATGTCGTAACCACAACCATTATTACGTCGGTGCGGAGCATTTACTGCTCGCCCTGCTTGCGGAGCACGATCCAGGCGTCCTCGAGCATCTGCGCGTCGACGGCATCGAAATGCACGAAGTCTACAGCGAAGTCCGCAGGGCGCTCGGTACGGGTGAAGACCGCGTCTGGGAAGGCATTCTTGTCACGCCGCGCGTTCGCAAGATCGTCGCCCTGGCCGAAACGAGTGCCGGAGACGCGGACGTGGAGCCGGGGCATTTGTACCAAGCCATGCGGCTAGAGAGTGGCAGTTTGGCGGCCGAGATTCTGCGCCGCGCCGCAACGCACGCTGCGGGCCACGCGCCCAAATAGAAGGAGCATCGGTGCACGGGTTTACGGATTTCATCTTACGCCTGATCGATCATGTCGGCTACGCCGGGCTGTTCGTCGCGATGACCTTGGGGAATATCGGCGCGCCGGTGGGCAGCGAAGTGATTCTTCCCGCCGCCGGAGCCCTGGTGGCGACGGGCCATTTAGAGAGCCTATGGGTGACGATCGCCGTTGCCGTCGTTGCGGAGCTGCTCGGGCAATCGATCGCGTATGCCATCGGCCGCTTCGGCGGGCGGCCGTTGGTGGCGCGCTACGGGCATTACGTACGGTTTCACGAAGCAGAACTCGGCCGTGTGGAAGCGTTTTTTTTGCGGTTCGGCAGCTTCGCGATCTTTATTTGCCGCTTCGTGCCGGTGATTCGCGGCATCGTCGGCATTCCGGCCGGAATCGCGCGCATGAGGTTAATCCCATTTTATTTGTGGACCCTTCTGGGCTCGACGATTTTTTGCGGCGGCTTGATCCTTATCGGCAACGCGCTCGGCTCCCACGTCGATGCGATTACGCCAGCCCTCCATAGGTACGGCCTGCTCCTAGCGGTCCTCTTGGTCTTGGCAGCGATCGTCTTTTTCTTCGTGCAACAGCGCGGCGCAACTCCGGCTCGCCTTCCCTAGGTCTCGAGGTCTGTGCCCACCGCACGGCCGCTCCAGCAAACGCTAACGCAGATCTCCGACTCCCCCGGCGTGTATATGATGCTGGAGGAATCGGGGGACGTGCTTTATATCGGAAAAGCCGTTTCGCTGCGAAACCGCGTGCGTTCGTATTTTCAGGACAGTGCCGCGCATCATATCCGCACGCAGCATATGGTGGAGCGCGTCTGGGACGTGCGCACGATCGTCGTCACGAACGAGATCGAAGCCCTTATTCTCGAAGCCAACCTGATCAAACGGTATCAGCCGCCCTTCAACGTCCGCCTCCGCGACGACAAGCGGTATCCCTATTTAAAGGTAACGAACGAGTCGTTTCCGCGCGTGGTTTTCACGCGAATCGTGAAAGATGACGGAGCGCGATACTTCGGCCCCTACACCAACGCGCATGGGCTGCGCGAGCTGGTCGATCTGGTCCGCCTCGTTTTCCCCTTACGCACGTGCCGCGAACCCATCGACGGACGCCGCAAAAGGCCGTGCCTACAGTACCATATCAAGCGCTGTTTGGCACCTTGCGTGGGTTATCAGGAAGAATCGGATTACGACCGCATGATCGAGGAAGTGGTGCTGTTTCTGGAAGGCAAGCAAGATTCGTTGCTTTCTCGCCTACAAACGGAGATGGTCGGCGCGGCAGAAAGTTATCATTTTGAGAATGCGGCCCGGCTCCGCGATCGCATCGTTCGGGTCCGGCGCGTCACCGAAAGTCAAAAGGTCGTATGGCGCACCCGCCTGGACATGGACCTGATTGCCACGGAGCGATCGCAAGGGCAGGCGTGCATGCAAGTGTTCATGGTTCGGGGCGGAAAACTTATCGGCCAGGAACATTTCATTCTCGACGGCGCACAAGATCAGACCGACGCCGTCTTGTTCTCGGAGTTTCTCAAGCAGTTTTACACGGCCCGTACCGCCAGTGCCCCGGAACCGGTCGGCGCTTCCGCGCTCGCTGCTTTACGCAACGCGCGAACGAACGACGTGCCGATGCCGGTGAAGGCGGGCGCGCGAGGGCGCGCCGGTTCGACGGCGATTCCGAAGGAGATCCTCGTACAGGCGATGCCGGGAGACGCCAGCGTGATCGAGTCCTGGCTCACGGAAATTAAGGGAGCGCGCGTGCGAGTGCTCGTTCCGCAGCGAGGCCCGCGCGCCGAATACCTGCGCTTGGTGGCGCAAAATGCCAAGCAGAATTTGAAAGCGTTCCTCGCGCATCAGGAAGTACAAGAAAGCGCGCAGGCTCGCTCCCTGACCGAACTCGCCAACGCGTTGGAACTCCCAAGCCCTCCGCACCGCATCGAATGTTACGATATCTCGAACATTCAAGGCACGAATTCGGTGAGCTCGATGGTGGTCTTTGTTGAGGGGCGCGCAAAGAAAAGCGAATACCGCAAGTTCAAAATTCAGTACGATAAAGGCCCCAACGACTTTGCCATGATGCAAGAAACCCTTCGCCGGCGTTTGCGATACTTGCGGACGCGCACGGATGCCGACCAACTCGAACACGAGGGCGACGTCACAGCAGCAAAGGCCGAAAACGCGATCGCGAAGATCCTCGCGGCGAAAGAAAAATTCAACAAACGTCCGGACCTCCTGCTCATCGATGGGGGCAAAGGGCAGCTCAGCGCGGTGGTCGAGGTGATGGAAGAACTCGACATGACCGGCATACCGGTGGCCGCACTCGCAAAGGAGCACGAATGGCTCTACGTGCCGGGTCAACCCGAGCCCATCGTGCTAGCGCCCAACTCCGCAGGCCTGCATTTAGTGATGCGGGTTCGAGACGAAGCGCATCGGTTTGCCGTCACCTACCATCGGCAGCGGCGGGATAAGGCCATGACCCAGTCGGCCATCGATGCCCTTGCAGGCGTGGGGCCCGTTCGCAAGAAGCGATTGCTTACGGCCTTTGGTTCCGTTGCGGCGATCAAACGCGCGAGCGTTGACGAGATTGCTGCCGTGAAAGGCATGACGTCGGCGCTTGCGTCGCAGATCAAATCCGCGTTAGGAGAATAGCATGCATTTCCTGATCCGCCTGCTCATCAACGCCGCTGCGTTTTACCTGATCGCTACGTACCTTCCGGGGTTCCACGTCGATTCGTTTACCGCGGCGCTCGTCGCGGCGTTTATCTTCGGCCTCATAAATGCGATCCTGCGACCCATCGTTTTGCTCCTGACCTTACCACTCACCGTCATCACGCTCGGGTTGTTCGTCATCATCATCAACGCGCTGATGTTCTGGCTAACGGCTGCCATCGCTCCAGGCTTCCACGTGGACGGCTTTGGGCCGGCGCTGCTGGGCGCGGTCATTATGATGGTGGTTTCCTACATCGTCTCGCACGTATTCTTCCATCGAGCGCGGCGCTGGTAGGCCCGCGGCCGGTTGGGGAACTTCGGGGTGGCTTCGGTGTGTTATAGTAGATGGGCGCGGGGCTGAAATAGGTTCGACGGAAGGATCCGCGGTCAACGTAAGCAGGCGGAGTTGCGAGCCCTCCTAAAACGATCGCAAGCGTTATACACGCGAACAATCAATACGCACTCGCTGCTTAATTAAGTAGCGACGGAACGCGGAGAGTCGGCCCGAACCGCTCCGTAGTTCCGCCACAAATTCGGGCTGGCACGCTTTCCTGACCCGAGGAGCGTGTAAGATAAAGGGTCTGCAGCGAACGGCAATCCGCGCTTTGAGGAGTACGTTCGAATAAGAAAAAGTCGAAGCTGAGCCTGGAGAAAGCGTTGGTCGGGCTTTTCGGACTCGGGGGGCAGCACCCCGACAGCTCCACCAATTTCCAATTTCCCAACTGACTGCTCTGCCTCAAAATTTCGCGTCCTAACGCGAATTTTGAGGTCACGAGCGTGCCTTGTGCAACGATGATGTTAGCGGCAAAGTGGCGTCAATTTCTGATTATGGTTACGTCCTGGAAGCGACGGCATGAGGGGGGGTCCCCAGAAAGCTAGCTTTGCGTAGGAGATCTCACACCGCGGGTAAGCTCAGGCGCAGGTTTTCAGCATCCTTGCCGTCGACGATTGAAAAAGCGAGCCGCCTGAGGAGCCGCAGGGACGACACGTTGCGTTCATCGACGACCGCCTCAAAATCGGTCTTTGGGAACCGCCCTGCGAGGAAGGTCAACATTGTCCGAGTGGCATCCGTCGCGAATCCGCGCGACCAGTAGCGCTTTCCAATAAAATAGGCGATCAGGGCCCGAGATCCCGGAAGAACGGTTGCCTGGACGAAACCGATCAGAACTGATTCGGTGTACACAGCCCAATTTAACCAGAATTCCGTCCCGTCGGGAGATCGACGTGATTCGAGGCGGCGATAACGTGCCGCCAGCGCTACCTGCGTGTGCGGCGGTCCCGAATCAAGGTACGTCCACATCTCGGGATCGCCAAACAACGCAAACATGTCGACCGCATGAGCTTCGACGAGGGGCTCAAGGTGCACGCGTGCTCCTGTGAGCGGTGGGCAGTTCGGATCGATTGCAAACAACTCCAATGACGTTTCAGCAGATATTGCGCCGGGGAAGGCCGCCCTGGCGCGCGTCACGTGTTCTTCGTGCGTTCATTACATCGGACTTTCAGTCTTAGAGCCGCGTCTTTTACGGTACTCGTCAACCGATCATCTCGAGCCGATTGCCAAATGGGTCCGCAATATAGCAGTGTGGACGGCCGTTGAACAGTATCGGATCAGAGGTCGCCACAATACCGCTTCGACTCAAACGATCAAGGAGTGCCGGATAGTCGACACATCGAAGAGCTGGATGAGCCTTCGTCGCCGGAGTGAATCTTTCGTCTACGCCAACGTGCAACGTCACATCACCACTTCGAAACCACGCGCCGCCGCGCTTAGCGAGTTCTTCGGGCTTTGAGACTTCCTCGAATCCAAGAACTTCAACGTAGAATTCTCGAGCCCGGTTTTCGCCGCCACACGGAATGGCCAGTTGTACATGGTCGAGCCGACTAAACACCTTTGGGTGTTCGAACCGACGATCTAAATAACTTGTTGCCAGTCCGAGAGCACGTGGCGCGCCTTCTCTTCGCACTGCTCCGCCGGAACTCTCTCCCGACTACGACCAACCTCGGCATTCCCCCAGATAAGCTCGCGAAACTCGTTATCGAGGTTCCCGTGTAAGCGAGGTTAGCACGGCAGAAGCACTCTCGCTCTGGGCGTAGTGGACGCCGAACTCGCTCACGCGCCTTCAGCCTTTGTGGCAGGACGCCGGACAGATCTAACGCAAAATGAACTATTCGATCTTGCATCGATGCGAGGAGTGGAATGACGGCAATCCCCTTTGAGCCGGCGGAGCAGCACACCCTACACGCAGACGACGGTCTTTTTTCCGCATTCGTATTGTCTTCAACGTTTTGGCTTCTTCTGGCTACGGCCGTCGGGCTACTACTGAGCTTCAAGTTTCCGTATCCTGACCTGGCGACGAGTCCGTACCTGTCATTTGGCCGTTTACGTCCGATCCACACGAACGGCACGTTTTATGGCTTTGCCTCGGTGGCGCTTACTGGCATCTCAATGTACGTGGTCGCTCG
>JALYVW010000109.1 GCA_030853005.1 Vulcanimicrobiota bacterium
ACCGGCGCGTTCACGATGGATCAGCCCCCCGATCCCGGTCCCAAGCGCGAGCGTTTTACGTTCGCCAAGATTCCGCACGTTCTCGAAATCCCGAACCTCATCGAGCTGCAGAAAGCCAGCTTCGAGTGGTTTAAAACCGAAGGGTTATCCGAGGCATTTGCATCGATCTCGCCCATCAAGGACTTTACGGGAAATCTCGTGCTCGAATTTGGCGAGCACAGCCTCGGCGAACCGAAGTATTCTGTAGAAGAGTGTCGCGAACGCGACATGACCTATAGCGCGCCACTGCGCGTTCGGGTTCGTCTTATCACGGCGGAAAGTGGCGAAATCAAGGGCATTCCCGATCAGGAAATTTTCATGGGCGACTTTCCCTTGCAAACCGACAAGGGCACGTTCATGGTCAATGGCGCGGAACGCGTGATCGTCAGCCAGCTCGTACGGTCGCCGGGCGTGTACTATAACTCGGATTTAGACACGAACAATCGGCCGACATATAACGCGACGATTATCCCTAACCGCGGCGCCTGGATTGAATTCGAATCCGATAACGGCACGAAAAACGATGAAACCGAGGGCACCATTGGCGTGCGTATCGACAAGAATCGTAAGATTTACGTGTCGACGTTCGTCCGCGCTCTCTCACGCCCAGATCTTGGCTTTAACTGGGAGAGCGACGAGGCCATTCTCAAACTGTTCGATGGCTCGCCTCTCATCCAAAACTCTATCGATAAAGACAAGGACGTCAAAACACGCGAAGACGCCCTCAAAGAGATCTACAAGAAACTACGTCCCGGCGAACCCGAAAACGCGGAGAACGCCGAGAAGTTGCTGGAGTCGTTGTTCTTCGACGACAAGCGTTACGATCTCGCCGGCGTCGGCCGCTATAAGCTCAACGGCAAATTTCACTATCGGGTAGAAAATCCGGATCCCGACGCGCGACTCGAACGCCCCAGCCTGGATATCGACGAATACGCGGACGCGCACATGGAAATGCCGCCCATCGAAAAACGCTCGCTGACGCGCCAAGACATGATCGCGGTTATCCGGCGTCTGATCAAAGTCGTGACCGGCGTCATCAGCAAGGACGACATCGACCATCTCGGCAACCGCCGCATTCGCTCGGTCGGGGAGCTGCTGCAGAACCAGTTTCGCGTTGGCCTGCTTCGTCTGGAGCGCGTGGTTCGCGAACGCATGACCGTGCAAGACATCGAAACCGTAACGCCTCAGGCGCTCATCAACATTCGGCCGGTCGTCGCCGCCATCAAAGAATTCTTCGGATCCTCGCAACTGTCGCAATTCATGGATCAAACGAACTCTCTGGCGGAACTGACCCACAAGCGCCGGCTCTCGGCCCTCGGGCCGGGCGGCCTCTCGCGCGAACGCGCTGGATTTGAAGTGCGCGACGTTCACCACTCCCATTACGGCCGCATCTGCCCGATTGAAACGCCGGAAGGCCCCAACATCGGCTTGATCGGGTCGTTGGCTACGTACGGACGCGTCAATCGTTTCGGATTCATCGAAACGCCGTATCGCGTCGTTCAAAACGGTCGCGTCACGGACGAAATCGTCTACTTAACCGCAGACCGTGAGGACGAGTACATCGTCGCTCAGGCGAACACGCCGGTGGACCAAAAGAGCGGCAAAATTATGTCCGAGTCCGTCGTCTGCCGGTATGCGGAAGAGTACATCGAGGAGCCCGCAGATCGCGTGCAGCTCATGGACGTGTCTCCCAAGCAAATCGTATCCGTTGCGACGGCGCTGATTCCGTTCTTGGAACACGACGATGCAAACCGAGCGCTCATGGGAGCAAATATGCAACGCCAGGCCGTGCCGTTGCTCCGCCCGCAATCGCCGATCGTCGGCACCGGTATGGAGTATCGCGCCGCCAAAGACTCGGGTTCGCTCATCGTTGCGGACGAGGCCGGCGAAGTGACCGAAGTGGACTCAAAGACGATCGTGATTCGCAAAGCCGATGGCATTGAGAAAACGTACGATCTTTTGAAGTTCGTGCGCAGCAACGCGGGAACGTGCATCAACCAACGGCCGATCGTGAAAATGGGCGACAAAATCTCGGCCGGACAGGTGCTGGCCGATGGACCGTCCTCCGACGAAGCCGAACTGGCGCTGGGCCAAAACGTGCTCGTGGCGTTCATGCCGTGGGAAGGCTACAACTACGAAGATGCCATTCTCATCAGCGAGCGTATGGTTAAGGAAGATCGTTTCACCTCGATTCACATCGAAGAGTACGAGTGCGAAGCGCGCGACACGAAGCTTGGGCCTGAAGAAATTACCCGAGATATTCCGAACGTCGGCGAAGATGCGCTCAAGGATCTCGACGAGCGCGGCATCATTCGCATCGGCGCGGAAGTGCGCCCAGAAGATATCCTCGTCGGAAAAGTCACGCCGAAGGGCGAGACCGAGCTAACGGCGGAAGAGCGCTTGTTACGCGCGATCTTCGGCGAGAAATCGCGCGAAGTTCGCGATACGTCGCTTAAGGTGCCGCATGGTGAAAAAGGCAAGATCATCGACGTCAAAGTGTTCTCGCGCGAAAACGGCGACGAGCTCTCGCCCGGCGTGAACCATCTCGTCCGCGTGTACGTAGCGCAGAAACGCAAGATTCTTCAGGGTGACAAGATGGCGGGACGCCACGGTAATAAGGGCGTCATCGCGAAAGTACTTCCGGAAGAAGACATGCCCTACATGGAAGACGGCGGCCCGATCGACATCGTGCTCAATCCGTTGGGCGTGCCTTCGCGCATGAACCTCGGCCAGATCATGGAGACGCACTTGGGCTGGGCTGCGCAGATGCTTGGATTCAACGTGGCGACACCGGTATTCGATGGAGCACACGCGGAAGACATTGCCGAATGGCTGCAGGACGCCGGCTTGCCCGCGGACGGAAAAACATGGCTGCGCGACGGACGCACCGGCGAGCGGTTCTCGCGACCCATAACCGTCGGCATGATCTACATGCTCAAGCTCGCGCACTTAGTGGACGATAAGATCCACGCGCGTTCTACGGGCCCATACTCGATGATCACGCAGCAGCCGCTAGGTGGTAAAGCGCAATTCGGCGGCCAGCGCTTCGGCGAAATGGAAGTCTGGGCACTCGAGGCCTACGGCGCAGCGTATACCTTACAAGAGCTGCTGACGGTGAAATCGGATGACGTCGTCGGTCGCGTGAAAACGTATGAGGCCATCGTCAAGGGCGAGAACGTCATGGAACCGGGCGTTCCGGAATCGTTCAAGGTGCTCATCAAAGAGCTGCAATCGCTGGCGCTTGACGTAAAAGTCCTAACGGAAAATCGTGAAGAAGTTGAAATTCGTATTGCGGATGACGACATGGGCGAACGCGCTCAAGAAATCGGCCTGTTAATGGGCGACGAGGATCCGCGCCTGACGCAGACCGCGGCCGCGCAACGCGAAGCCGAAGCGCTTCGGGTTGCGGTCCCCGGCGAAGGCGAAGAAGGCGTGGCCGAAGTCGCGGAGGTGGAAGAGGAAGAGATCGACGACAGCAAGCCGATCGACACCACCACTCCTCTGCCGGCGCCGCCGCCAGCTCGACCGGGTGCCGAAGACCTGCTCGAACCAGACGAGCTGGAGCCGGAACCGGTGGTTGAGGAAGAAGTTGAAGACCAGGGCTACGTTCTGGAAGAGGAAGAGGAAGTCACCTACGAGGACGAGCGGCCGGCATTCGGCGACGAGGAAGAGGCCGCCGCTCCCGACTTCCGGGAACCGCATCAAGAGGAAGAGTTCTAAGGGACTCATCCTCGAAGAAAGAAAAGGCCCGCACGATTGCGGGCCTTTTCTTTTTATCGTCTGGCGGTTGCCCTAGTGGGCCTTTTCCCGGTTGCCTTCCGCGGCGCCGCCGAGGAACATGAGCGCCGTGATGATGATTCCGACTACCGTGAGCACGCCGAGCAGGCCGACCGACATTCGTTACCTCCGAGCACGAGATGGTTTGATAGGAAGGGGGATTCCGGCGACGCTGGAGCCCCTAGAGCGCCTTTGTGCACAGGTGCATTCGGCGTGTATATCTCGGTCTCACGCCACCATTAGCAGTAGCGGTGGTGCCGGCGACAAGCGGCCGCTTGGCGACGAGCGCGGGCGGCTTTCTCAGCCCGCTTAAGGCGGACTTTGTGGTTGTAATTGGTGATCGCTATGCCGGCCGCGGTGCCGAAAATCACGATGTTGCGCGTGCTCGCTTTGCCGTCTGCAAAGGCCGGCCCAATGCTGCCCAAAGCCATGGCGGCGGTCAACGTGGCGGCTAAAATGCGTTGTTTCATACGAGTCCTTTCATGAATCCGTGTCGATGTATTACCCACGAAACGAAGCGAGGTATACGTTTCGTTCTTACGGTAGAACGCTCGCTTGCTGCGTTTCGGCTCTTTTAGACTGATTGGGCTCCCGAAATTTTGGAACAAGATCCTTCGCGGACGCGCTATGACGACCGGCGGGGATAGCAAGTACATCACGCTCGAGGGCGACCTCGACATATCGCGCCAAGACGAGCTTATGCGGTTATTGCCCGATCCGCCGCTTCCAAACCGCGTGGTCATCGATTGCACCAAGCTCAATTCGGTAGACTCGATCATTCTGACGGTTCTGCTGCGATTTAGACGGCGCGTCATAGAAGCCGGCGACGACCCAACAAAAATCGTTTTGGTCGTCCCGCCGGGATCTTTTCGCCAGTTATTTGAGATCGCTGGGATCCCCAAACTGCTCACGGTCGTAACGACGTAACCATCGGCGCCGCGCGAAGTGCGAGTGCCAGGGAGACGCTCCCCACCGGCGGTATTGCAGGGCATGGAACGCATAGGGTTCGTCGGCACCGGCCGCATGGGCGCGCGAATATGGCTCGCCGCCTGCACGAGACCGGATACCTTATTTCCGCGCTTTTCGACCTGGATCGCAACAGCGCGCAAACGGTCGCGAGTGAGGTGGGGGGACGTGCGTGCGAGCGGTTGCGCGATGTGACGGATCTCGCAGACGTTGTCATCACGGTAGTCACCGACGACACGGCGATGCAGCGCATTTTTTCCCAGAGCGGCGACTCGCTGCTCGAGGCATCTCGCGGAAAGCTCTTTATCAATTGCGCGACGGTATCTCCGCAAACGCACGTCGAGGTGGAAACGCGCGTGAATGCGCAGGGCGGGCAATCGCTAGAAGCGTGCATGGCGTCTTCGATTCCACAGGCGCGCAACGGGACGCTCTATCTCATGGTTGCGGGCGATCCAACAGCCTTCGAT
>JALYVW010000005.1:0-8133 GCA_030853005.1 Vulcanimicrobiota bacterium
AAGGTGTAGTCCGAGAGGACCTTCGCGCGCTTGCCGTGACCCCGCTCGACACCTACGACCACGACGTCTAGCGTCGAGAGCTCTTTTTTGAGTTTGAGCCACCACTTTCCGCGCCGTCCGGGGCTGTAGGGCGAATCGACACGTTTGAGCATCAGCCCCTCGTGTCCGCGCGCTCGGGCGTCCTCGAATTGCGCGTGAATCTCGTCGCTCGCCGTCCCGCCCAGAGGCCGGTAAGCCGCAACCGTCACGCTCTCGCACGGCTCGATCGCTTCGGCCAAACGCCGGCGACGTTCGAGTAACGGCTCGTCCAAAAGAAAAACGCTGCCCCGCCGCGAGCAAGTCGAAGCACGCGTACCGCACGGGCACGTCGGCGAGCATATCGGGCGAGATGGTTTTCCGCTGCAGCCGCGCCTGCAGGTAGCGGAACGGAAGGACGGCCTCGCCGCGGTGTGCGATCAGCTCTCCGTCGACGATGAAGTCTCCCGCCATGGCTCGCAACGCGTCGATCACTTCGGGATAGGACTGTGATACATCGTTCAGCGTTCTCGAAAACAAACGCACGTCCGAACCGCGCTTGTGTGCCTGCGCGCGAATACCGTCATATTTATCCTCGAGAATCCACGCCGCGCCGTCCAGCTCACGATAGGTCGATCCGTAAGTCACGGGCGACGCGAGCATGAATTGCACGGGGCTGCCGTACGCGACGGCGATGCCATCCAAGGCGCCGTGCCGAGCCGCGACCGCGACATTCCCGATGTCCCCGCACGCCATTGCCGCTCGACGGACACCCGCCGGGTCGCAATCGAACGCGCGTGCGATCGCGTCCGTCACCAAACCCTCGCGCAGGCCGATTCGGAGATCTCCCGTGATGATTTTGATTGCGTACGTCGCTTCGGATACGGTGATACACGAAGCGAGTATTTGCTCGCATAGTTGCTGGCGTAGCGTGGCGGAATGCTTTCCCGAAGCGCGGGCGATGCGCTCGAAGAATGACTTCAGCGATGCCGGGGTGAGCGGTTCCGCGAACAGTCCGAGCCGCATCGGAGCTCGCCATAGCGATCCAAGCGCGCTTCCGAGATCGCCGCATTGCCGATACGCCGTGGAGAGCTCCTCATCGGTAAAGTTCCACACGGTTCGTGCCGCGGCGACGATCGTGCTGCCGCCGAGTGAAAGACTTTTTTGCTCGCGTTGCGCGAACGGGTTGCCGGTGAAGAACCGTGCTGCCGCCTCGAGGTTCACGTCATCGAGCGAGCGCAGGTATGCCGCGAGGCGCTCGACCTTCTCGAGTTTGCCCGGCACGCGCGCGACCGATTCGCAGACCTCGGCGAACGCCCTCATTCGAAGCCCTTTCCCGGGCCGCCGCCTTTCCAAAACCGCCTCCGGGCGGGGCGGCGGCACGCGGACGCGAAGCCCGCATCCATGGTCACTGCTTTCATGCTCATGAAACTCGAACGGTCCCGCCTAAAAACCATTGCCGACGACCTCCTCGCCATCGACGGAATTACCGAAGTCTACAGCGTTGCCGGCCCTTTCGACATCGTCGCCGTCGTACGCGTCCGCGCGCATGAGGACTTAAACGATCTCGTTACGGAGCACATTTCTTCCATCCAGGGCATCGACAGTACCGAAACCCTGATCGCCTTCAAGACGTTTTCGAAAAAAGATCTCGGGATGCTCTGGGATATCGGCGTTTAGAACAGGGCGAGCTGCGCGTGCTGCTCGAGGTATTCTGCGTCGTATCCTAAACGGCGCAGCCGATGCACGAAGTCGCGCCACCCGTGATTGAGCAACACCTTCGTAGGTTGCGCCATTTCCAAGTATCGTAGCAGCGACGGGTAATCGGCGTGGTCGGAGAGCGCGAACCCACGGTCGGCACCGTACCGAAATAGTGCACCACGATCGAGCGCCCAGCCGGTAAGCACCGCCGTGCGAATACGTTTGCCGCGCACGGCGACGGGTAGCGCTTTTCCTGACGGGGGCCAGATGAGCGCCGAGGACGCATCGAAATCGCGTGCATCATACTTGCGGTATGGGGGAAGTGCGACTCCGCTCGCTTCATACACCGCGCACATCGATTCCACCGTACCGTGTACCGTAAGCGGAATGCCGGCGTTGCCCAAGATCGCGACGGCTTCTTGAGCCTTGCCCAACGAGTAGGCATAGAAGACCGGAACCGCGCCGTCCTCGAGCGCGACCCGTGCGAAGGCGACCATGTCGTCGGCAACCTGCGCGCGTGGCGGAAATGCGTACTGCGGCCGGCCGTACGTGCATTCCATGAGCAAGACGTCGCAACGCTTGACCTCGGGCGGTTCGCACGTGAACGATGGCTCGAGTTTAAAGTCGCCCGTGTAGACGAAACGTCCGCGCTCGCCTTCGATTAACAGCTGCGAGCTCCCCAACACGTGCCCGGCCGAAAATAGGGTTAAAAGATGGTCGCCGGCCATCCACGGTTCGTTGAACTCGCGCTCTTCAAACCGCACGGCTTCCCGCGCGGCTTCGACCCGTTGCAAGAGCGTAGGCTGCTGCGCCTGCGAGCGCTTGCTAAAGCGGACGCGGCAGATGCGCGCGGTGTTGGGCGTGGCAACGACCACCCCGTGCTCGCGGGCGTGGTCGGAATGTCCGTGGGATACGTAACATCGCTCGCGCGAACGCATCGAGTCGATCCAAAGATCGATGGCCTCGACGTAGAGCGATTTCTCGGCTAGGGAAAACACCTCGAACGTCAGTTCGTCGGCGCATCCTTCGCGCCTTCGCCCCGGTTATGGCGCGCATGGCACGCATTTACGACACCCTCGCGGACACGTTCGGCAACACGCCGCTCGTAAAGATTCCCCGCTTAAACAAGGGTCTGCCCGGCACGGTTTTGGTGAAGATGGAGTCCATGAACCCCGGAGGTTCGGTGAAGGACCGCATCGGCGTCGCCATGATCGAAGCGGCCGAACGGGAAGGCAAGCTCGGACCGGGCGTGACGATCGTCGAGCCTACGAGCGGCAACACCGGCATCGCGCTGGCGTTCGTCGCCGCCTCGAAGGGCTATCCTCTCATCGTCACGATGCCCGACACCGTGACGGTCGAACGCCGCAACTTGCTGAAGGCCTACGGCGCACAAGTGGTCTTAACGCCGGGCGCGGACGGAATGCGCGGCGCGATCGCCAAGGCCGCCGACATTCATGACGCCGATCCATCCAAGCATTTTATGCCGCAACAATTTGAAAATGCGGCGAACCCGGAGATTCACCGCCGTACGACTGCCGAAGAAATTTGGCGCGATACCGACGGAGCCGTCGATGTGTTCGTCGCGATGATCGGAACGGGCGGCACCATCACCGGCATCGCGCCACTTCTGCGCGAACGCAAGCCCAGCGTGCTCATCGTCGCGGGAGAACCCGAAGCATCGCACGTCCTTTCGGGAGGCGCAGCCGCTCCGCACAAGATTCAGGGCACCGGAACGGGGTTCGTCCCGAAGATTCTCGACACGAAAGCGTACGACGAAATCGTTCTCGTCAGCGACGCCGACGCGATCGAAACGGCGCGGCGCGCGGCTCGTGAAGAGGGTATGCTCGTCGGCATCTCCGCCGGCGCGAACCTGTGGATCGCTCTGCACGTCGCCGCGCGACCCGAGATGCGCGGGAAGACCATCGTCACGATTGGCTGCGACACGGGCGAGCGCTATCTCTCGAATCCGTTGTTCTCCGAACAAGAAGCCAACATCGTCGAGCCGGCGCTCGTCTAGATTTCTCGCTCCTCGCAGGCATGACAATGCGGCGCTGGCGTTAATGATAGCGGTGTGAGTCGAGCATTGCGGGGAGAATCATTCGTTGAAGTGACGCGCGGCGATCTCGTCGAGTCGGTGCATGAGATTGCGGCGTGCATGGTTGACGGGTCGGGAGCGGTACGATTCGCGATGGGCGATAGTGATGCGTCCGTGTTCTTGCGCTCGACGGCCAAGCCGTTTATTGCAGCGGCCGCAATTGCGGCGGGCGCTCGCGAGGAATTTGGACTGAGCGACCGCGAGATCGCGGTGATGTCGGCGTCGCATACCGGGGAGCCGTTTCATATCGACGCCGTACGCTCGGTTCTCGCGAAGATTGGAATGGACGAGTCGGCGCTGCAGTGCGGCGCGTATCCGCCGTACAACGTTGCGGCAGCGCAGGAGCTCGAACGGCAAGGCGTTGCGCCGGGTGCGATTCATAATAATTGTTCAGGGAAGCATGCGGGAATCTTAGCCCTGTGCCGGCTCGTGGGAGCGGATTCGGCAACCTATCTCGAGCTCGGAAACGCTGCGGAGCAGCGGATTTTGCACTTGTGCGCCCGGCTTTCCGGCGTGGAGTTTTCGCTGCTGGCGCTTGGCGTGGATGGGTGCGGCATTCCGGTGTACGCGGTGGGGCTACGCAATGCCGCATTATCGTTTGCGCGCTTTGCCACGTTGGAGGGGGTCGGCGACGGCGACGCGCAGGCGTTGGAAATCGTGCGAGATGCGATGCTGGCGTATCCGGAATATGTGTCGGGAACGGGTGAATTCGATGCGGAGCTCATGCGCGCCGGGCGCGGCGACATTGCGTGCAAGTCGGGAGCCGAGGGCGTGCACGGTACCGCGGCGATCGCTTCGGGTGTTGGGCTCGTGGTGAAGGTGATCGATGGGTCTGCGCGGGCCCGCGGACCCGCGGTGTGCGCGATCCTCGGCGGCACCGGTATTTTGGAGGAAGCGCAGCTACGGTCACTACAGGCGTTCGAGCGGCCGGGCGTGTATAATCGAGCCGGACGTCTGGTCGGAGAAATCCGTCCGGCGTTCTCTATTCCCGTCTCTCAAGCGAGGAGCGTTGCACGGTAATTGACTGACTATCTTCGCCTCCTCCGCGAGCGCGTGCTCGTCTACGACGGAGCCATGGGCACCCAGCTCATGGATATGGAACTTGGCCCCGAGGCCTTCGGCGGCGCTCAATACCTTGGGTGCAATGAGGCGCTCGTGCTGACGCGCCCCGAAATCGTACAGCGTATTCACGAAAACTATCTCGAAGCCGGTGCCGACGTCGTGGAGACGGATACGTTTACCGCATCGCGCCTGAAACTCGACGAGTATGGACTGGGCGAAAAAGTCGCCGAGGTCAATCGCGATGCCGCACGGCTGGCCCGCGCTGCGTGTGAAAAATACACGACGCCACAGCGGCCTCGCTTCGTCGCGGGATCGATGGGACCGACGGGGATGTTGATTTCGTCTTCCGACGCGGCACTTTCCAAGATTACGTTTGCCGAACTGGTCGAGCTCTATGGCGAACAAGCACGGTACTTAATCGAAGGCGGCGCAGACCTGCTGCTCCTGGAAACGATGCAAGATCTGCTCGAGCTCAAAGCGGCGATCGTCGGCATCGTCCGCGAGTTTGATAAGGGCGTACGGCGAGTTCCCATTCAAGCGCAACCGACGCTGATTACCGAAGGCCGCATGCTATTGGGCACCGACGCGCGCTCGATCTGTGCCACGCTGGGCGCGATGCCGGTCGATGTCATCGGCTTGAACTGCTCGACTGGGCCCGCGCAGATGCGCGATCCGGTGCGCTACATGGCCGAGATGTCCGATCGTCCGATTAGCGTCATCCCGAATGCGGGCTTGCCGCTTATGGGACCCAAGGGCGAAACGATCTACCCGCAACAACCCGAGGAGCTTGCGGCGGAGCTGGCCGACTTCGTGCGGCAATTCGGCGTAAACGCAATCGGCGGGTGCTGCGGCACGACGCCGGCGCACATCGCGGCCATTCGGCGAGCGGTCGATGATTTGGAGCGCGAAGGGATTCGCGGGCGCGAACCGCAGCCGCGTCCCCGACAGTTTGCCGCTTCTGCGATGACCGCCGCGGCGCTGGAACAGGAGCCGCGCCCGCTTCTCGTCGGCGAACGCCTCAATAGCCAAGGCTCGCGCAAAATCAAGCGCATGTTGCTGGCCGACGACTACGACGACATCATGCTCGTCGCGCGCGAGCAAGTTGAGGGCGGCGCGCACGTTCTGGACGTCTGTTGCGCGCTGACCGAACGCGTCGACGAAGACGAGCAAATGCGCATCCTCGTGCGAAAACTCGCGCAGTCGGTCGAAACTCCCCTCATGATCGACTCTACCGAGCCGAAGGTCATCGAGGCGGCGCTGGAAGCCAACCCCGGTCGCGCAATCGTAAATTCGATCAACTTGGAAAACGGCCGCGGCAAAGTGGATTCGGTGATGCCGCTCGTGAAAGAACACGGTGCGGCGGTGGTGGCGCTGACGATCGACGAGCAGGGCATGGCGAAGACGGCCGAGCGCAAACTCGAGATCGCGCGCCGGATTCACGAGATCGTCACGGGCGAATTTGAAATTCCAGCGGGCGCGTTGATCTTCGACGATTTGACCTTTACGCTCGCTACGGGAGACGAAGAGTACATCAACTCCGCCGTCGAGACCATCGACGGCATCCGCGCGATCAAGCGCGAGTTACCCGGCGTACTGACCTCGCTCGGCGTCTCCAACGTTTCGTTCGGGCTCAAGCCGCATGCGCGCGCGGCCATCAATTCGGTGTTCCTGCATCATTGCGTTGAAGCCGGGCTCGACATGGCCCTGGTGAACCCGAATGAAATTACGCCGTACGCCGAATTAAATGCGAGCGAGCGGGATTTGTGTGACGATTTAGTGCTCAATCGCCGCCCGGATGCGCTGCAACGCGTGATCGAGCACTACGAGAATACCGCCGCCAAAACCGGCGGCGTCGCGCCCATAGATGACGACGCCGACGCACCGGTAGAAATTCGAATTCATAACGCCATTCTACGCCGCCGTAAAGACGGCATCGAAAGCAAAATCGACGAGGCGCTCGCCGGGCGCGACCCGGTGGACGTGCTCAACAACATCCTGTTACCGGCGATGAAAGAAGTCGGCGATAAGTTTGGCTCGGGGGAACTGATTCTGCCGTTCGTGTTGCAGTCGGCTGAGGTCATGAAAAAGGCCGTCGCGCACTTGGAGCAGTTTCTCGACCGCGTCGAGGGAACGAGCAAAGGGAAAGTGGTGCTCGCCACGGTGTTCGGCGACGTTCACGACATCGGTAAGAACTTAGTGAATACCATCTTAATCAACAACGGATACACGGTATTCGACCTGGGCAAGCAAGTGCCGATGAACACCATCCTCGACAAGGCCGTGGAAGTCGACGCCGACGCCATCGGCCTCTCGGCGTTGCTCGTTTCGACCAGCAAGCAAATGCCGATTTGCGTTCAGGAACAAGATGCGCGCGGGCTCGCCTTTCCCGTCTTAATCGGCGGGGCGGCAATCAACCGGGATTTCGGACGGCGCATCTCGTTGCTCGATGGCGGCGAACGATATTTTGGCCCAGGTCTGTTCTACGCGAAGGATGCGTTCGAGGGTTTGGACATCATGGAAATGATCGGCGACCCTGCAAAACGCGGAGCTTTCGTGGAACGGGCGCGTGAAGAAGCGTTCAAGCAGCGTGACGCGCAGCGAGCCGTGGTGCCTGTCGCGGCCGTACCGTTGCGCTATTCGGCCGTAAGGGGCGAACCAGCCCCGATTCCCGCCCCGCCCTTTTGGGGCACGCGCACGTTGCGCGATATCGATCTCGACGAACTGTGGCCGTGTTTCGATCTGAAAAGTTTGTATCGACTCTCGTGGGGCGCGGCCAGCACGAAGGGCGATGCGTTCGAGAAACTCGTGCGCGAGGATTTCGAACCGCGCCTGCATCGATACGAAGCCGAGGCGCGTCGGGGTGGCCTGCTCGAACCCAAAGTGGTCTACGGCTATTTTCCGGCAGCGGCATCCGTCAACGACGTCATCCTCTACGACCCGAACGATTCGGCAAAAGAAATCGCGCGTTTTCCGTTTGCGCGGCAGCTCGGCGGCGAGCATTTATGTTTGGCGGACTACGTTCGCGAACCCGAAGCGAGCCGCGGCGTCGATGTGGTCGCGCTGCAGGTCGTCACCGTGGGAACGCACGCCGCGGAACGTACGGAAGCGTTGCACAAATCCGGGGACTACAGCGAGTCGTATTTTCTGCACGGATTTTCCGTTCAGTCAGCCGAGGCGCTCGCCGAATACACGCACCGGCACATCCGGCGGGAGCTGGGCATTGAATCGGATCGTGGCAAGCGGTACTCGTGGGGGTACGG
>JALYVW010000005.1:8143-37238 GCA_030853005.1 Vulcanimicrobiota bacterium
CTCTCACAGCACGAAATTGCGTTCGCCTTGCTCGGCGCGCAAAACGCAATAGACGTGACTCTCACCGACGCGTTTCAGATCATTCCGGAGCAATCGACCGCGGCAATTTTGCTGCACCATCCGCGTGCGGCGTATTTTAATGCGGCGGCACTGCGCGAGTTAGAACCCGTCTAACGGCGCCTCTTCGGCGCGCAAGGGAACCCGTGGCGCTCGCATAACCCCACGGGATGCGCCTTTTCCGCCCGTTTGCCGCCGTAACGTTCATCGCCGTCGTCGTCGCATTGGCGGCCTGCTCCGGAGGGTCGGCGGGTTCGGGCGCCAGCGGAGGATCCGCGAAGATCGGCATCGATCTGCCGATTTCCGGCGCCGACGCTTCGGTCGGCATCAGCACCGACCGCGGCGCGATGCTCGCGATCGAGCAGTGGCAAAGTCGCATGCCGGCCGGCATCAAGCTCGAGGGACAGACGCTCGACGATGCCGTTCAAGGCGTTCATAATCCGCAGCAAGGCGCCGCAAACGTCCGGAATTTTGTCAGCGACGGCGCGGTTCTGGCGGTTGTAGGGCCGTACAATTCAAATGTCGCGACGGCGGAGATTCCCGTTACGAACGCGGCGGGACTGGTTCAAATCGGCCCCTCGGTCGTGAGCGATGGCTTAACGATCGGCGCGGGCGCCGCCAATTTGCGTCGTGCGAATCCATCTCAAAACAGTTTTTTCCGGGTGTGCACCACGGACTCGCGCCAAGGAGCGGCACTCGCGCAGTTCGCCACGCAGAACCTGCATTTTAAAACCGCGTACATCGTCGACGACAACGAAACGTACGGCCTCGACCTGGCCAACCGATTCGAAGCCGACTTCAAGCAGCGCGGCGGAACGGTGCTCGCCCACGATCATCTCGCAAAAAATACGCAAGACTTTAAATCCCTACTCACCAAGGTCGCCGGGGAAAAACCGGACCTCGTGTTCTACGGTGGCGTGACGAGCACGGGCGGCGGCTTGATTCGCAAGCAGATGTTTGGGTCGGGACTCGGGAAAACGGCCATGTTGGGAGGCGATGGGATCGCCGACCTTGCGACCGTCGCGGGCGTGCAATCGGACGGCGTTTACTACACACTCGCCGCGCCGAACGCCGAGAAGCTCCCGGCGGCCCGCGCTTTCGTGCGCGACTATACCGCACGTTACCACGCGCCGATCGGGCCATACAGCGCGAACGCTTACGCCGCCGCCCAAGTTGCCATCGCTGCTATTGTAGAAGCCGCGAAGGCCAACGGCAACAAAGTCCCAACGCGGGCCCAAGTACTTGCGGCGGTCGCGAAGACCAACGCCCTGCAAACGCCGATCGGAAGCATCGGCTTCGATGCGAACGGCGATGTAAAGAGCCCGGTGCTGAGTCTGTATGGCTTTAAGAACGGGCAACCCGCCTTCATCAACCAACTCAACCTGCGCACGTAGTCATGCACGAGTTCGCCGCCCAGCTGATTAATGGCATTTCGCTCGGCGGGATTTACGCACTCATTGCGTTGGGCTACACGATGGTGTACGGAATCATCGAACTGATAAACTTCGCGCACGGCGATGTCTATACGCTTGGATCGTTCGCGTCGCTGAGCATTTTCGGGATGCTCGGCGTGACCGGTGAAGTCCACGGTTTTGCATTGGCGCTCGATCTCGGCGTCGCGGCCCTCGGGGCGGCGATTTTTTGCGGGCTTACCGGCGTCGCGATCGAGCGTTTCGCCTACCGCCGGCTACGCAACGCTCCGCGTCTGGCACCGCTGATCACGGCGATCGGCGTGTCGTTTATCCTTGAGAACGTCATGCAAATCTGGCGCGGACCGGCGCCGGTGTCCTATCCCGCCGTCGTGCCGAATCCGGTGTTTTCGCTTGGCGGTATCGGCATCAGCTCGCTGCAGATCTTCGTCGTCGCGCTCGCCGTCACGACCATGTTCGCCCTCCAGATATTCATTCATCGCACGCGTTTAGGTGCCGCCATGCGCGCCACGGCGCAGGACCGCGATGCGGCGCAGCTTATGGGCATCGATATCAATAGCACGATCGCCTTGACGTTCTTTATTGGAAGCGCTCTGGCCGGAATCGCCGGAACGGTGTCCGGCGTGTATTACCAGTCCACCTGGTTTTTCAATGGCTTCGGGGCGGGCTTGAAAGCCTTCACGGCGGCCGTACTCGGCGGCATCGGGAACTTGGCCGGTGCGATGTTGGGCGGATTTCTCATTGGCATTATCGAGTCGCTCGCAACGTGGAAGATCGGCGGACAGTGGAGCAACGTCACGGTCTTCGCAATTTTAATCCTCGTGCTCGTCTTTCGGCCTTCCGGATTGCTGGGCGAAACGGTGGCGGAAAAGGTATGATTTACGGCTACTTTTTAGGGGCTATCGGTGTCATCCTGATCGCGGAGCGTTCGCCTCGCCGGACTCGATTGGGGATGTACGCGGCGCTCGGCATCCTGCTGCTCGCAGCGCCGCTCGCCGACCACAACGACGCGACGTACAACGTTTTGGCCGATGCGGGCATCTTCGTCTTGCTGGCGCTCGGATTGAACATCGTGGTCGGCTTTGCCGGGTTGCTGGATCTCGGGTACGCAGCGTTTTTTGCCATTGGCGCCTATACGTACGGGATGCTCGCGAGTCCCCAGTTTAACGTGCACGTGCCGTTTTGGGCGCTGCTCTTTTTAGCCGCTGCCCTGGCTGCCGCGTTCGGCATCGTGCTCGGCGCTCCGACATTGCGGCTGCACGGCGATTATTTGGCGATCGTGACGCTCGGATTCGGCGAGATCGTTCCGCAGATTTTCCAGAACCTTACGAAGTATACGGGAGGACCCAATGGCATCAGCGCGTTGGATTTCCCCAACGTTTTCGGCGCGTCTTTCGGTGGGCGGGCGCTGCCCTATTACTACATTGCCATTGGGTTGATCGCACTGGGCCTGTTTTTTTCGCGCAACTTGCGCGAAAGCCGCATCGGCCGCGCTTGGATGGCAATTCGCGAGGACGAATTGGCGGCTCGGCACATGGGTATCAACACCACCAAGGTGAAACTCGCCGCGTTCGCGATCGGTGCGGCGTTTAGCGGGGCCGGCGGCGTGGTGTATGCGGCGAAGCTCAGCCTCGTTTCGCCCGATCTCTTTCAGTTCCAGATCAGCGTGCTCATCGTCTCCATGCTGGTGCTCGGCGGGATGGGGAATATTGCCGGCGTGGTCGTCGGGAGTTTGGTCCTCAGCTTTGCAAACAGCGTGTTGTTGCCGCAAGCGAATACCCTTGCCGCGAGCGCGGGCTTGCATGTCGATTTTGGGAACTATCACTTTTTGATCTACGGCGTGATTCTCGTCGGCATCATGCTCTTTCGCCCCGAAGGGCTCATTCCCAACCGACAGCGCAAAGCGGAGCTGCGCGCAGCGTAACATGGCGCTCCTAGACGTGCGCTCGGTATCGAAATCGTTCGGCCACCTTGCCGCTTTGGACGACGTATCAGTTGCAGTCGAGCGCGGCGCGATTGACGGAGTCATTGGCCCGAACGGCGCGGGAAAATCCACGTTGTTTAACCTCGTTACCGGAATCGTCCGCGTGGATCGAGGCAAAGTCGCGTTCGAAGGCGCGCGTATTGATACGTCGGAGACCTACCGCATTGCCGAAGCCGGAATCGCGCGAACGTTTCAAAACATTCGGCTATTCGATTTTTTGAGTGCAGGCGATAACGTCATGGCGGGAGAGCATTCCCGTTTGCAGGCCGGCCTTTGGGACGACCTCTTGCATACGCCACGCCAGCGGCGCGAGGAATATCGGGCTCGGGCGCGGGCTCTCGACTTGCTGGAGTTCGTCGGATTGCGCGACGCCGCGGAAACCTATGCAAGAAACTTGCCATACGGCTCGCAGAGGCGGCTGGAAATCGCGCGCGCGCTCGCGTCACAGCCGCGTCTGCTGCTTTTGGACGAGCCGGCGGCGGGAATGAACCCGCGGGAGAAGGACGGCCTGGCCGACCTCGTTCGCGCCATTCGGGATCGAGACATCGCCGTGCTCCTCATCGAACACGATATGGGCCTCGTCATGAACGTGTGCGAGACCATCACCGTTCTCGATGGGGGCGTTACGATTGCCAAGGGCACGCCGGCGCAGGTGCGTCACGATCCGCGCGTGATCGAAGCGTATCTCGGAACGGCCGCACCATGAGTTTGCTCGAGGTGCGCAACCTTTTCGTTCATTACGGCGCAATCGCAGCGCTGCGCGATCTATCACTTACGGTCGAAGCGGGCGAGATCGTCGCGTTGCTAGGATCGAACGGTTCCGGAAAGACCACCGCGTTGCGCGCGATCAGCAGATTGGTCAGGTCTGCCGGCAGCATCACCTTCGATGGCGTCGATGTGCGCAAACGCACGCCGGCCGATATCGTGCGGCTGGGCCTGGGGCATGCGCCGGAAGGCCGCCGGATATTTGCGCGCATGACGGTCCGTGAAAATTTGGAACTCGGCGCATACACGGTGCAGCGCCGCTCTGCACATGAACGCATGGAAGAGATTATCGACATCTTTCCCCGACTGCGCGAAAGGCTGTCGCAACGGGCAGGAACGCTCTCAGGGGGCGAGCAGCAGATGCTCGCCATCGGCCGCGCGCTCATGAGCCGGCCGCGCTTGCTCATGCTAGACGAGCCGTCGCTCGGGCTCTCTCCGCTTCTCGTGCAGACCATTTTCCAGGTTATTGCAGAGGTCAACGCGCGCGGAACCGCCATTCTGCTCGTGGAGCAGAACGCCCGGCAAGCGCTCGCGATCTCCACGCGTGGATACGTTTTAGAAACCGGCAGTCTGCGTTTTGAGGGCCGTAGCTCGGCGCTCCGCGACGACCCCGCAGTAGCCGATGCGTACCTCGGAAGCGTACGGGCTTAAGAGGCTTGCGCGGTTGCCGGCTGGAGGCAGCTGCCAAACACCATGGTGCCTCCGACCATCGTACCGATAATCTCGTAGCGCTCGTTCCAAAATGAGAGGTCGGCTCGCAGCCCCGTAGAGATCCGCCCCATTTCTTGGCCGCATCCGAGCAGGTTCGCGGGCGCTGACGATGCGGCGACGACGGCCTGTTCGAATGGAAGCTCCGTGTAGGACATGTAGTTGCGCACCGATCGATCGATTTCGACCGCACTGCCGGCGATCGTGCCATCCTGCGATCGAACGACGCCGCCCTCGATGTGGTACTCTTGCCCCGTTGGCGGCATGTTGTCGGTTGCCAGAACGATACGACGCCCAAGCGTCCTGCGCAAGAGGTCGACCATGACCGGAGCGACGTGATGTCCGTCGCAAATGACTTGCACGCTCGTGCGCTCGTCTTGGATGAAGGCGGCCAGAATTGAGGGGTCGCGATGGTCGAGCGGCGGCATTCCATTAAACGCGTGGGTAAGCGAGCGATACCCCATGCCGATGGCCAGCATCCCTTCGGCGTACCGGGCACCGGTGTGTCCCGCCGAACACACGACGCCGTGTTCGAGAAACGTGCGTGCGGCATGCGTTGCCCCGGGAACTTCCGGTGCGAGCGTAACCATCAGGCACGCACCCTTACACGCTTCGATCATCTCTCGCGCGCGCTCGGCGGAAGCGGGCACGATCCACTGCGATTGGTGAACGCGGCGGAATTTCGGATTGAGGAACGGGCCTTCGAAATGGATACCGAGGCACCGCGCGCCCCGCGGCTCGTCTTCTTCGAGTTGATGCGCCGCTTCCACAATTTCACTAGCGGCGTGTAGCATGGATTCCCAAGGCGCCGTCATCACGCTGGCAACGAATGCCGTGGCGCCTTGACGCGCGTACGTGGAAGCGGCGACCGGAACGGCGTTGCCTTGATCGCGGTTGAATAACAACTCGCCGGCGCCATTGGTATGAACGTCGATCAGCCCCGGTGCGATGGTTGTGCCAGCCGGCAGTGTGAAGTCAAACGAACCGGCCGCCGGCAAGAGGCCGGCGATGCGTCCTCGCTCGACTGCAATGGCCCCGAAGACGGACGTTCCGTCGCCGAGAGCGAGCGTCGCAGGCCCGAGCGTTACACGTTCAGACGTTAGAAAATCCCCCCATGGTAGCAAACGAGAAGATTCGACGATTTCCCTAGCGACCTTTCCTGCGAAGCCGCGCGAAAAATCCCGGCTTCCGCGGCTGCGTTGGGACCCCCGGGGCAGCGGTGTCTTGAGGCCGCTGCAGGCGCGCGAGTCGCGCCATGTGGGTTTCGGCGTGCGCTTGCAGGGTTGCGATCAATGCATCGAGTTCGTTCCAGCCCGCCGGCGCACGCGCCTCGCGCCGCGCTTGGGCGTACTCGAGGGTGGAAATCGTGAAAATGCGCGAGGCTTGGATGTTGCGGTCGTGCAGATACCGCTGCGCGAGCTCGACGACGTGCCGCCGTTCGGAGGGCGTTTCGTTATCCGCAATGGTGTGAACGAACAGCATCGGTTTGTTCAGTTCCGCCACGCGCTCGTACAGTGCCAGCTCCCGGTCCGAGAGCTGACGAGAAAATAAGCAGAGCACTTCGCTTGCCGCACGCGCCGCGACGATCCCAACGTCTTCCGCGGCCGGGTCGCCCGCATCGAATGCCGGGACGTGCACGAGCACGAGCTCGTGTGGGAGCTTCCACGGCGTCAAAATGAGCACCGGATTGCGGGTCGCTTCGTCCATGGCCGATTCGATCTCGACTTCGCGCCAGTCTCCGTTCGCTTGAAGCGAAAAGACTTGTTCTTGTGCGCCGTACCGGACGTGCACGGGATAAGCGATCTCGCCCGCCGACTCGTCTCCCAGAACGCGAACCCCGGCGAAGGCATTAATCAAACTGGATTTTCCACGGCGCATAGCGCCGAGGACCGCAACCCGCCAGCGCTGCGGGCGAAGGCCGCGATCGTAGGCATCGCGGTCGAAGGTCAAATCTGCGTGCGCGCGTCGAACGGTTTCCGAGCCGGCATCCGCCGGCGCGGGCTCCTCGTCCGCCTCCACGAATGTTGCGAGCCGGCGATCGATGCGCGCGATGGTCGCGCCGATGGACTGTTGCGTGTGTTTGCATCGTTCGATGCGCTCCATTGCCTCGGCGTCGGTTGTCGCTTCGAGCGCGCGATCGATACTCCCAAGGGCTCCGGCCCGCGCCCGGGCTGGAGCGGCCTCCAGTTCGTCTCCCAATACGGTATAGATCGTTCCGATGCGTCGTGCGATCCCGCCGGAAAAAGTGTGCGCGCGTTCGCGTAAGCGCGGAAAAATATCGGCGCGCAAGTCGGCGCCCAACTCGCGCTTCATGTACGCACCCGGCAGAGCTGCAGCGAATCGCTGGGCTATGTCGTGGGCAAGCTCGATCGCGAGGCCTCCAATCGCATCGAGCACGATCGTCGCAGCGACGGCGGAACGCACGTCACCGCTCCAGATACTTGTCGATGCGTCGGCCTCGAATGCCGTGGTCGCCGTTGCGGCGAGCGAAAACTGCAAGTTGACGAGCGCGGAAGCTTGGCGCGCGAAGCCTTCAATCTCCGTCACCGTTTCCGTGGCAACCTCGTGCGCGAATTCCCCCGTCACGCGCGCGATCGTGCGATCGATCAGAACGTGCAATCGTCCGCGGTCGCGCAGCCGGGCGATGTCCGTCGCGTCGAACGCTTGCGCGAGCATCTGTTCCAAATCATCTCCGAGCGCCCGGCCTTGAGCGGCGATGCGGGCGGCGCGCGCGGCGGCCTTCTGCGCAAGCGCGTCGGCCCGCAAACGCATCTTAACGTTGAGTTCTTCAAATTGCGGGACCAAGCGCTCGCGCTCGGACGCGCGTTCTTTCGGAGGAAGCGCCAAAATGGCTAGGTCGCGATCCAGATCGGCTAAGGTGTCGGCCGCATTCTCGCGAGCGAGCGCGGCGGCGCGTTCTAAGCGCGACCGGCCGGTCCGGCTGATCAGCGATGCATCGAGCGCATGAAGGAAGGGCGCGAACCGGCTAGAGGCAACCATCTCATCGGACCCGTCCAAGACGCCTTCGATGTACTGACGGGCCGAAACTGCGAAGACGTAGGTATCCGGCGCGTGAATCGCCGAGAGCTGCGCGATCCGTTCGTGCGCGCGACGCCACTCCGGAACTCCATCGTCCGCCGTTCGATTCCACAGATCGATCTTGGTTTGCACGATAAAAATGCTGCGGATATGTTCGCGAATAATTCCAAGAAAGGACGCATCGCCTTCCGTAAACGGTTGCTGAGTGTCGATCACGTACAAGACCGCGTCGGCACTGGGAAGAAAACGCAGCGTCGCACGCCGGTGCGCCGGATTGATGGATGCGAGGCCCGGCGTATCGGCCACCGTGAACCCGCGCTGCAGAAATGGCGAATCCAGCCGCACTTCCACGCGCACCGGCGTTCTGCGGTCCTCCGAAGTCGCGTCGTGCACGACGCCGGCTTCGCCGCTCGCTCCAACCGCGACGAACTGCGAAAGGCGATCCAGAGGAATGCGCTCGGAAGACCCGTCCTCGCGGTACGCGTAGGCGGCTTCTTCGCGCGCGTAGGTGAGTTCCGTAATGCTTGCCGTGGAGGGATTGATATCGGTCGCCAAGAGCCCTGCGATTCGCTTTCCCGACGGCGTGTGCTCGTAGCGGAAGCGGCCCAGCAACGCATTGAGCAAAAACGATTTCCCGCTGGAAAATTCTCCGACGACGGCCAGGACGAACGTTGCGCGCGCGAGGCGTTCGCACGCTTCGCGAACTGTAGCCTGCCCACGTTCGCCAAGCATCGGAGCGAGGCTGTGCAGATCTTCGACGACGCCGTTGCGTGCGGTTTCGTATCGCTCCATGGCGGCGTCGCCGGCGTCGGGCACGACTAGGCTCGAATCAGCGCAAGTGCCTCGTCGCGATGCTGCTCCATCAGCTCGCGCGTGTCACCTTCCACGTTGAGGCGTAGCAGCGGCTCGGTGTTCGAAGGCCGGACGTTCATCCACCAATGCGGATAGCCGATCGTAGCCCCGTCGAGGTGGTCGATCTGAGCATCTTTATAGTGGTCTTGAAGCGCTTGCAGTTTGGCGGGGATGTCGCGAACCGTACTATTGATTTCCCCCGAGCGAAACCTCGTATCGATGGGAGCGATCACTTGGCTCACTGGTTTACCTGCTTCGCTAAAGAGCTCGAGACACTGCATGAGCGCGATCATTCCGGAATCGGCGTACCAATTGTTCTTAAAGTAAAAGTGTCCCGAGTGTTCGCCCCCGAAAACGATGTCTTCGTCGCGCATCGTCTTTTTGATGAGCGAGTGCCCCACTTGCGAGCGAATGGCGATCCCGCCGTGACTCTCGACGAGCTCGGGAACGCTGCGGCTGCAAATTAAATTGTAGAGAATGCGGCTGCCGGGCTCGTGTTCGAGCGTATTCAACGCGACCAGCGCCGTGACGGCGCTTCCGTCGATCAGCTCGCCCTTTTCGTCCACGATGAACATGCGATCGGCATCCCCGTCGAAAGCGACGCCGAGGTCGCATCCGTGCTTCCGTACCGCGGCCTGCAAATCGATCATGTTTTCCGGCTCGATGGGGCTCGCGGGATGATTGGGGAATCGGCCGTCGAGCTCGAAGAACAGTGGGGTCACTTCGCAGGGCAAATACTTGAAGACATAAGGTACCGTTTCGCCCGCCATGCCGTTTCCGGCATCGATCGCCACCTTCAACGGCTTGATCTTTGCGCGGTCGACAAACGACAGGCAATGCTGGGCGAAGTCGTCGAGAATATGGCGCTGCGTAACGTTTCCCGGTGACGGCGCCGCCGGCGGAAGGTTGCCCGAGGCAATCTGATCGCGGATGGTCGAGAGTCCCGTATCCAAAGAGATCGCCTGCGCGCGGTCTCGCGTAAATTTCATACCGTTGTAATTCGCCGGGTTGTGCGATGCCGTGATCATCACGCCGCCATCATAACCGTACTTTCCAACCGCGAAATAGAGCGCGTCCGTCGACACGAGCCCTAAATCCACCACGTCGGCGCCGGCTTCGGTAGCGCCGCGCGCGAAGGCCGCAAACAATTTTTCCCCGGACGGCCGCATATCTCGGCCCACGGCTACGGTCTTTGCGCCGAGCAAGGGAACGAATGCGCGGCCGATTTGATAGGCCACGTCGTCGTTGAGCTCGGTGGGGTAAACGCCCCGAATGTCGTAGCTCTTGAACGTCGAGGGATTAAACGTCGTTTGCATACGTTCGTTCGTTTCGGACCGCCGAGCACCGACCCCTCGGCTTGACACCGGCGCGCCGGAGAATCGCTTGCGTCGCTAGAACCAAGCGCGCATGGCCTTCAAGAGCGCGCTGCTCGTGGAACGCTGCTCGCTGGCGACCGGAACCGCTAGCGGCTGCGCTTGGTGCGGAAAGCCTCGGCCCAAGTCGAGACGCCGTTGGTGCAGCGAGCATTGCGGTACGGCGTTTTGGAACAACCACTGGTGGTCGCTCGCGCGCCGGAGCGCGAAGCGGCGCGACAAATACCGCTGCGTGCGTTGCGGGCACGTTTTGCCGAAACGCCCGGCTCGCGCGGGCTTCGGAACGCATGCGGCGTATCTCGCAGCGATGCGCGCTTGGCGTGCGACGCGCCGTGACGACCGACTCGAGGTCAACCATCGAGATCCGTGCCTCGGGCAACATGGCGCGATCAGTTGCGCGCATCACCTCGATAACTTAGAAACGCTTTGCATGGGATGTCATCGCCGGCATACGGCATCGCTCCGCTCCGCAGTCACTCTGAAGACTTGACGAAGACGCGCATCGCGCCCGAAGGCGCGCGCACCAATTCAATCGCCACGCCGTAAGCGGTTTCGAAAAGACCGGATGCGAAGACCTCGGGCGGCGCGGCGAATGCGAGCGCGCGGCCACATCCCAGAAGGAGGATGCGATCGGCGAACTCCGCGGCTTCGTTCACATCGTGAAGCACGCAGATGACGGTTTTTCCGCGCGCGACTTGAGCGCGTAAAAGTGCTAAAATGCCGTGCGCAACGCGAACGTCAAGATGGCTAGTCGGCTCGTCCAGGAGCAGGAGCGGTGCTTCTTGAGCAAGGCCCAGGGCGAGCCAAACGCGTTGCCGCTCGCCGGAGGAAAGTGTGGTGAACGTCCGCGCGGCATAATCGGCCATGCGAACGGCATCCAACGCGTCGGATATTGCGGACTCATCGCGCTCGTTTGCCGCCCACTGCCACCATTTGCGATACGGGTACCGCCCCATCGCTACGACTTCGTGTACGGTCATTGCGTCGGCAAAGAAATCGTCGGCCGCCATGAAGGCGAGCGCGCGGGCCCGCGAAGCGGGATCCAAGAGCGCCGCGTTGCTGCCGTCAATACGCACCTCGCCTCCAACCGCTCTGCGAACGCCCGCTAGCGTTCGCAATAACGTTGTTTTACCCACGCCGTTCGGGCCCAAAATGGCAATAAGCTCGCCCGGAGCCGCGGCAAAGGTGACGTTTGAAAGCAGCGTGCGGGCGCCGGCAGCGATCGTCAGGTTGCGTGCTTCGATCACGTGGTAACCCTCGCATCGCGAAAGTATAAGTACAGGAACGCCGGAACGCCGACGAACGCAAGGAGCACGCCGATCGGCAACTCCGCGGGCGCGAAGAGCGTTCGCGCGACGTCGTCCGCGAGCGCCATGATGGCGGCGCCGATGATTATAGACGCCGGCAAGACGCCGCGCGCGTCTGACCCCACGGCGCGGCGGGCGATGTGCGGGACGATGAGCCCGACGAATCCGATTGTCCCGGAAAGCGTGACGGCGCTCGCGGTTAGCAGCGACGCGGCAGAGAGAATGGTCCATTGTGCTCGGCCGACGTTCAATCCCAACGCCGCCGCTCGCACGTCGCCCAAGCGCAAGGCGTTGAGCGCGGGGACGCTGATAAATGCCAGCGCCGCACCCGCCAGGCCGTAGGGCAAAGCGAACCCAAGATCGTTCCAGCCACGCGCGGCCAGCGACCCCGCGAGCCACGACACAATTTGCGCGGAATAATCGGTGGACTGCGCGCGCACGAGAATAAGGGCGATGAAAGCCGAGAAGAGCGATGAGAGCGAAACGCCGGCGAGGATCAACCGCGTTGCGTCGATCGACGAACCCCGCCGAGCTAGCGTTGCTACGAGCGCCGCCGTCGCAATGCCGGCAACAAATCCGATGGCCGGAACAAAAGCCGCGCCGACGCCGGCGACGATCGACGCGACGATGCCTGCGGCAGCTCCGGCGCTTACGCCCGTCAAGAACGGATCCACGAGCGGATTGCGTAACATGCCTTGTAAGAGCGCTCCCGAAATTGCAAGCCCGGCGCCGACGAACACGGCGATGAGAATGCGGGGCAGGCGCAACTGCCACACGATGGTTGCCGCATCGCTACCGGCGTTCGGATGCGCGAGAGCCAACCCGACGTCGTGCGGCGAAAGCGCCGAGCCGCCCACAAGTACGCTCGCCAAGATTACGAGCGCGCTTGCCGCGCAGAGCAGCGTAAGGCGCAGCGTCATCTCATCGCGTCGAGAGTTCCGCGACGAAGCTGCGCCCCGGCCGCGGGAATCCGCCGATTTCCCCATACCGTTCGTTACCGATGTTATAGGCTCGCAACGAGAGAAGCGCGCGCGTATCCAGGCGGAAGCGGACAAACGCGTCCACCGACGTGTACGCGGCCGGTTGATCGAAGAGCGGCTGCGTGCGGTCGACCGATCCGCGATCGCCGGCAATGTGCGCGACGAGCGCGGCGTTCGCAATCGTTGCGCCGGCAGCTCCGGCAAACCCGAGTTCGAGATTCCCGCTGAAAACCGGCCCGCGACCGGGCAGGCGGCTACCGGCGTAAAAGTCGAGTGCCGGATCGGTGTCGAGATCCGCGGCGCGATAGAGATTGGTTGCGTCGATCTTCGCGTAGTAGCCCTTGCGCGGCACCGTTTGAACCGCAAACGTAAGTCCGGCGATTGACGCGTGGCCCACGTTTTGCGGGACGAACTTGCCATCGAGGACGATCAAATTGGTGCCGGACGTCGAGAACCACGTGAGGCTCGCGCCGCCCAAGATTGCCGAATCGACGAGCGATGCGTCGGCGACGCGCGTGCGCTCCACTTGCAGCGATGGGTTGCTAAATCCCGGATAGTACAGATCGTCTGCCGTAGGCGCTCGGAACGCCGTAGCCGCGTTAACTTTGAACGAGAGCTCGCGCGCCAGGCGGACCACCGCGCCGACGGACGGCGAAAGCGCGCCGCCTTGGGAACCGTCGCGCTCCGCGCGCAGCCCCGCGTACAAGCGCGCTCCGTTTCGAGAGGTCCAATCTTGTTGAACGAACGCGGCCGTTTTCGCAAAGGCATGAATTTGCAGCGGGTCCGAGGCCGTGTCGCCGCCGCCATCGTCTACGCGGGCAACGCCGCGGGACAGGTCGATTCCGTATATCGTGCGCGAAGATTCGTGCGTCACCACGTTTCGCACGTTTGCTTCGACGCGACCTTCGGCAAGCAATTGGGCGAAGGAATCAGGCACTGGTGCTCCGGGGGTGAACGGATAGTTCGCGCAGTTGAAATCCACTGCAGTATGGCAGGTGAACGCAAACATCTGATGCGAGCCGCCAAGCTCCAAGGTCGTCACCGCGCTCCTCGCGCGATGAGCAAGGATGAGATGCGCGTCTTCGTCGACGCTAAACTGACGGCTCGTCGGCGAGAGGAATCCGTCCGGTCCCGGGTCGCCGAGGTGGTGGTCGGTCATCCCGGCGCTAAAGGTTGCGCCGATGGCTCCCATTTGCCGCGCGAAAGCGACGCGGCCCGAGGTCTGCTCGCTATCCGCGTTCGTTCGCGACGGATTGCCCGGCAAGGAAAAATCGTTGCGAGCCCTTTCCTGCGAAAACGAAACGTTGCGCGTTTCGATTGAGAAACCGCGTTGCCCAAACGAGCCGGCGAATGCGGAAATCAGCGCCGCCGCGGGCATCTGCGGCGTGATGATATTAATGATGCCGCCGATCGACCCGGCGCCGTAGAGCGTCGATCCGCCACCCTCGACGACCTCGATGCGATCGACGCCGCTGGTAGGAATGTTGTCCAAGTCGACATTATTGATTTGGGCGCCGGGGGCCGGGAGGCCGTTGATCAGGACGAGCACCTGGGAACCGGAACTCCCGCGAATTCCGAAGCTCGCCGCGGCGCCGGTCGCGCCGTACCGCTCGAGGTTCACGCCGGGTACGTGCGCGAGCGCATCGCCGACGCTGCGGTAGCCCCGCGCGACCATGTCGGATTTTGTGATGACGTAGGTCGTGCGAGCGGCGTTCGTGAGGGTTTCCTCCGAACGGTCGCTCGTGACCACGCGAACGATTTCGGGTAGCGGCGACGGCGTGGGGGTGGCCGTCGTTTGCGCGGCTGCTGGTGCGGAGAGCGCGCAGATGAAAAATGCGGCGCACAGCGTGCGCGCGAGGATTGGAGACGTCAAGGCAAACCTTCCTTTTCGCGAGGTGGTGTGCAAGCGTCTGCGCGGGTCTCCTGACTCGCGGATCGTCGCCTTCATGTCCGGGCCTTCCCCACGCTTCCTTTCGGAGGTGAGTGACCGTGGACGGCTCCCCGCATACAGTGGCGCGACCGTGCCGGATTTTCCGCCGGCTTCCCGCGCGCAAACGCGAACCTTCGACAGGTACGCAAACGGGGGGAAGGCTTCCTGGTCGGGCGCCGAAAGGCCGCGGCGATGTTTAGCCGCGCCGTCTTCGCGCTCGCGCTTGCGGCTCTCGCCGCACTTTCTGGCTACGCTTCCGCGCAGCGTGTGCGCGCGCCCCAGCGCATCGTTTCGCTGATTCCGTCGCTTACCGAGGATCTGTGCTCGGTCGGCGCCGCGCGTTCGCTCGTTGGCGTCGACCGGTTCAGCCGCGACCTCCCTTGCGCGCGCTCCGTTCCCGCGATCGCGGATTTTGCCACCCTCGATTTGGAACGCATCGTCGCGTTGCATCCCGGCGTTGTGGTGGGACTCCCTTCGCAGCGCCGTCTTACCGAAGGGTTGCGCAGGGCGGGAGTCGCCACGACGTTCTATCGAGATGACACCTACGAGGACATTTTTACAAACGTTCGTGCGATGGGTGCGTTGACGGGAAATGCACGGCGCGCGAACGCGTTAATCCGCATCCTCCGGCGCGAAACGGCTCGCCTGCGATCCGGCGAGCATTTCCGGCGCACCCCGCGCATCTTCGTTGCGCTCGGAACGAGCCCGATCTATACGATTGGCCCGTCGTCGTATCTCGCTACCCTCGTGCGTTTCGCCGGTGCCGTCAATGCCGCAAACATTCGCGAAGCGTTCGGCACGTACAGTGCTGAGGCGCTCGTTCGCGCCCAACCCGACATCATCGTGAGCGATCCGGCCATTCATCTTCAAGGTTCGTTGCGCCGCGAACCATGGCGTTCTTTGCGGGCCGTCCGCGCCGGACGCGTGTACGAGATCGCGCACCCCGATACGCTCATGCGGCCCGGTCCGCGATATAACGAGGGACTGCACTGGCTCATCGAACGACTCCGTCCGTTCGCAACGTAGGCGCCACGCGCGCCATCGTCGTGGCGGTCGATACCCAGGACGCGCGCAGGCCGATCGAGCCGGAGCTGGCGGAATTTGCGACGCTCGCGCAAGCCGCGGGCGCGCGCATATTGGAGACGGTCGTGCAAAAACGCGCGCGCGTCGATCCGGCCACGCTGTTGGGAAGCGGCAAAGCGCGAGAAATCGCCGAGCGCGTCGCGGCAATCGACGCACAGTTGGTATTGGTCTTCAACGATCTGCGCCCGCGGCAACGAAAAAATTTGGAAAGCATTATTGCGGTTCCGATCGTCGATCGTACGATGCTCATTCTCGATGTGTTTGCAAGGCAGGCGCGCAGCCGGGAAGGCAAATTGCAAGTCGAACTCGCGCAGCTGCGCTATCGGCAGTCCAATCTTATCGGGGCGGGGGCCGACCTCTCGCGATTGGGCGGCGGTATCGGCACGCGTGGACCCGGCGAAACGAAGCTCGAAGTTGATCGCCGCCGCATCGGGACGCGCATCGCGGCTCTGAATCGTCAGCTGGAGGCCGTCCGGGCGCAGCGTGCGACTCGGCGCGGACCCTGGAGCGGCGAGCCACTCGTCGCTCTGGTCGGTTACACCAATGTCGGCAAGTCGTCGTTGCTTAATCGTTTGGCAAAATCCGACGCGCTCGTGGCGGATCGCCCGTTTGCAACACTCGATCCGACGGTACGCAGCGTGTATCTCTCGCCTAACGCCAAGATCCGGCTCGTCGATACCGTCGGCTTCATTACCGACCTTCCCAAGGATCTCGTCAACGCGTTCCGCGCGACATTGGAAGAGCTCCAGCAAGCAGATGCCCTCATTCACGTGATCGACGCGTCCAACCCGGATTGGCCGCGCCAAGCGGCCGCGGTCGACCAAACGCTTATCGATCTGCATCTCGAGCAAAAACCGCGCGTTATCGTGTTCAATAAAAGCGACGCTGCGGATGATATCGCGCACGAGCCGGGAGCGCTCTATGTCAGCGCGCACACGGGCTCCGGACTGGAAGCATTGCGCGCCCGCCTCGCGAACCTGCGTCACATCGAATGAAAGCTTGGTTCCGCTTGCTCGCGTTGACCGCGTTCGCTTTGCCCGCGTGCTCGGCGCACCACGCCGACGACGATTTCGTCGCGGCGGCGGCGCGTTTGCAACCCTCGGTCGTCCTCTTGACCATGCAGGTTCCCGGCGACGGAAAAACGAGCAAGGTCGACGATGCGTACTCGACCGGAACGGTCGTTGCCAGCGGTGCGTGGGGCAGTGACATTCTCACCGTTCAGCACGCGATTGACGGCGCTTGGAACATTCACGTCACGGTCGGCAACAAACGCAAGTATCCCGGTCGCGTCGTCGCGCAAAACTCGGGCTTGGATATCGCCGTCGTGCGCACGTCGGATCCCAATATGCCGGTAGCTCGGCTCGCGTCCGCCAAGGACGTGCAGCCGGGCCGCGACGTGGGCTTGCTCGGCTATCCGATTCCCGACCAATTCGATCAAGAGGGCCTGGGCCTGCAAACTTCCGTCAACTCTGGAAGAGTTTCATCGATGCGCAAAGACGCGATCGAAGTCACACTGCCGATCGTCCCCGGCGAGAGCGGTAGCCCGGTGTTCCTCGCCGATTCCGGCGAAATTATCGGTATGGCCGAATCGCGCTTCGACGAAGAACATTCCATCGGATTTGCGCTCTCGGCCGAAGCCGTAAAGGCGTACCTGCACAAGGTTGACGCGGAACACGGGCTTTAGGCCGCCGCGTGGTTAGATCTTGGGAAGTTGCACGCGCATGTGGGGGGCGCGGATAAAAGAGCGGTCGCCGACCCATTCTGTGGGTGGAATTTCGAAAAAGCGTGCGAGGCCGTTGAGACTTGACGCATACGTGATTCGATGGAGCGAAAACTCGCTCCATGCGGCGCCTCGTTCGCGGATGGAGTACCCGGCTTGCGCGAGCCGGCTGCACGCATGGTCAAACTCCTCGCGCGAAATTCCAGGCGTTTGGTTTTCTTCAATCCCAAAGTAATGGCTGAGGTCGTGCACCGCGTGGTTTCCAACCAGATAAAAGATGCGGGCTTGCCCCGCGGGCTGATCCTCGACTGCGGTCATCAGCAGCACCGCAGCATCCAACATCGTGCCGAGCGTTGCAACCCAAGATTCATAATCGTGGCTGGAACGAAAAAAATTGAGGATCGGATACGCAAGGTGGCTTTCCATCACTTCTGCGGCGAAGGTTTGCGCCTGCACAAAAAGCCGCTGGAGATCGTCGCGCACCTCTGCCTTCGCGCTCAACACCAGCAGGCCGACTCCGCTGGGCGGCGCTCCGGCGCGCGAGCCGATGCCGACGACGAAAACTTCGCGCCGCTGGAAGCTTGCGAAAACGGCAAATAAAAACGATGTGGTCAAGGCCACGGTTGCCAATCCGGATGTGCCTGCGGCAAGGGAGATAAAGCGCGTCATTCCGGTGCGGGCCGTGATGTCGCCATAGCCGATCGTCAAGATCGACGTTCCGGCATAGTAAAGCGCGCCGCCGAAATGAATCGTTTCGGGGCCGATCGAGTGGCGTGCGGCGTAGAAGAGCAGGCCGTAGCCCAAAACGAGCACGCCGACCCAAACGGCGAGTAGCAAAATCATGCTGAAGGGCGCGAACAGCGCGAGAAAATCTTCGCGCCGTTCATCGTTACGGTACAGTCGATAGCCGATGGCGGGCCACGTGCGCCACAGCGAACGGGTTACGATCGCGCTAATGCGCAGCGACCCGGCGGGTGCGCGCGGAAGGACGACGACCTGGAACACATCGCGCAGGGCCAGCCACACGCAGAAGAGGCCGGCGAGCGAACAGACGAGGTCGATCGCCACCCGGCGCTAGGGCGTCGGAGTCGGCGAAGCGCTCGGAGAGGCGCCGGGCGCGGGGGATGCCGGTTCTTCCGAAGGTTCGGGCGACGGCGTGGGCGTTGCGGGTGGCTCGGCCGTGGGACCACCGGAAACCGGCGCAATCCGGACGTAGTAAATCGTTGCGGTCTGTCCCTTATGGACGCGCGCGGTGGCCTGCGCCGACCGATACCCTGGAGCGCTCGCCGTAACGGTTTGCAGTCCGATCGGAATTTGCGAGAGCGTGAACGCGCCCTGCGAATCAGCGTTGCCGGTAATCAGCGAGCCGACCGAGACGAGCGCATTCGGGACCGGGCGGTTATTGGCCGCATCGAGGACGCGACCCGTGACGCTTCCGTAGTCTTGCACGCCGATGGCGTTGGGATTGCTGCATCCCCCCGCTTGCGCGATGACGAAAAAGAACGCGAGTGCCAGGAATTTCATATAGTGACTGCCTTCTTCTCGTGCGGTGGGAAACCCGCGTACGGACGTTGCCGGCTTGGGTGCCACAATACTGGCACTTAAACGCCGGGGAGAGGCCGAGGGTTCCGCCTACCGCTTGTGAAAAAAATCACAAGCGATGAATCCCTATGCTCCGGTAGCAATTTTTGTGGCGGTCGCTGTCGTGGCCGCTCTGGCTTTCAGTGCGATACCGGGCCTTTTGGCCCAGCGCAAGCCGAACGCCGCAAAATCCGACGCATACGAGTGCGGAGTCGAACCGACGTCGTCGGTTGGCGGCCGTTTTCCGGTGAAGTTTTATCTCATCGCGATGCTCTTTGTCATCTTGGATGTGGAGGCGGCGTCCTTTTATCCGTGGGCGGTCTTGTTGCGCCACGACCTCCGTCTGTTCGGATTCTATGAAGTGATCGCGTTCATCATCGTTCTGGCTGTGGGCTATGCGTACGTCTGGAAGAATCGCGGATTCGAATGGAAATAGGTCCCGGACACTTTCTTCTCGCGAAGCTTGACGACGTTGCGCGATGGGCACAAAGCACGAGCGTGTGGCCCCTGACGATGGGTTTGGCATGCTGCGCGATTGAAATGATGAGCGCTACCGCGCCCGAATATGATTTGGCACGCTTCGGATCCGAAGTGTTTCGCCCGTCTCCGCGACAGGCGGACCTTATGATCGTTTCCGGACGGGTCGCGCAAAAAATGGCGCCAATTGTGAAGCGGCTCTACGATCAGATGGCCGATCCAAAGTGGGTAATCTCGATGGGTGCGTGCGCGAGTTCCGGAGGCGTCTTCGACAACTACGCGATCGTGCAAGGCGTCGACACCGTCATTCCCGTCGATGTGTACGTTCCCGGTTGCCCGCCGACGCCCGATGGCTTACTCTACGCCGTAACGTTGATTCAACAGCAAATTCGCGAGGGCGGCCGGGGCGGCTTGCTCGCGCGCGCATAAGACTGCAGCAAAGGAACATGCCCAGCACGCAAACCCCGCCGATCACGGGCCCCGCGATCGACCCGACCGCAGTTCGTCCGGCCATCGACGATGCACGCATCGAACGCATCGAGCCCGCGCAGCTGCACGCGCGCTTAGCGGAACTCAAGGCGCAAGGCTTCGCCATGCTACTCGATCTGGGAGCGGTAGATTATTTGGGGCGCGCACCGCGTTACGACGTGGTTTATCACCTGTTGCGCATTCCCGCGCGCCTTGCCGACGTTGCCCAAATCGGAAAACCCGAACGCATGCGTTTGCTGTGCGGCGTGGACGCGGACTCGCCGAAGCTTCCAACAGCGACCGCGCTATGGCGCAGCGCCGACTGGGCCGAGCGCGAAGTGTTCGATTTGTTCGGCATCGCGTTTGAGGGCCATCCGGATCTGCGGCGGATACAAATGCCCGAGGATTGGGAAGGTCATCCGCTGCGCAAGGATTATCCCGTGCGCGGTCCGGCTAAGGAAAAATCGCCGCGCCCGTCGTTCGCTCTGAAATCGAACGTGCAATCCGGAACGCCGCCTTCGGGACGCACGCTCGAAGCTTTGCAACGCCAAATCGCACAGGTACGCGAGCCCGAAGGCGACGCGAACTCGTGAGCTCGACCGCTCCGCTGATGCCCGACATCGTTTCGCAGGAAGGCGATGCGATGGTCATTTCCATGGGCCCGCAACATCCGTCTACGCACGGCGTTCTGCAACTCATGCTCGAAATTTCGGGCGAGAACGTCGTAAAGGCCGAGCCCGAAATCGGATACCTGCACACCGGCATCGAGAAGACTGCCGAAAACCTGTTTTGGTCGCAGGCGCAAACCGTGGTTGAGCGCATGGATTACCTGGCGCCCAGCAGCAACGCTTTTTGTTACGTGCTCGGGGTCGAGCAACTCCTCGGTATGACGGACCTCATCCCGGAGCGCGCCAAACTCATTCGCCTTTTGTTTGCGGAGATGACGCGGGTCACGTCGCATTGTGTCTGGCTCGGCACCCACGGGCTCGACTTGGGCGCCCTCTCGATTTTTTTCTATTGTTTCGACTTGCGCGAAGATATTCTCACCCTGCAAGAAGCGGCGGGCGGCGCGCGCATGCATCCCAATTACCTGCGCATCGGCGGGGTGAACGGCGACTTGCCCTCGGGGTTTATGGAAGGCCTCGATGCGCTGATCAAAAAGGCGCCGAAGCGTTTTAAAGAACTGCGCGGGTTGCTCGAGCACAATCCCATCGTGCAAGACCGGCTCATCGATGTCGGCGTTCTCTCCGTGGAAGATGCGCTCGACTGGTCGATCACCGGTCCCCCGCTGCGTGCCAGCGGCGTCGCGTACGACGTGCGCAAGGCGTTTCCGTACGGCGGCTACGAGGCATTCGAGTTCGACATTCCCACGCGGGACGAAGGCGATGCGTACGCGCGCTTTCTCGTGCGTTTGGACGAGATGGATGAAGCCATGCGCATCATCGCGCAGCTGCGAAACGCGCTCGCGCGGACCGCGGGTCCGATCATGGTGCCCGATACGAAGGTCGCGGCACCTCCCAAAGAAACGATCGCGCTCTCCATGGAAGCCCTCATCCACCACTTTAAAATCGTTAGCGAGGGATTCCGCGTGCCGCCGGGAGACGTCTACCAAGCGGTCGAGGGACCGCGCGGCGAGCTCGGCTATTACATCGTGTCGAACGGAGAAAACCGTCCGTACCGCATACGCACGCGTCCGCCGTCGCTCTACAATCTGCAAGCGCTCAAGGGCATGGCGCCGGGCAATCTCATCGCGGATTTGGTCGTGATTATCGGCTCGCTCGATCCCGTTTTCGGTGAGGTGGATCGCTAGTGCACGATTCGTCCAATCCACCGATGAGCGCCGGCGCAACAAAAGCATTCGCCGAAGTGCACGCGCGCCTGCTCCCCGAGTGTGAAGCGATCATCGCGCGTTATGAAAATTCGCGGTCGGCGCTGATGCCCATCGTGCATCTCTTTCAGGAGCATGAGGGATACGTCTCGCGCGATGCGATGCGAGCTTGCGCGCAGATGTTGGATCTCACGCCGGCGCTGGTCGAATCCACCGTGTCGTTCTACACGCTTTTTTTCCGCAAGCCGGTCGGGAAATATATGCTGCAAGTTTGCCGGGGTTTGTCCTGTACGATCAACGGCGCCGAAGACGTCATGGCCCACATGCGCGAGACGCTGGGCGTCGGACACTTCGAAACGACCGCGGACGGGCTAATCTCCTACGAAGAAGTCGAATGTTTGGCGGCATGCGATCGCGCGACATGCATGCAAGTGAACTTGGAGTTCGTGTACGATCTTACACCGCGCGTCATTGACGAGCTCGTTGCCGCAATCCGCGCCGGCACCTACCCCGTCGCTCCTCTGGCGCAAACCGTCGCCCCCACAAGCACCTGGATGGTGGGGCAAGACGGCGAGGTTGGGACCGGCGGGAAGAGCGCGGGCGCGCAGGGCCAACCCGACCCTAACAACGCGGGTGGTTTGGATCGCGAAGGCGTGATTATGCTCGATCGCATTTTAACCGACGAGATGCGCTTTCGAGGACGCACGAACGAACGGCTCGCGAACGCCGATCCGGAAATCGAAATCGTCCTCAATGCGGAGGTGGCCAATGCCGGTCACTAAAGTCCTGACCGAAGGCATCGGCGAGGCCAATTTACGCGATATCGGCGTCTATCGAAAGCGCGGCGGCTACGCGCAATTCGAACGCGCAGTTCGCGAACTGCAACCCGCCGATGTCGTGAATGCCGCAAACGCCTCGGGACTTCGCGGCCGCGGCGGCGCGGGGTTCCCAACCGGAAAGAAGTGGTCGTTTCTTCCGAACAACGGCAGTCCGCGCTATCTCGTATGCAATTGCGACGAGGCGGAGCCGGGCACGTTCAAGGATCGCATGCTGCTGGAAGAAACGCCGCATTTGGTGCTCGAAGGGATGCTGCTTGCAGCCTACGGGATCGGGTCGCATCATGCGTTTTTGTATATTCGCGGAGAATTCAAAGCCGGCTACGAGATCTTCATGCATGCGCTCGAGCAAGCTCGCGCCGCCGGACTGGTTGGAAAAAATCTTTTCGGCAGCGGATTCGATCTCGAGGTGACCGTGCATCGCGGGGCCGGAGCGTACATTTGCGGCGAAGAAACCGGGCTACTCAACTCGCTCGAGGGTAAGCGCGGGGAGCCCCGCCTCAAGCCGCCGTTTCCCGCCATCGCCGGCCTGTACGGTATGCCAACCGTCGTGAACAACGTCGAGACGCTGGCGTACCTCGTACCTATCCTCGCCAAAGGCGCGCAATGGTTTAGCGCCGTCGGAACGGAGCGCAGCAAAGGGTACAAAATCGTTTCCGTGAGCGGCCACGTGCAAAAGCCGGGCAATTATGAAGTCGCGTTGGGAACACCCGTGCGCGAGATCATCGAGCTGGCCGGAGGATTGCGCGCCGGGCGTGCCATCGCGGCGGTTCAACCCGGCGGCGCTTCGTCGGCCTGCATATTTGACGAGCATCTCGATTGGCCGTACGATTATGAGTCCATGACGCGGGCGGGATCCATGCTCGGATCGGGAGCGATCGTGGTCATGGATGACACGACCGACTTCGTTCGGGCGGCCTACAGCATCGTGCGTTTTTTCGCGCACGAATCGTGCGGCCAGTGCACGCCGTGCCGTGAGGGCGGACACTGGCTCGAACAGGTCCTCGAGCGTTTCGTTCACCACCGTGGAATGCAGGGCGATCTCGACATGATGCGTTCGGTCAGCCACGAGATTACCGGCTTGAATCTCTGCGCGCTGGGAGATTCCATCGAACCGTTTCTCGCCTCCGTTCTCAAGCGCTTCCCCGAACAGTTTGAAGCCTGCGTTCGCGACGCGAATCCGGCGGTGATCGCGTGACCTCAACTCAGGCTCAGGCTGATCTCGTAACCGTCACCATCGACGGGACGCCGGTGCGGGTTCCCAAAGGAACGTTGCTCGTCGAAGCCGCCAAACAGATCCGGCGCGAAATTCCGGTCTATTGCTACCACCCCAAGATGGGCCCCGCGGGACTGTGCCGCATTTGCCTGGTCGAGATCGAAGGCATGCCCAAGTTGCAAATCGCCTGCAACACGCCGGTAAGCGATGGCATGGTCGTGCACACCGAGAGCGATCTCGCGGCCGGTGGGCGGCGTTCGGTACTCGAGCTCTATCTCAAGAATCATCCCTTGGACTGCCCGATTTGCGACAAGGGCGGCGAGTGCGATTTGCAAGACTATGCGATGGCGTATGGGCAAGGCGCATCGCGCGTCGCGGACCCGAAAGAATCGAAGCCCAAAGCGGTGGACCTCGGCCCGACGATCGTGTTAGACGAAGAGCGTTGCGTCGTCTGTCAGCGCTGCGTGCGTTTTGACGAGATTATTTCCGGCGACCGGCAGCTCGTGCTCAAAGACCGCGGCGTACGGAACATCATCGCCACATCTACGGGCGACGCATACCGTCACAACTTTACGGGGAACGTGACGGAGCTGTGCCCGGTGGGCGCGCTCACGAGCAAAACGTACCGGTTCCGTTCGCGTCCGTGGGATCTCAAGCGCGTTGAGACCGCGTGCACGCAATGCTCGGTCGGATGCAGGCAGTTCGTCGATACGCGCGCCGGAACCATCGCGCGAACGATGTCGGTTGAAGCCGACGATGCCATCTCGGACGGCTGGCTCTGCGATCGCGGACGTTATAACATCGGTTTCGTCGATTCGAGCGACCGGATCGTGCAACCGCTCTACCGGCGTGACGGGCAATGGAATCAGATCACCTGGGACGACGCGTTCGCGCTGTGGGCGGGTGCGCTTCGCGACGCACTGCGCGATGGCGGTGCGGACTCGATCGGCGTTATCGGCGGGGGCCGGTTGCTCAACGAAGAGGCATACCTCTTGCAAACGGTGTTCCGGGGGATTGGAACCACCAACATCGACTGGCGTGCCGGCGAGCAAGTCCAGGCTTCGCCGGGCTCCGGCGGCGGCAACATTGAAAGTCTCGAACGCGCCGAGGCTATCGTCATCGTGGGCGAGTCGCCTGCGGAACGCGCTCCGGTGCTCGACCTGCGCGTGCGCAAAGCCGTGCGGGAGGGCGCGAAACTCGTTCGCATCGCGAGCGTGGACGCGCGTCCGCCTTCGGCGTTTGCCTGCGTGGACGTGTCGGATGTCGCACGTGCGGTTACATCCATCGGGAAGGTCGGCCGCCTTGCGATCGTCTGGGACGGCGTCGATTCGAACCTCGCCCGCGAAACGCTCGCGGCGTTCCCCGGTGCGCTTACGTTCGTCGCAAGCGAACAAGGCAATGCGCGTGGCGCCGAAGCGCTCGGCGTACATCCCGCGTTCGCACCCGGCTTCGTGCCAACTGCGCGAGGCAAGGATACGAGCGAAATGTTGCGGGCGGCAGCCGCCGGAAATATGCGCGTGCTCTCTTTGATCGGCGTGAATCCGGCGCTCAATTATCCCAACGGCTCCATTGTCGAGCGTGCGCTTGAGCGAACACCCTTCGTCGTCGTCAGCGACCTCTTTCTTACGAACACTGCGCGTAAAGCCACGCTCGTGCTGCCGGCGCGCTCCTCGTTCGAAAAAAGTGGAACCACCACGGCGCTCGACGGCACGATTCTTCCGGTCAACGCCGCCATTGAGGTTGATCCGGTGCCCGACGCGCTGACGGATGGCGAGATGCTGGTTGGTCTCGCACGCGCGATGGATCTGGCATTGCCGTCGCTTGAAGAAGTGGAGACCGCCGTTTTCGCCGCGCTAACGCACGCGCGGCAGCTGCCCGAGTTGGGGGAGAAATCCCTGGAGTTTGCGGCGCCTGCTTTCGATCCGTCCAAACGCGAGCGGGACGCGCTCGAGGTGATCGTGCGCTCCCGCATTCTCGCCGGCGGCGGGACGATGGCGCACGACTCGAAGCTTGCGCAGCTCGAGGCGCTTCCCCAAGTGGCCCTCTCTCCGTACGACGCGCGCGAATTGAACCTCGAGACCGGGGACTACGTGGATCTGCAGGCCGGCGAGCGCACCGTACACGACTTGCTCGTCGAAGTTCGCACCGACCTCGGGCAAGGCAAAGTCGTCTTGACGCGCGGGTTGGCCGACGCGCCTGCCAACGGGTTGGGCTCGTCTACAGCCACGATCGTGAACGTACGCAAAGCGGAGGGCAAAGCGGGATGAACGTTTGGCTTTTCGTTTTGCTCAAGTCCGTCGTCCTACTTTTTATCGTCCTCACGACGTTCGCGTACGCCATGCTTTTCGAACGCAAGGTCATCGGTTGGATGCAGTTGCGTCCGGGTCCCAATCGGGTCGGGCCTTGGGGGCTGTTGCAGCCCGCGGTCGATGCGTTGAAGCTGATGTTAAAGGAAGACCTCACCCCGAACACGGCCGATCCGTTCATTTACCGGCTTGCGCCGATGATTTCGTTGATCACCGCATTTGCCGTGTATGCCGTCATTCCGTTCTCGGAACCGAGCCCGGGAAACGTGTGGGCCATAGGCGACGTCAACGCCGGCATTTTGGTTATCCTCGCGATCTCTTCGATCGGCGTGTACGGCGTTTCGCTCGGCGGTTGGGCTTCCGGATCAAAGTTTCCGCTGCTCGGAAGCGTGCGGTCGACCGCACAGATGATCAGTTACGAACTTTCCATGACGATGTCACTCGTCGGCGTGTTGATCTTAGCCGGAACGACCTCGCTTGTGGGCATCGTGAACGCGCAGCATCGCCTGTGGTTTGTCGTGCCGCAGCTGATCGGCTTCGTGATTTACTTCATCACCGCCGTTGCGGAAACCAATCGCGCACCGTTCGATTTGGTTGAAGCGGACGCAGAACTCGTGGGCGGATTCAACACGGAATATTCGGGGCTGCGCTTCGGCCTATTTTTTATCGCAGAATACGTCAACATGCTCACGGTGTCGTGCATCGGGACGCTGCTCTTCTTGGGCGGCTGGAACGCGATGTTTGGGTTGACGTTCGTGCCCGGCGTCGCCTGGTTTGTGATCAAGATCGCCTTCTTCATGTTCGCCTATATTTGGTTACGCGCCACGTTCCCGCGCTTCCGCTACGATCGTTTGATGGCGTTCGGCTGGAAAGTGCTGTTGCCGGCCGCAACGCTCAACCTCGTCGTTACGGCCGTTATCGCGGCCGCGATCGGATAACGCCACCGTGGCTCACACTCGCAAAAATCTTTGGAACGTCCTTGCGCTGCTTCGCGGGCTTTCGCTGACGTTCAAATTCATGTTCCAAAAAAAACCGACCATCCAATATCCGTCGGTGAAAAAGCAGCATCCACCGCGCTTTCACGGATTGCACGAGCTCCGCCGCTACGGTGACGGGAAAGAGCGCTGTATCGGCTGCGAACTCTGCTCGAGCGCGTGTCCGGCCAATGCCATTACGGTGATCGGCGCCGAGAACGCCCCCGGTGACCGGCGTTCTCCAGGCGAACGCTACGCCGCGCGATACGAAATTGACGAGCTGCGCTGCATTTTTTGCGGCATGTGTGAAGAAGCGTGTCCGACCGACGCGATCGTATTGACACCGCGCTTCGAGATGTCCGATTACCGGCGCGGGTCGTTCGTGTATTCCAAAGACCGTTTGCTGGTACCGCCCGAAGCGGGCGTCGGCAGTTCGCCGGACGACCGCCCCAACGGCATTCCTTCGGATCTCGGCGTCGTTGCCGACATGAAGTCCACCATGAACGTAGCCGACGGGTACTCGGCAACATGGCGTGGCGAGATTCTCAAGACGCAGCGCAAAGGACTCTCGGAATGACCGTTGCGTTTTGGACTATCGCCGTCTTCTTGATCGCTAGCGCCGTCTGGGTGATCTCGGCAAAGAAGCCCGTGTACAGCGTCGTCGCGCTGTTGCTGCATTTTGCTTTGCTCGCCATCACCTACTTGATGCTTTCGGCGGAATTTTTGGCCGTCATCCAGATCATCGTCTATAGCGGTGCGATCTTGATGCTTTTCGTTTTTGTCATCGCGCTGCTCTCCAGCGGAGTAGATGCGTTTCCAACCGGTCCGAACCGCCTCCCTAAGGCGACGGTGCCCGCGCTTGGGGTCGTCACGATCGCTTTGGCGTTCCTCGTTTATGGGTTGGGCCGAACGACCGTACCGTCCCTGGGAACGGCTGCAACGTCGGGCGCACTCGTACGGTCAGTCGGAACCGCAGGTTCGTTCGGTTCGGTTGCCGATTTCGGCCGAGCGCTCTTTTCTACGAACTTGCTGCCCTTTGAAGTCACGTCTTTCATTTTGATGGTAGCGGTCATCGGCGTGATTCTCTTGGCCGGCGCCGCGACGCCGTACGTTCCCTCACGCCGCCGCGCCGCAGAGGTTGAGAAGCAGATGCACGACGCCGTCCTGCGAGCCGGAAAATGATCCTTCCCGTCGCGATCGCCAATTATATCGCGCTCTCGTCGGTGATCTTCTTCATTGGGGTCGCCGGCGTGCTCGTGCGGCGCAATCCGCTTATCATGCTCATGAGCGTGGAACTGATGTGGAACGCCGCAAACTTGCTGTTTCTGGCCTTCGCGCGCGCTTCGCTCAACAACTCCGGTCACGTTTTTGCGTTTCTCGTGGTCACTGTAGCCGCCGCGGAAGCGGCGATTGGCCTCGCCATCGTCGTCGTCGTCTTTCGCGCGGCTAAAAACGTGGACGTTGACGAGATTGCGATGCTCAAAGGATGATCGTGGCGCACCACGTCCTGGGAGTCGAGGGACGGTATCCGCTGCTCTTCGTCATCTGGCTCGCGCCGTTGCTCGGAGCCCTAGTGAGTTGGGTTTTTGGTCCGCGACTGCGCCGGACGTTCGGCATCTTCGGCTCGCTGGCGCTGGCAATTGCATTCGTTGCAGCGCTGCTTTCGTGGGGCGTCGCGACGCAGGCGTCGGGCGGCAGTACGGGCGCTCATCAAGCACTTTTAACCTGGATTCCCGGCTTTGACTTCGGCCTTCTGCTCGACCCGCTCTCGCTCTTGTGGGCACTGATCATTACGGGGGTGGGCCTGCTCATTCACGTCTATTCGATCGGCTATATGTGGGGCGATCGCGCGATTGCTCGATTCTTTGCCTACATGAACTTTTTCGTTTTTGCGATGCTGACGCTCGTTCTTTCCGACAATTTCGCCGGCTTGCTGGTCGGCTGGGGCCTCGTGGGTCTCGCATCGTACTTCCTCATCGGATTTTGGTTTTATAAACCGGCGGCGGTGGCAGCGGCGCGCAAGGCGTTCGTTATCAACGTCATCGGCGACGTCGGCATCATGTTCGCGATCTTTGTAATCTTCGCACACGTCGGTTCCTTGGGATTTGGAGACGTCTTCGCTAACGTCGGCGCACTCGGCGGATCGCTTTTCCTCGTCTGCCTGTGCTTACTGATTGGAGC
>JALYVW010000110.1 GCA_030853005.1 Vulcanimicrobiota bacterium
CAAGGGCGTCGACGATCGTTCCTTCGAATTCCGGATCGACCGTACGATACGGATGGTCGAATTCGCCAAATGCCCCCATCCGCACGCGCGTTTCGCGCTGCTGGTCCAACCAGTAAAGCGCGCGCTCCTTGCACCGTTCGCGGAACTCGAGCGGATCGATTTGATGGACGTCTTTGATCTTAAAGTGCTTGAGGGTGTCCAATTCAATCGGCAAACCGTGCATGTCCCAGCCTGGAACAAACTTCGCCCACCGTCCGTCCAGCAGGTTAATCTTCACGAAGACGTCTTTGAGGACCATGTTTAAGAAATGGCCCATATGCAAGTGGCCGTTGGCGTAAGGCGGTCCATCGTGCAAGATCCAGGGCGGATTCGAACGGTTCGCTTCTAAACGCCGCGCGTACGTACCGCGCTCTTTCCACCAAGCGATGCGCGCGGGCTCTCGGGCCGGCAAATCGGCCTTCATCGGAAAGGTCGTTTTCGGCAAGTTCAATGTGTCTCGATAATCGCGTGCTTTCGGTGTATCGCTCACGTCCGGCGTTCCTCGACGAGCTCCGCGAGGATGTCAAAGTTCCGCGCGGCTAGCGCCTGTAGCGTCGGCACCGACTGACGCAAATGGGTTGCGAGGGCTTCGCGCTCCGACCAGAGACGGTCCACTAAGGAATCGGTTTCAACCGGGGACGTTTTCGCGCCCGCGCCCGGCACGTAGAGCGCGTGCAACGGATAGGCCAGATCGTCGGTCAGCGCCGAGACCTTGGGATCGTAGGGAATGGAAAGAAACGGAACGCCGTATCGCGCTGCGAGAATGAGCGCGTGCAGCCGCATTCCCACCACGACTTGCGCACGGCGGATTACGGCCGCGGCTCGCGCGAGCGGCATCTCGGGCAAGAGCACCGGAGCCGACTTGCACTTGCGAATGATCTGCGTCGAAATGTCGGCATCGGCGGGTCCGCCGAGCGAAAGAAACGCGGCACGAACGCCGTGAACCAGGCTCAGCCGATCTACCGCGCGCGCTACGATCTCCATGCCCTCTTTCATGCCGTCGGACTTGCGGACCGACACGACCGCCAACGGTTCGCCGTCGGGGGCGAGACCCTCGCTCGTGAGATCGATCTGCTCGTCGGGCGCGTCGTAGAGAAACACCGGGTCCGCGGTACGCTCCACATCGACGTGCGGCAAAAGCGACGCCAGCAGCACCGCAGAACGGGCATCGCGCACGGTCGCCCGCGTAACGCCCTTGCACCACTCGCGAACGACCGTGCGTCCCCAAAAGTCCAGCGGGCCGATCGACTGCGCGAAGATCATCGTCGGGCGATTGGCCCGAACGCCCGATCGCAGTATTCCCGCGTAGTACAGCAGGCTACGCAAGCTCGTCGCGTTCTGCAGCAACCCTCCGCCGCCGGAAAGGACAACACTCGCTCGCGCGATCGCATCGCGAACTTTTCCCGGGTCCATGCGCGGGGTCGCTTCGACGCCAAACTCGTGCGCGGTCTCGTTCGGCTTTTGCGAAAGCACGTCGATCCCCGCGTAAGGAAAGCGCGTGCGCAGCTGCGAGACGATCACCTCCAGCAGCGCATCGTCGCCGAGGTTGCCGAAGCCGTAATAGCCACTAAGAAGAAACCGCATACCGCCGGGCGATCGCACGATAGGCGGCGATGAGCACCGCACCGATAACGATCCCAATCGCGAGCCCGTTGAACACGCGCAGCAGCGAAACGAGCACCGGCGTATGGAGATGCGAAAATGTGTCGATGATGTCACCGAGTCCTACACCGATGCCGAGCGCCAGCACCACCCCGGCAGCCCGCCGGTGGCGCAACGCTAACGCGGGGAGGAGCATCAGCATGGGAAAGCCCACGACGAATTCTTTAAAGCGCGGCCGCACGCTGAGCAACTGGGTGAGATGATGGCGCAATGTCAGTTCAAAATTCGACGGCGCGATATCGCTTTGGTTTCCGCTGCGCACATAGATCAGGCCCCCGACGGCCAAGATGCCGACCGCCAGAAGCAATTGATAGATTCGTACCGGCGCGGCAAGCGCTTCACCCGAAGAGCTCGAGTGCGCATTGAAACGGTCGGTAAATACGTAGATGATGACCGCAATGAGTGGGGGCGCGAGCAGCACCAAATGGATTCCGCGGAACGCTTCCACTTCTTCCATGAGCAAAGGCGAGCTTAGGATTCCGATCACTGCTACGGCGCCCAGCAATGCGACGCCCGTGGCCGCCAGCGTCCACCTGATGCTCACGCCGAGTTGCGCCCCGTAACGCGCGCGTGGACCTTCGTAAAAGGCCGACGAGAGGGCGGTAAATGCGGCGGTCGCAAACAGCAGCGCGGCAAGCAACGCCAAGATGGATCTCGCAAGAATATCGTGGTGCATCACGTAGCCGCCGGCATAAACGAGCACGGTGAGGACGTAAGCGGTTATCACAATCGAGCGGCGGTACCATCCGTAAAACGCCAGCAGTAACGCAAAGATGGACGGAACGGCAAGGGTGGAAAGCCCGACGAGAACGGCGTTATTGCCGCGGTAGGTGGGGATCGGGGCAGCGCGGCCCAAGCGAAATCCTCGCGCGCGCAGGTCGTCGGCAATCTGGCGCGCGAGCTCCACGTTGGTCTTTTCGATCGACAGGCCATTATATTGATGGCCGAATGGCCGCAGGTATACGACGCGAACGTTGCGTTCGGCGACGCCCAGCTCGTACCGGGCCACGATTTCCGGAAGGGTGAGTTTGTCGAGCTCGGTTTTGGAAATCGCCTGGACGCGCACCGTGCGCCCGGGCAGCAGTCGCGCGAATTCGACATTGCCTTTCTGCACTTGCGAGGCATCGTAGGTTTCGATCTCGCCGAAATTGACGTGCTTGTTGGCTGGCAAGTTGAATACCGCCACCGCCTCCTTCACATGGTCTGGATATCCCAACACCTGATTGCGCAGTCCAAAGAAAATCGCGGTCGAGAGCCTTGCGCTCGCGCCGGTATCGCGAAGCATCTTTTCCATTTGCGGTTGCTGCAGTCGCTCGTCGTTCTGCAGCCTCGGAATAACCAGCAGAGCCAGTTTTTTTGCCAGCGCAAGTTGATCGCCGGGAATGCCGAGCGACACTTGCCCGAAATAGTCGATCTGCGTGCGCACGCCGATCACATATGGGGACGTTGCGTGGAGTACGCGAATGCCGGATCGCTCGAAATGCAGCGGCAACTGCTCGAGGTAGCGCTCGTAGGTCGCTTTATCGTAGACGAGCAGATAGACCGTGTCGGGCCGGATCTGCTTCGATCGCACGAGACCGCCGAGCGTGGGATCGGCGATGGGTGAGAGCCGGGCCGCGTCCAGTAATTGAATGCCCGATGTAGCGTAGGCATTGCGCGACGCCGATACGCTGCTTCCGAGTTCTTCGCTGAGCGCAACGGAGGTCAGGCCCGCGCGTCGTAGCGCGACCAAAAACTGCATCGGATCGTAGTTGTACGATCGCGCTAGGCCGAGGAAATCGTTGTAATCCATCGCGATTTCGACGCGCCGCGTGGCCTGCTCGATGCGAATGCGCTCGTACGAAACAACGAGCGCGGCGAGCAGGGACAACGCGAGGATGACGGCGGCAAAGCGCGCGTTGGACGGCACGAATTTCACGACGTGGCGGCTTTCGCTTTAAAGACAGGAAGGCCCGCCATAGGCGAGCCCTCCTGCCGTCGCGTATGCGGTTACCCGCATACCGGGTGTGGGCGACGTTTATCGCATCGCTACTTCAACGGCCCACGGCATTGAAGGCGAGGACTACACCTTGGCGTCCGGGATAGGTTCCCCTTCGTCAAACGCCGACCAGACGGGAACGCGCTTTTCAACGAATGCCGTCATGCCTTCTTGCGCGTCCGACGAACGAGCGTTCGCGCTCATCACACCAGCGGCATAGGCGTAGGCGTCGCGCTGCGGCACGTCAATTTGCGCGTAGAAGGCCGCCTTCCCAAGCCCTACCGTGGTAGGTGCCGCTTCGACGATTTTTTGTGCCAAGGCCATCGCCTCGGCCGAGAGTTGGCCGGGGGCAACGACGCGATTGACGAGGCCCCAATCGGCAGCGGTTGCAGCGTCGATCGCTTCGCCCGTGAGCAGCATCTCCATCGCGCGCTTGCGCCCGATCGCGCGGGTGAGTGCAACCATGGGCGTCGTGCAGAACAGCCCGATGCGCACGCCTGGGGTGGCGAATTTTGCTACCGTCGACGCGATCGCAAGATCGCATGTCGCCACCAGTTGGCAGCCCGCGGCGGTCGCAATGCCGCCAACTTCGGCTACGATTGGCTGCCGGATGCGCTGCATGGTTTCCATGAGGCGAACGCAGGCGTCGAACGTTTCGCGATGCGCCTCCGCATCGCACGCGAGGATTTCGCGCAAGTCGTGGCCGGCCGAAAAGACAGGGCCTTCCGCGCGCAAAATCACGGCGCCGGTGTCGGCGTCCGCGCCGATCCGTTCGAAAGCCAGGGTCATCGCGCGCATGACCTCAAGCGAAAGCGCGTTGCGCTTCTCGGGACGCCGCATGGTGACGGTCGCGACGCCGCCCTCGACCCAGTCGAGCTCCAAGTGGCCGAATGCGCCGGTTTCAATCATAGGACGCTCCGGTTCGTTGCATGCATGTAAAGCAAAATGGTGGGCGATGACGGGCTCGAACCGCCGACATCCTCCTTGTAAGGGAGGCGCTCTCCCAACTGAGCTAATCGCCCGCGCTTGTTTTACGAGGGATTGGGAAAAACCAGGGTACCGAACACGCCAAAGTAGGGTAATTTCGAGGGTATTTTTTAGACCGCCAAGCATCTGTATTGGCGCTTGCGAACCCGAATACTTCGTCCGTTGCATTCCAGGAGTTCGAACAGATTATTTCCTAAAAAACGCCGCCAGCGAGCTTATGACGTTTGCATCCGACGTCATGCCAAGGCGGCGAAGGCGCCAAGCATCCTCGACGGTCTGCAATAACGAGTAGTGGTTATAGGGCAACGCGGAGCGAAAATGCGGTTTCACCATAGCGCCGATGACTACCAATGGGATCTTGCCGCCGCCATAGACGCCACCTCCGGACAACAGCGCCGTTCCAGCGGGAAGTTGGGGCGAGTCGCAGCACCCCGCGGCGCTTAACCAGCCGCCGGTGCTCTTCTCGCCGGTAAACGTCGTTTCGTCAGTTAAGATGAAGATGACCGAATGGGGCGTCCAGGCT
>JALYVW010000040.1 GCA_030853005.1 Vulcanimicrobiota bacterium
GTCTCGATATAAATGCTGGCCATTTCTCAGCGCGCCTTGCGTCCCGTTAAAAACAGCAGCAGGTCCAAAGGCAGATACAGCTTGCCGCGCACCATACCCGCCGGAGCATCGTAGGTCGCATCGCGCTTATCGACGACGAAGCGCGAGTCGCCGAGCCGCCCGGTCGCGACGTGTTTGTCGTACCGAACCGTCAAGCGGCCGTTTTTCACCTGCGCTGCCGACTCGGGCATGTAGTCCGACAAGGGTGCGACGACCGCCGAATGCGCATCGGCAAGGCCACGCAGCAAGACGTGCGTTTGTTCGCCCGGATAGACCAAAACGTTGCGGGACGAGAGTCCGCTTCCGGTTTTTATCACCACCCGATGCGCTCCCGACGACGCGGCGTAGACAAGACGTGGTTCGGCGAACGCCCCGTGATCGAGCCGAATGCGCGCACCCCTGGGAACGCCGTGCAAGGCGATGCTTCCGGTTTGTGCCGCCGGACGAATCGCATCGAGACGCAGGCTTGCCAAGGTTGTCGTTCCCGCGGCGATCTGTTCGTCCGTCTCGACGGCTTTCCAGCCGGTCTTGGTCATCGTCACGCTATGCTCCCCAGAGCGCAATCCGTCGAGATAGACCGGAGTTCGCCCGATATAGGCGCCGTCGACCCACACGTCCGCATTCGCCGGGAGCGAGGTTAAATAGAGACCGCCGAAGGGTTGCGGAGCTGCCAGAGCGAGCGCAAAAACAAGGGAAAGCAGCATGTATGTATCGTCCGTCTGGTTCTCGGGGGCGCGGCGGTATTCCCGGAACGAGTGCGAACACCGCAGCCGTGGAACCAAACGAGATCGATTCCGGTGCAATGCTGCGCCCGGCAACCGTCGCAATCGTCGGGCGACCCAATGTGGGAAAGAGTGCGCTCTTTAACCGGTTGGTCGGCAAACGCCTCGCGATCGTGGAGGATACGCCGGGCGTCACCCGGGACCGCCTCTACGCCCTATGCGAGTGGCAAGCGCGCACTTTCAGCTTAGTGGACACCGCGGGCATCGATCCGCAGGCCGATTCCGATAGCGACACGATCGCCGCTTCGACGCAGCGGCAAGCCGAGGCCGCGGCTAACGAAGCCGACGCCATCATCTTCGTCGTTGACGCCTCGACTGGTCGCAATCCACTCGACGAAGACGTCGCCGCGATCCTGCGCCGGACCCGCCGCCCGGTCGTGCTGGTCGCGAATAAAGCGGAATCCCCGAGCGCAGCCATCGCCGTGCATGGCGAATTCAGCCGATTCGGATTTGGCGAACCCTTGGCCATTTCGGCGATTCACGGGGAAGGCACCGGCGATCTCCTGGACCTCATCGTCGGCCTTCTGCCGGAACAATCTGCAGAAACGTCGAGCGGCGACGAGCTGGCCCTCGCATTGGTCGGCCGACCGAACGTTGGAAAAAGTTCGCTCCTGAATGCACTGCTGAACGAAGAGCGCACGATCGTCTCGGACGTTCCGGGAACGACGCGTGACGCGATCGACACGATTTTTGCTTTTCACGAACACAAAATTCGGCTGATCGACACGGCCGGAGTGTGGCGCAAGCCTCGGCAGCATGGCGCGATCGAATACTATGCGGCCCTGCGATCGCTTAATGCCATCTCCCGCTGCGATATCGCGATCCTGCTCTTCGATGCCATGGTCGGAATGCAGGCGCAAGAATTGCGTTTGGCGGGCATGATCTTGGAAGAACGCAAAGGCCTCATTATCGTCGGAAACAAATGGGACCTCGCGCGCGAGCAAGGCGAGTACAGTCAGGGCGAGCTGATCAATGTCATCCACGACCAAGCACCCTTTGCCAAGTTTGCTCCGGTCACGTTTCTTTCGGCGAAGAGCCGGCGGCGACTCGGCAGCTTGATGCCGCTCGTGATGAAGCTCTCGGCAAACTTAGACCGGCGCATACCGACCGCCCAACTCAACGCGGTCGTTCGCGATGCGACGCTGGCCCATCCGGCGCCGGCGCCCAGTGGAAAGGTTTTTAAGATTCTCTACTGCTCGCAAGTGCAAACGCATCCTCCGCTCTTCATCTTTCACTGTAACGATCCGGATCTGGTGCAAAATTCCTACAAGCGGTTCCTAGAAAACGTGCTGCGCGAGCATTTCGACTTCGAAGGCGTGCCGCTGACCTTCGAATTTCGCGCGCGCACTCGCGAGGAGTACACCTAGGGATGCCGGCCTCAGTCGCATTGGGGACGGCGGCGATCGCGATCGCTTTTCTGCTCGGATCGATTCCCTTTGGCTACGTCATCGGCCGCGAGTTTTATCATCGCGACATCCGCCGCGAAGGCAGCGGCAACATCGGCGCGATGAACGCATTACGCACGATGGGCAAAGGTGGAGCGATCGCCGTGCTTCTCCTGGATGCACTGAAGGGATTTCTCCCGGTGTTCTTCACGTTGCTCTGGATGGGCCCGAGCTGGGCCGCGCTTGCGGCAGCAGCCTCGGTGCTCGGTCATTGCTTTTCGCCTTGGCTCCATTGGAAGGGCGGCAAAGGCGTCGCCACGGCGTTTGGCGTGGTATTTGCGCTCAGTTGGCCCGCAGCGCTATGCGCCGTCGGCGCGTGGTTTGTCGGTGCCGGTCTCACGCGGTATTCCTCCGTGGGCTCGATGCTGGGCACCGCCGTCGCCTGCGTCGCGCTGGCATTTTTTACGAAGCGGACCGAGCTTTTCGCGTACGGGCTTTTTGCGGCACTCCTCATTATATATACGCATCGCGAGAACATCGAGCGGTTGCGGCGCGGACGTGAAAACCCCATCCGCCTGGCTCGCTCGAAATCGTCGTAGAAGGCTAGCCCGAGCCCCGGCCCGTAATGGGCAGCGTCATGATTTCGTCGAACGATTTTCGCAACGGGGTTACCATCCTCATCGAAGGCAACCTGTGGACGGTCATTGAGTTTCTGCACGTAAAACCCGGCAAGGGGTCGGCCTTCGTCCGGACGCGCTTGAAAAACGTTAAAACCGGAGCCACGGTGGAACGCACGTTTCGCGCTGGAGAGAAGCTCGAGCGGGCGACGGTGGATAACCGCCAAATGTCGATGCTGTACAACAACGACGAAGGTTACCACTTTATGGATCAAGAGTCGTTTGAGACGTTCACCTTACAGCGCGACCTGATCGGCGGACCGGCCGATTTTATTAAAGACGGCATGATCGTGGATGTCCAAGTCCACGACGGCGTGCCGATCGGCGTCGAGCTGCCCGCACATGTCGAGCTGCGCGTCGAAGAAACGGACCCGGGCTTTAAAGGCGATACGGCTACCGGCGCGACGAAACTGGCGAAGCTCGAGACTGGGGGCTCCGTTCAGGTTCCGCTCTTCGTCAATCCCGGCGACGTGATTCGAGTCGACACGCGCGACCGTCGCTATATCGGTCGCATCACTTCCTGAGCGGGCCCTTCTTCTTTGCGCTGCTCGCGACCGGGCTAGCCGCAAGCATTTTTGGATCGATGGTTGGCCTCGGCGGCGGCTTCCTATTGGTCCCGTTATTGCGTCTGGTTTTCGGCTTGGGGCCCGCAGAAGCGGCAGGCACCTCGCTCGCACTCGTCGTTGCCAACAGCGGCGCCGGAACGATCGCCTATTTTCTGCAAAAGCGGGTGGCCGTTCGTACGGCTCTTCTCCTTGCCGCCGGCGGAATTCCCGGCAGCCTGTTGGGCGCCTTCTTCGTTCAGCGTATGTCCGCCGCCACGTTCGACTGGCTCTTCGCACTGCTGCTGATCGGCGTTGCCGTGGATTTGATTGCAAGCCGCAACAAAAAACGCGCGGACGTTCGCTCGTCAGCATCGCTCGACCGCACGGCCGGTTTGTCGTGGGCCTCGGGACTCTCGGCCGGACTCGCCGTCGGCGTTATCTCCAGCTTATTCGGCGTCGGCGGCGGCATTATCGCCGTTCCCACGTTGTTGTATTTCACCGAGCTCCCGGTCCATGCGATGATGGGGACCTCACATCTCGCTATTTTTCTCACGTCGCCCGTGGGGCTGATCGCGCACGCCTACGAGCGAGATATCCGGTCCAGCTATGTCGTGCCGTTGGTCATCGGCGGCTTGGCCGGGGGACCGATCGGCGCGCGCCTCTCCGCTCGACTGTCACCTTCGTGGATTCTGATTCTGGTAAGCGGGGCGGTTACGATTGCCGCGGCATCTCTCGTCCTACGCCACCTGATGTAAGAGTTATTTCGGCTTCGTCATGTCTTTCGGCACGACGAAACGGTCGAAATCCTCGGCGCTCACGTGACCGAGCGCGAGCGCGGCTTCTTTGAGCGTGCTCTTGTCGTGATGCGCCTTTTTCGCGATTTGCGCTGCCTTATCGTATCCGATCTTCGGTGAGAGCGCGGTTACGGTCATGAGCGACTCGCTAAGGTATTTTGCGATTTGCTCTTCATTTGCTTCGAGGCCCTCGACCGCGTGTTCGCGGAACATGGTGCAAGCATCGCGCAGCAACGTCGTCGAGTGCAGAAAATTATAGATCATGACCGGATTGAAGACATTGAGTTCGAAGTTGCCCTGCGATGCGGCGAAGCCGATCGCCGCGTCGTTTCCGAAGACTTGCACGCAAACCATGGTCATGGCCTCGGATTGTGTCGGATTGACTTTACCGGGCATGATCGAACTGCCGGGTTCGTTTTCGGGCAGGATCAGTTCGCCGATTCCGGCGCGCGGACCCGAGGCAAGCCAGCGGATATCGTTGGCGATTTTCATCAGCGCGGCTGCGAGCATTTTTAAGGCACCCGAGGCGAATACGAAATCGTCATGGGAGGCGAGCGCCGTGAATTTGTTGGGATGCGAGCGGAACGGCAGTCCGGTCAGCTCGGCGATTTTCTTGGCCGTGCGCTCGCCGAACTCGGGATGCGCGTTCAAGCCCGTTCCCACCGCCGTCCCGCCGATCGCCAGATCGTAGAGGTGCTCGAGCGATTCACGGCATGCGACCATCGCGCGGTCGAGTTGCGTGACGTAGCCGGAAAATTCCTGACCCAACGTTAGGGGCGTGGCGTCCTGTAAGTGCGTCCGGCCGACTTTGACGATTCCGTCCCAGCTCTTTGCCTTGCGGTCGAGAGCGTCGCGCAAACGCTGTACGGCCGGAAGCATGTCCGTCATCGCCTCGGCGGCGGCCATGTGCATGGCGGTCGGATAGGTATCGTTCGACGACTGCGACATATTGACGTGATCGTTGGGGTGAATCGGATCTTTGGAACCCATCACCCCGCCGGCCATTTCGATCGCCCGGTTGGAGATGACTTCGTTTACGTTCATGTTCGTTTGCGTGCCCGATCCGGTTTGCCACACGCGCAGCGGGAAATGCGCGTCGAGCTTTCCGTCGATCACTTCATCGGCTGAGCGCACGATCAGCTCGGATTTGGTTGCGTCGAGCTTACCTAAGCCGGCGTTGACCAGCGCGGCAGCTTTTTTCAACACGGCCATCGCGCGCACGACCTGGCGCGGCATCACGTCGCGGGGCCAGGAATCGTCTCCGATATCGAAGTGTACGAGCGAGCGCGCGGACTGCGCCCCGTAGTACTTATCCCCGGGAACGTCGACCTTGCCCATCGAGTCGGATTCCACGCGATTGGGTACGCCATTTGTTGAATGATTGGTCGTCGTCATGTCGACCCTATCTTCGCGCGAAATCGCCTTTCCCCGCCGCGACTTCCGTCGCAACGCCGACGGCAAGCAAGCTTACCGGCGCCGCATGGCGGCACGTCCCAAGGTCCCGCCCAGTTCGCGCGTTTCGACGATCTCGACGATTTTCAACGGGAAGCGCGGGTCGTAGCCTCGTTTGCTGCATCGCCCGCAGCTCATCGCGCTCGAAGGTATGCGCCGCCGCAAGATCTCGAGCGAACACTGCTCGCAGCGCAGAATGTAACGCTTTCCGCTCTCCGAGGCGGGCCGCACGTTCCCAAGGTCGTGGTAAATCGAACTCATGCCGCACGCGTGCATCTTCTCTTTGAAGGCCGCGCCGTGCCCGGCATCGCGCTTGATATCCCACAGCCACGCGTGAATCATCTCGTGCAAGAGCGTATCGCGCAAGGCTTCGGGATTGGCGCGAAAATGTTTGGGCGATAATTCGATGAGCAGGGGCTTGGCGCTATACGTAATGCGACCGGCAGAATTCGAAAAACGTGCGTTATACCGGATTCTGCATGCCGGAACTTCGCCGTTGAAATGCAGATTGTTCAGTTCGGCGAAAAGCAATTGCAGATCGGTCTCGGTGGGCAGCACGAAGAGTTATTCGGTATCCGTCCAAACGACTCTTGGTGCAGGCAAGCAAATCTTCTCCCCGGACCTTGACGGTGCTCTTCGTCGTCATCGCGGCCGCCTTTCTTGCGATTATGGCATACTTCGTGCGCCTGGGGTTCGGTACGACCGGGTCCGTCTTCGGCGCGGGCACCGCCCCGGTATCACATTCGGCCGCCGCGCCGGCCCAGACGGGCCCGGTGAACGTGCAAGGCGGCGGGCCGCCGGCTGCGGTCCAGGTGCAACTGGCGCAAATGCGCCAGCGGATCGCCAAGAATCCGCGGGACGACGTGGCCCTCACGCAGCTGGGCGACACGTACCTCGTCGTGGGAAAGTTTTCCGACGCGATACCCCTGTACCGGCGTGCGCTCAAAGTCAATCCTTCGAACGCCGCCGCACGGGAAGGCCTCCAACAAGCGCGCGACGGCCTCGCGAAAGGCACCCCATGAATTTGTACGTTTCATGCGACATGGAAGGCACCGCGGGCGTGAGCAGCTGGATGCAGGTCGATCCAGCCAACGGCTACGAGTATCCGCTCTACCGGCGATATATGGCTCGAGAAGTGCGTGCGGCCGTCGACGGCGCGCGCGAAGGTGGTGCCACGAACGTTTCCATTAACGATTCACATTGGGACATGCGCAACGTTCTATGGGACGAAATGCCTCCCGACGTCCGCGTGATCTCCGGATCGCGCAAGCCTTGGTCGATGGTTCAAGGTCTCGACGCGTCATTTGCAGGTGCGTTCTTTACGGGCTATCATGCGAAAATCGGCGATGCGAACGGCGCCCTCGCGCACACCTACAGCCCGGGAACGATCTACGAGGTGCGTATGAACGGCGTTGCGTGCAGCGAAGCGTTACTCAACGCGGCTATGGCGGGATACTACGGGGTACCGGTGCTCTTAATTACGGGCGACCGGACGATCGTCGAGGAAACGCAGAGCCACATTCCCGGCCTTGCGGGCGTCATCGTCAAGGATTCAATCGGGCATTACAGCGCCGACTCCATCTCGCCGGCCGCCGCACAGAACCATATCCGCGAGGCCGCCCGCGAAGCGATGTCGCGAAGCAAAACCATCGAACCATTTCGGTTCGATCCGCCCATCGAAATGCTGTTTTCGTGCGCGCAGGCGGAGTCCGCAGATTTTATCGCGTTAATGCCGGGGTTCGAGAGGCTCGACGGCCGTACGCTGCGTTTCGCGCACGACGACTACCGGATGGTCTTCCGGGCTTTCCTCGCCGCCATGCGCTTGGGCGGCGCGGCGCTGGCGATCGCATGAAACTGTACATTTCGTGTGACATGGAGGGCGTCGCCGGCGTGAGCAGTTGGGAACAAGTCGACGCTCGATCGTATACGCCCGACTATGCGATCTACCAGCAATATATGACGCAAGAGGTTCGTGCGGCCATCGACGGCGCGCGCGAAGCCGGTGCGAGCGAGGTCCTCGTAAACGATTCGCACGGCCCTATGCGCAACGTCCTCTGGGACGGACTTCCTGACGACGTGCGAATGATATATGGAAATCGCAAGCCGTTCTCGATGATGCAAGGCCTCGACGCGAGTGTCGGCGCCGTATTTTTTACCGGCTACCATGGGGCGATTGGCGATGCCGACGCGACGCTTTGCCACACGTATACGCCATCGGTGATTTACAACGCGCGGATAAACGGAACGCGCTGCAGCGAGGCCACGCTCAATGCGGGACTTGCCGGTTACTTCGGCGTTCCGGTCGTCTTGATTACCGGGGATCGCGTCACCGTCCAAGGCGTCCTAGCGGATATGCCGTGGGCCCAAGGCGTGGTCGTTAAAGAGAGCGTCGGCAACTACGCTGTTGATTCGCTTTCACCGCAAGCAGCGCAAGCGAAGATCCGCGATGGGGCACGCGAGGCGATCGCTCGCGCCGGCTCGGCAAAGCCGTTCGTTTTCACATCTCCCGTGACGCTTGAGATCGATGTGACGCGTATAGAGCAAGCCGACTTCATCCAGGTCATCCCGGGGTTCGAACGCACCGGCGCACGCATGGTCCGTTTCGTTCACGACGATTACCTCGTCGTGTTCAAAGCGTTCGTCGCCGCGTTCCGTATGGGCGCCGTTGCCAACGAGCCCGCCTAAACGCTTCGCTAGGCTACCGCCGATGGTTTCGCAAGCGCAACGGCGATATCCGCGACTTCCGCTTCGCCAATCGAAAGTTGCGACATGGCCATCTCGTAGGCGTCGATCGCATCCTCGCTCTTATGCGAGGCAGCCCGCTCTTCTCGCAGGCGTTTGATCTCTTCGGTTACGCGGTGAGCGAGATCCGGAGTTAGATCGATGCCCGCAGCGTCGAGGCGATCGCGATGCTTCGCCAGCGTATCCTGCACCAGCGACACGCCGGAATGTTTTCCGAAAATCCAACTCGTCGCGCCTCCCACCAGTTCGCTCGGAACCGCTTCATACATGCGCCGATCGATGAGCATCGCATGCGTGTGGATGCCCGACTCGTGAGCGAAGACCTTCGAACCGACGATCGGCTCGTGCTGTTGCATGGGAATACCGCTAACGCGCTCCATAAAGCGGGCGAGTTCGCGGAGTTTTTCGTATTTGAAACCCGGAATTTTGACGCCGTACAAAACGTTTAAAGCCGTCACGAATTCATGCAGCTTGACGTTCCCGGCGCGCTCCCCATAACCGTTGGCCGTTACGGACACGACGCTGAAGCCGCACGAAAGCGCCGTGATAGCGTTGATCGTGCCGAGCCCGTAGTCGTTGTGAAAGTGACAAACCATGGGCAAACCCGAAGGCATCGCGTCTACGATGCGCGAGCAGTACCACCGCGCCGCTTCCGGCGTCAAGCAACCGACGGTGTCCGGCCATGCCGGGCGCGTGCCGCCCGCCGCCATGCCAGCCTTGAAATAGTCGATGAAATACGCTACGTCGCCACGGCTTCCGTCCTCGGCCCCGAATTCCACGTTTGTGACTCCGCGCGAACGTGCATGGCGAATCGCATCGCATTGCAGACGGATATTCGCCTGCCGGTAAAAGTCGAGCGGGAGGTCCAGCCATTCGGACTCCGGCTTGCCTTCGCGCTTCAGTAACGTTTTGCCGATTTTGTATTTTAGGTGTAAATCGCTTCCACTCGTAAAGATGAAAAACGTGACTTCGGATGGAGATATGCCCACATCTTCAAGCGTCTGCACGGTCACGTCGATATCGCCTGCGTTACTGCGGCACATCACGACGATCTCGGTGGAGCCCAGCTCGCCGCGGCGCTTCCCTTCCATCACCAACTGCAACGTTTTACGATCGCCTTCGGAAGCTGCCGGGAAACCCACGCTCATGACGTGCACGCCGATGTCCGACAAGCGCTTGGCAATCGCGAATTTTTGTTGCGGCGTAAAGCACACGCCGGGCATTTGTTCGCCATCGCGCAAAGTCTCGTCGTATAGCCGGATCTTTGCCGGATCGGGAAACGGCAACGCGTTCGTAAACTCGCGCGGGTTGCGAATCAGCGCCTCGATCGGCTCTCGGAGGTCCATGCGCTTATCCTATCATATGCGAGGGCCCGCCGGCCCTGCGTCCGTTTTCATCTCGGACAAGCCGGCATCGTGCGCGGCGCTCGAGCTGGCCCGTTCGCTGTACACGCGCAATTCGGAAATGTCACGCGGGAAGACCAGTTCGAGCGTCCAGTCGAAAGCAACCCGCAATTTGCGATCGAGTCCGGGAAGGCGCGACAAATAATAGGTGCGCCAAACGAGCCAGGCGAGAAAACCTGTCAGGACGCGATTGCCGGGAACCTGCGCGACCGCTTTGCGGCCGCCAAGCGACGCCATCATCCCGAGCGACCGGTAACGAAACGGCTTCGTGGGCCGGCCCCGCATGGACGCGACCACGTTCTCGGCCAGCACCGGTCCTTCACGAATCGCATGTTGGGCCGTCGCCGGATACGATCCGCCCGCCCCGTTTGGAATCGACGCACAATCGCCCAGAGCCCACAACCCACGATACCCGGGTACGCTCATGTCGGGATCGGTCGATATCGTTCCGCCCTTTCCGTGCGGAAGCGTCGTTGCGGCCAACAATGGCGACGGTTTCACGCCCGCGCTCCAGACGATCGTTCGCGTCTCGATACGCTTACCGCTTTGCAGCATAAGTGCGTCATCGTCCGCCGATTTCACGTTGTCTCCGAGCTCCACGCGGACGCCACGCCGACGAAGATCCCGTAAAGAATACTCGCCCATGCGCTTTGGAAGTCCGGGTAGGAGCGTACTGCCTCCCTCCACCAAGACAATTTCCACATCGCCTGGGCCGATGTTTGGGAAAAAGCGCCGCACGCCGGCAAACAGGTCGACGAGTTCGCCGGTCGCCTCGACGCCCGTAAATCCTCCGCCAACCACGACGATCCTCAACAAACACCGACGCTCGCGCGCATCGTGGGAAGCGCCGGCGAGCTCTAACAGCCACATGAAACGATTGCGCAAAATACCTGCATCTTCTAGCGTTTTTAGCGCGAACGCGCGTTCGGCGACTCCGGGGAGCCCGAAGGTGGAGATGACGGACCCGAGCGCGAGAATAAGGTGGTCGTAGCCAAGCGTTTCCGAGTCACCGGTAAGCGTATGCGTGAAAGCAACCGTACGCGCGCTCACGTCGATGGATCGAACGTCCGCCAATACGAATGCCGTGCGGCGCAGTTGGGAGCGAATCGGCGTAACGATGTGCCGTACGTCCAGCGCACCTGAACTGACCTCGGGCAACATCGGTGTGAACAGCGAAAAGTTCTCACGGCTGAGCAACACGACGTCGGCCTCGTCCGGCGCGAGGAGCGCTTCTAGCCGGTGCGCGCACGCGATCCCGGCAAAGCCACCGCCTACGATTGCGATTCGCTGCATGCGCCGGGTGTTCGCTAAGGGTAAATCGGCGGCCTCGGTTGTATGTCCCGCGCATGAGCGATCCCAATCTGCCGAAAAGCGAGAAGCCGAATCCGAACCCGTGGGCGGCAAATTGGTCGGCGGAACGTCCGGAAAATGCACGCTACGATGTGCGCGAAGGTGAATATCTGGCCCCGGACGAGGATGCGGCTCGACGCGACGGCAATCGCGCGAAAGGCATCGGTGCCGGCGTCGTGGGCATCGGCATGATCCTCGCCAAATTCGGTGCTGTGCTCAAAGCGCTCTTCGCAGGCCTCGGTTTTTTCAAACTCTACTGGCTCGTGAAAATCGTCGCGACAACCTGGCCGTTTTTCCTCTCCCTCGGCGTGTACGTCTTGTTTTACGGCTGGCGCATGGCCATCATCATTATCTTCGCGCTGCTGGTACACGAGCTTGGCCACTACATCGCTTTTCGAAATTACGGATTGAAGGTGAGCTTGCCCGTCTTCATTCCGTTGCTGGGCGCCTATACCGCCGGCGAGCGACCCGAAAAACTTGAGGACGACGCGTACATCGCGCTCGCCGGTCCACTTATCGGCCTCCTTTTCTCCGCCGGATGTTACGGAATCGGAACGGCCACGCACGATCCGTTTTGGAGCGCCGCGGCCTACGTCAGCGCATTTCTCAATCTCTTTAACATGATTCCCACGCCGCCGTTCGATGGCGGTCGCATCATCGGCGCACTGTCGCCGGCAATGTGGATCGGGGGGTTCGTGCTCTTCATCGCCACAGCAATCGCCTTACACGTGAATCCAATTTTTGTGATTATCATCGGGGTCATGGGACTTCCCTCGGTCATTCGCGCAATGCGCGGCTACGTCGATCCGCGCGCCGGAACGATCGACACGGCAGGCAAGATTAAAGTTGGGGCGTGGTATCTCGCGACCTTGTTCGGCCTCATCTACTTTATGTCGCTTGCCGCGCATCTCGCTCTACCCCTCAGCCGGACGTGAATCGTGGCGCGCTAGCGCTAGCGCTCGCGTTTGCGGCGGCGATGGCGGGGGTGTTTCTGGCACGGCCGCATTCCACACCCGGTCCGGTGCTGCGCGACTTCGAAGCCTACTATGCTGCAGGCGCCACCTGGGACCGCGGCGGCGACGCGTACGCAACGACGATCTGGAACGCAGAAAAAGCCATTCCCGGCGTCTCTTCGCAACGTCTCGAAGTGCTGCCATACGTCGGCGTACCACAGGCGCTCCCCGTCTTCGCCGCGTTTGCACACCTGCCGTTTCCGATCGCGGCCTTCTGCTGGAGCGCCGTCTTGCTCGCCGCTTGTGCGCTCTTGCTCGTTTGCGCAGCGTTGCTGGTGCGGGATCCTCCGAGTATCCTTGGATACATTGCGCTTGGACTTTTCGCGCTCGGTTTCGGACCGCTGACGAGCGATATCGCGCTGGGACAAGTCGCCGCACTGAGTGCGGCGTTCGTTGCGGCCGGGGCACTCGTATTGCGACGGGGCAATGCCGTCCTCGCAGGCGCTTTGGCGCTCGTCGCGGCGGTCCAGCCCAATCTGGCTCTCGCGTTGTTCTCACGCGCGTTTCGACCGCGCGACATGCTGATTCTGGCTCTAGCAGCCGCGGCGTTTCTTGGCAGCTTTAGTCTACTGCAGCCGCGTGGCCCGGTCCATGGACTTCTTGCCTACCTCGTGCTGCTACGCGCGCACGGCGCGGCGGAACGCTTCGCTCTCATTCAGTTTACGCCGGCGTCAATTAGCTACGCGTTCGCCGGCCCAAACATCGCCGCCGTCGTCGGGCCGGCGATCGAAGTTGGAACGCTCATCGTCTGGCTTGCCGGGATACGAAAACTGTATCGCAGCGCGGCAGCGTCGCTTGCATTCAGCTGCGCGCTCCTCCCCTTTGCGCTGCCCTTCTTCCACGAACACGATGCCATCGTGCTCGTCATCCCCGCACTGTACGCAGGGACCTCCGCAAGCCGGTCCCTCTGGCCGCTCGCGCTCGCCGGAACGCTTCTGGTAGCGGTCGACTGGCTCGGCATCGCGCAACGCCCCGACGGGTGGATCCAATCGATGCTTCTGCTGGCGTCGGGGGCCATCGCCTACACCGTCTTCTGCCGGCGCGACGTTCGTTCGCTGTGGATCGCGGCCATCGCCCTCATCGCGATCGCAGGAGCTGGGCTGTTTGCCGCACACCACCCCGCGCCGATCTGGCCCGACGCCCTGGGCCCGCACCCCGCACTGGACAGCCGCGAAACCAACGTCACCCGCCTTTGGAGCGACGAGCTTCGTCTGTCGGGCCAGCTGACGCGAGATGGGTTTTCCGGACTACTGCGCTCGTTGACGCTGCTCGGTAGCGGACTTTTAGCCTACCTCAGTTGGAGATGCTTTGTGGAGACCAAAAAATCATCGCTCCACCCGGCCGCAGGCCCGTAAAATCATCGTTGATCGTAATGCGATCCGTACGCTGGCTCAGGACGATAAAAGGAACGTCATGCGCGAGTGCTTCCTGCACGGCGATATAGTCCCGAATACGGCGCGAACGATTGTAATGTTGCGCGGCGTCGTTGAGGGCTCGATCCACCGCCGGATTGCAGTAGGCCATATAGTTTTGTCCAGCAGGCGATATGCGCGAACAGGCTACGATGTTGGCGTTGTCTGGATCCGGCGCCAAACCCCATGCGTACGAGGCTAAGTCGTAATGCCGGGTGGCGACAACGCCTCCGCCTGCGTATGACGCAAACAGTTTGTTGGTTGGGTAGCGGAAGTAATCTAAACCCACGCCAATTTGCTTGAACCAATTTTGAATCAACACCACACGCGTGTCGAGTCCAGGGTTCCCGGTGTTGCCGGCAAAATCGAATCGCAATGAGCGGCCGTTTTTCGTACGGATTCCATCAGGCCCCGGCTTCCACCCGGCCGCCTCGAGCAAAGCCGACGCGCGTTTTAGATCAAATGGGTAGCACGGAGCGTGCGCGTCGTAGGCCCAACTCAAATGCGATACCGGAGTGCACGCCAAGAACCCAGACCCGTGGTCGACCTTATTACGTAGCTCGGTGACGTTGATGGCCATCGCCAAGGCTTGCCGTACGCGTAGGTCCGCAAGGGCGGAATTCTTAAGGTTAAAATCGACATGTCCGTAACTGACGGTGTCGTAAGCGAGCGTGCGCGTGCCGGGTATGCGCTCGACGCGTTGAAAGATGTTGTTGGGCACGCGGACGTAGGCGTCGATCTCGTGCGACTGCAGCTGGGACATCGCCGTGTTGGCATCGGGAATAACTTTAAAAACAACACGTTTGAGCTTTGGTGCCCCACCCCACCACCGAGGGAAAGCCTCCATAACGACTTCGCTCGAGCGAGACCAGCGAACGTATCGAAAGGGTCCGAGACCGACCGGCAGTGCGTTGTACTTGGC
>JALYVW010000111.1 GCA_030853005.1 Vulcanimicrobiota bacterium
TCGCGTTTGACGAACTATAGCACAGAGTGATAGACTTGGAACGCTCGGCCACGACGAACTCGCGGGGGTAGCTTTGAGAATCTTCACGACCAAGTCGTTCGGCCGGTTCTGTCGGAAGGCGGGAATCGCGGACCAAGCCCTGGACAGTGCGGTCGAGGAACTCGAGCGAGGCTTAATCGATGGGGACCTCGGCGGAGGCGTGCTTAAGAAACGAATCGCGCGCGCCGGCAGCGGCAAATCCGGCGGATTTCGCACACTCCTTGCGTTTCGGTCCGGTGATCGCACCGTGTTCATCTTTGGGTTTGCCAAGAGCGACCGTGATAATATTTCGTTGTCGCAGCTTTCGAGTCTCAAAGAAGCCGCCAAAGGTATCTTGGTCTGACCGACGACGAGATCGAAGAAGCCCTACGAGCCGGAGCATTGAGAGAAGTGACATATGGCGAAGAAGAGAACGACGAAGAAGCAGACGGCGCGGAAAATGAATAGCCAGCGTCCCAAGCGGTCTGCGATGGAATATCGCAGTCCGATTCACGCGGCGATCCACGAGGGGATAGAGGATCTCTACAAGGTCGGCATCGTCGACAAACACACCATGCGCCGGTTTGACGATTCGTGCTTGACCCCCGTCCGCGAGCTTACGCCCGATGAGATTCGAACGATACGCCTGCGAGAGGGCGCCAGCCAAGCGGTTTTTGCGCGCTACCTTAACGTGACGCCTAACCTGATTAGCCAGTGGGAGCGCGGCGAAAAGCATCCGCAGGGGCCGTCGCTGAAAATGCTGACGCTGGTTGGGAAGAAAGGCCTTGAATCGGTCGCCTAGATGCCGCTGGTTCTGATGCAGCGCGCCTGGCGAGACGACCCTAAGTACAAGGACACGGAGTTCTGCGTCTATCATTATCCGCGGGTGTACTTCGATTAAATCAACGGCGGCGAACGATTCGTTTATTACCGACCGTCCAGAGATGCGAAAGCGGCGGAGGCCAGCGCGTATTTTGGCTGCGGGTCAGAAAGCCAATTCGATTTGCGATGCCGGTGGCTCATGTCGATTCGCAAAACCGCATGTACGAATCGACGTTTGCTAGCCGGAATGCGTTTCAGGGCCGATCGGTTCGTTACATTGACGATCTCGACTACTACAGAATTCTCGACGCGGCCGGACTGACCGGCGCGGCCTGGCATGCCGCACCGACGGTGGACGAGGTCGTTAGCAGCCTACTTGTTCCCGGTGGCGTTACGGAACCTCCGCGCGATCTGTTCCGCCCGCTGACGGTTGTTCCGGACGGCACGGGCTACCGGCCGACCGGGAAGACTATCAACATTTTCGAGGTCGCTTCATTGCAAGAGAGAGAGCTCGAGGCGGCCATTAGGATACGCTCAAGCTCGTCAAGGCGATGGTCGAACGACGCAACGGTCGCTGCCTGTTCAACAATAACGTAGATCTGCTAGCATCATTCGATGAACAGCGAATGCTCGTCGAGGCGAAAAGCCTCAACGTTCCCAGTGCTGCGGTCGATCGCATGCGCTACGGGATGGGCCAACTGTTCGACTATGGCGTACGTTATCGAGCCGAAATCGGGCGCGCCCGCGTGCTCGCGTTTGGGGCGATGCCATCGCGTGACGTTGCCTGGATCTCTACGATTCTTCAGGAGAACGGTGTTGCGTTCATAGCGCGACAACGCAACTCACGTTTGCCGATGAACGACGCCGCGAAAGATCTGCCAATCTTTTCGTAGCGGTTTTACCTCTCCGCGATTCATGATCAGCGTGCAGATCGGGCGCCCGCTTGCCGATGGCTCGGGACCCTTGTCCGTATATCTCGCGCCTTAGGGTGTCATTCGGGAGTCAAAGCGTAGAGCGCACGATTGAGCAGTTCCCTTCGACAAAACGCTATTGGCGCTAGCTTTTAGGGCCGCCTCGGCAGCGGTTTCTGACGTTCCTGACCCCTTATACTCGGAATAAGAACGCCGCTTTTCAGCATCGCGTTGACCGCGACTAAAATAACAAAAAACCCTTATGGTATAAGGGTTTTCAAGACTTGGAGATGAGGAGACTCGAACTCCTGACCCCTTACATGGCATGCAAGTCTCGCAAAAAATCGGTATCGACCAAATCAGCGCGGAAGGCCAAGAAATGAAGGCATTTGCTCTCTTTTAGATTCCGCCAGAGTTCGCGAAAGTACGGGATTGTGCGTCCCTTTGGTGGTCAGTTGGTGATCAAATTAGCCCAGGAGGACTTGGGGTCCCACAAGCGGCCCGGAGCGGCGCCACTAGCCGGAACGTTCGCTCAATTAAAGCGTTCTGTGGACGCCACTCCTGCCCGATACGGGCCGATTCGTGCAACGACGAGCCTGTCTGTCCGAAGGATTCTAGCGCTAGAGCGGAGCCAAAAAAACTACATTCCAGGGAGGTGCACAGGAACGTCCTTGATGGGCGCGCCGTCGGCGGCAGCCTGCGCGCTGACTGTTTGCGTCTCGCCAACCAAATCGGCAACGTCCTTTTCGGAAAACTGCCCGGATTTCAATCGATGAGCGACCGAGCCCAACGATCCCGCAAGACCGCCTAAACCGCCCATTGCGCCCATCGCACCGGCAGCGCCCACAATCTTTTGCAGAGTTCGGTCGTTGCTGTTTCTGGCAATTTTTTGTGCGCTTCTCACTTGAGTCACCGCAAACAAAAGCGCGGCGCCGGCCTTCACGATCGTCCCCGTACGATGGGGGGCGCCACCGGCAAATTTGCCCTCCTTATACGGATTGAGGACCCAATGATGAAAGCAATAATAGGCGATGCCGAGATGGACCGCAAAGCGCGTCTTGTCGAGAAACGCCGAAGCCGGTGCCAACGATGAAAAGAAGATGGTCACGAGCAGGATCGGGGTGAGAACCAGGCGAGTGCCCCTAGTCATATTGAAATCTCCGTGCGGTTGTTCGCTTATGGTAGACTCTCCACTAGCGGAGGTCAAGCGGATGAACATCTTTTCGTCTCCCACGCGATTGCGGGCGTTTGCATTCGTCCTGGTCGGACTGACCCTGCTGGCCGGACTACAGCGCCACGCCGCGGTCGGCGCCGCGCCCGCCAAACATCCGGCCGCGCCCGCCGATAGATACTTCGGCCGTCTCAAACTCAGTTATCTAGGCATCAACAATACGTTCCGTGACGCTGCTATTACCGCTGGATCGTACACGACCGACAAGAACCTCATTCACAAGCTCCAATTTGCTGATGCAGCGCTTCACGATTGGATGAAAGAATATCCCAACGATCCTCATTTACCGCGCTCGTTCTACCTTGCTTCCGAAACGTACAAGAAAATTTGGACCAAAGAATACCAAGACAAGGCGTGGGCCTACATGCAACTGCTCAAAACGAAATACCCAACGACGTTTTTTGGAAAACAAGTAAAGAAAGACGTCGCCGGCGGCTTTACCCAACGCTATTTTGCGCAGGCTCAACCGTGCGGAGCCGCGCCGCAACCCGCGCTAATTGTTCAGCAGCGCGCCGGTCAACCCAAAGTACAGATCGAAATTCCGCCTTGCATTCAGTCCGACATTCCGTCACCGGAACCAAGCGCGACGACCGAGATTCCAACGACGCAGCCATCGCCCTCAGCGTCACCCACTGGAGGTTTGCATTGAAGACGTTCTGCAGCGTACTTGCAATCCTTGGGATCTTTTCCGTAGCGCCGGCGTCCGCGCAGCCGACATACACGCTGCGTATCGGGCCAGCAGGCGTCGGCGCAATTATTTTTGGACAAACACCGGCGCAGGCGGCGGCGAGCGGTATGCGCTTTACAGCGACGAAACCGGCGCCGGGAAGCTCGTGCTTTTACCTACGCCCGCAAGCGCACGATGGTCTATCGTTCATGGTTGAACACGGAACCATTCGACGCGCCGAAGTCCTGCGAAGAGGAATAGTAACCGAGGACGGTTTTAAAATTGGTGATCCCACTTCAAAGATCGTGCAATTTTTTGCAAAGCGCGCTCGAGTTCTGCCAAACAAGTACGATCCCAAGGCGCAGGACGTTTTCATCGAGCCGAAAGGCATTGCCGATGCGAAATACCGGATGCGCTTTAAGTCCAAGAACGGCGTCGTGCAAGCCATTTCTGCCGGGGTACTCCCGCAAATAGAATACGTCGAGGGCTGCGCATGAATGGACCTCAGGAGCAACGGCGGCCGGGACGTATTTAACGATTAACAATTGAGCGTTCAATTCACCCTGGCCGAAAATGGCGGGAACGTGCAAGAGGGTGCGAACAATGGGACAAATTAGGGAGACACAATGGAGATGAAACCTACCTATTTAGGAACGATGATTTCGCTGGCCACGGTCGCCTTTGGCTTAATCGCCGCACTAGCGTGGAATAAGTTTATCGGCGATTTGATCGCGGCTCTTTTAAGGCAGCGCAGCGGAATCTTTGCCGAGCTCATCTACGCCGTGATTGTAACGATTATCGCGATTGTTGTGATACAAACGCTCGGAAAACGCGCAGATCGCGAAAGCGCTCCGAAGCTCTAGCTCGGGACCGAGCCGAATTCGCATGCCATCGAAATGCATAGTCTGGAAGGTCATTGCCACGATATCGATGGCGCTTTTTCTGCTCGCGGTAGTGCGTTTACCCGCGCTTGCCGCGTGTCCGGCCGCCGTGAGCGTTCCAAGCGTGTTCTTTGTCACGGACCGGGAGCCTCTCAAGGACGATCAGCTCTTTAGCGGTGAGCGAGGCCAAAGGCCGAACGGAGATGCGCTCATTACGCGCGGTCTGTTGTCCTCACCAGTCAGCAAACGAAGCGAGCGTCTATGTAGCACCCAGGCGGCCTTTTTTGCGGCGCTTTCGAAGACGTTCGATCTGAAGCGCGGTCGGCAGGTGCTCATCTACATCCACGGTTATTACACAACATTCAGGAGTGCTACGGAGAATGCGCTCACCATGCAGAGGGCCCTGCGTTTTCCCGGACCGATTATTTCGTATTCGTGGCCTTCTAAGGCAACTAGCCGCCTCACGTACATCAATGACGAGACCAACGCGGGATGGTCCATGGTGCATTTCCGAAATTTTCTCGCTGCACTCCGGTCGAAATATCCCACCGCGGTCATATCCTTTGCTGCACATAGTTTAGGCGCCCGCTTCGCCGCTGATTGTTTAGGCTACTTG
>JALYVW010000112.1 GCA_030853005.1 Vulcanimicrobiota bacterium
GGGCATATCAAGCGATTTCACCTCGTCGAACGGGCCGCTCCCTGGACCATACGGCCCGGACTGACGGTCCTCGCAAACACATACAACGGCGTGGTCCCCGGGCCGGCGATCGTGGTCGATCAGGGAGACCGCGTCGTCATCGACTACACAAACACACTCTCCACGCCCGATACGATTCATCTTCACGGGATACGCGGCGCCCCCGTATCGATGGACGGCGTTCCCGGAATTTCTCAGCCGTTGGTCGGGCAGGGCGGACACTTTCGCTACGTGTTCGTTGCGAGCGACCCGGGGACGTTTCTGTATCACACCCACGATAACGAAGCCATGCTGGACTCGGGGCTCTACGGCGCCATCGTGGTTCGCCCCACGCACCCTGCTGCCGCCGAACGCAACCTGGCCCACGACTTCCTAGAAGTCGTTTCTTCGTGGCCGATTTCGACCAGCGCGGAAAGCGAATTCTCGCTCAACGGCAAGTCCTATCCCGCAACACGCCAGCTGAACGTGCGCCGGGGCGAACGGTTTCGCATTCGTTGGATCAATATCTCGGGCGAAAACTTCCATACGATGCATACCCACGGACACGTTCAACGCGTGATCGCCCGCGATGCAAACGCCGTCGGATACAACGACCTGGAAGACACCATCCTCGTTGGTCCGGGGCAACGCGCCGACGTCGTCGTCACAGCGGACGCCCTTCCCGGAACGTGGCTCGTACACTGCCATGTCACCGACCACACGCAAGACGGCAACGGATTGCCGGATGGGCTCATCACCGCAATTCACTACGAGGGCACGCCGAACACGTTTGCGTCGATGTATTCCGTCATGGCGCCGGCTTCCATGGGAAACATGACGCCATCGCGGGCGCTTGCGTTTTGGCCGACCGTTCTGCTTGGAGCGATTGCCGGCCTGACGATCTTTCTCGGCTTGCCGGTGGCGCGAGCCCGCCGGCTGTCCATGCAAACGGTCGCGCTCTTGAACGCGCTGGCGATCGGCATCCTCCTCTACCTCGTCGTGGAAATCGCGCATAACGCGATCGCACCGATTTCTGCATCCATCGGGGCGTGGCGGGCCGGAGCCGCGTTTCCGCTCGCGCTCGTTGCCGTATTCGTGCTCGGACTGCTCGGAGGGCTGGTCGGCTTGGGTAGCGCCGCCATGCACATCACCAAGTCAGCTGCGCGTCAAGCCGAAAACCCGCTCGTGCTTGCTGCGATCATCGCTGTTGGAATTGGAGCTCATAATTTCGCGGAAGGTCTCGCCATCGGCGCATCGGCCGCCTCCGGAGCGACCGCCTTGGCCTTTGGGCTGATCGCGGGATTCGCGCTACACAACGCCACCGAGGGATTCGGAATCGCCGCCCCGCTTTCGGGACGAGTCGTTCCGTCGTGGGCTCAGCTCGGATTAGCCGGTCTCATCGCCGGCGGTCCAACGTTCCTGGGCACCATGATTGGCTACCAGTTCACGTCTCCCGTTCTGTCCGTCTTCTTCTTGGCGATCGCGGTCGGCGCTCTCGTTTTCGTAATCGGCGAACTGTGGTCGGTGCTTAAGAAAACGGGCTTGAGCCCGGCGGCCACCGGCATGATGACGGCCGGTTTTGTCATCGGCCTTGCGACAGAACTCTTCTTGGGTGTGAACGGCGGGTAGTACGCTAGAATTCACATGAAGGTTGGAGGCGCCACACGTTTCGCGGCTTTGCTCTTAGCTGGTTGCGCGAGCGCGCCGCAGTTGCACGGCACGCCGCTGCCGCAGCATGCGGCGTCCCCCTTCACGCTGACGGATCAGAACGGACGCGCTCACGCACTGCGGTCCGATGCTGGCAAAGTGGTGCTCCTGTATTTTGGTTTCACGCACTGCAAAGACGTTTGCCCCCAAACGCTGCAAAAACTGGAGCGCGCCTCTCGAGAAAGCGGGCTTGGTCCGGGCGTGACGACGCTGTTCGTTTCCGTCGACCCCGCGCGCGACACGACAGCAGCAATGCGCGATTTTCTGCTACGCCGTAACTCGAGCGCCGTGGGCCTTACCGGTACGCCGGCGCGGCTGCGATCGGTTTGGCGAAGCTACGGCGTCGATGTACGAGCGGAACGCAACGATATCGGGCACGGCAGCTACGTCTATGTCATCTCCCGTGACGGTATGCTGCGCGAACTCCTCCACGACGATACCGCAGTTACCGCCATCGCAAGCGACTTGCGAGCGATCGCCTCTTAGATGCTGGCGACCGTCATTGCTCTCGCGCTCGCGACACTTTTTCCCCTGCACGGAACCGTCTTAGGCAGCGGTTTGCACGGCACCGTCGTCGTGCGCAACGATGTCGTCACGGGAATGCTCGCCGCCCAGACGCGCGAATACCGGGTCATTCCGCAGCGGCACTACGACGTGGGCGAAGGCATCGATGCTTTTGTGAACTCGCGCGACCCGCACACGCTTCTGGATGCGAGCCCCGCGGGCCGATTCGCACCGGGAGTGCCCGATCGCGGGAAAGTCGAACCGATCGATTTCGGCAGCCGGTTGCCGACGACCCGATTGATCGACCAAGCCGGAAGCCTCGTCGACCTCGCAGCGTTCCACAACAAAGTCGTCCTGTTGAGTTTCGTGTTCACCCGCTGTCCCGATAAGGACGAGTGCCCGGCAATCTCGGGAAAGTTTGCCTCCCTGCAGCGGCATTTGAATCATTCGCGATTCCATCTCGTCGAGATGACACTCGACCCGGTCTACGATTCGCCCAAAGTCCTTGCGACTTACGCCAAGACATTCGGCGCGGACCCGCGGGCCTGGTCGATCGTCACCGGCCAACCGCAGGAGGTCCAACATCTGCTGAATCGGTTCGGCATCAGTTCCCTGCGGGTGAGCGAAGCGAACTTCATCCATAACGATAAGGTGTTCGTCGCCGACGGGTCCGGCAAAGTGGCCGACGTCGTGCTCACCGCCGGCTTCTCGTCGGATGCGCTAACAGCGCAGGCGCAGCACATTGCCGGTATGCGTTCGAGTGCGTGGGGGCGCCTGCAGCTTGCGCTCGTCGCCGGTGCCGTGGCGCTATGCGGGGGCAGCCAGTTTGCCGGAATCGTCCTGCTGGAAACACTGCTGTTCTTGGCGATCGCCGGTTCGTCGTTCGTAGCTTTGAGCTTCCTAGCACGGCATCTCGTGCGTAACCCCTAGATTTTCGCGATATTTCCATAAAGGCCGGGAACTCTCAAACGGGGTAAATGCGTACCCTCAATGGGAGTACCGCGCAAGCCACTGGACCCGCCCACCCCGGAGCAGAGCGCCTTTCTCGAAGCGGCGATCGAGCAGTACGGCAAGGCGACCTACAACTTCGCATACCGCCTGACCCGCAACGAGGCCGACGCCCGTGATCTTACTCAAGAGGCGTTTCTTCGCGTGTACCGGGCCTGGCGGAGCTTCCAACCAGGCACCTCGTTCCTCTCCTGGATCTACCGGATTGTAACGAACTTACATCGGGACGAACTTCGGCGCACCAAAGGGCGTTATCTTGAAGAGATACCCGAGGACAACGCGCCACAACAATTCCGCGGGGAAAAGCCCCTGGCCGTAACGCCGATCGAAGATCTAGTAGAGGGGCAGCTCAGCGAGCCGCTGGCAAAATCCCTCGACCAACTTTCGGCGGATCAGCGGCAGGTGGTGGTCCTGGCGGACATCGAGGAGTACAGCTACCAAGAGATTGCGGAGATTATGGGGTGTTCCATCGGCACGGTGCGATCACGGTTGCACCGGGCTCGAGCGCTACTGAGACGACTCCTACAGAAACGGCTACAACAATGAAGCATTTGACGAACGAAAATATCATCGACTACATTCACGATGCACTCACGCCCGAGATGGACGCGTCCGCGCACGCGCACCTCGACGAGTGCGCATCGTGCCGCGACGCATATGCCTCCGAGGTTGCGCTTACCGAAGCGTTCCGCGCGCAAGCCCGGCTTGAAGAGCGGGAGATGCCCTCGTTGGTGAAGGCCGCCATTTGGAGCGCTATCCGCGAAGCTCGCCCGTCCTGGCGAACGAGGTTCGCGGCGTGGATGCGCCCAGCACTTGCCCTTCCGATTGCCGCACTGTTGATCGCGGCGGCATATTTTGGGCCGGGACTGCGCCATACCCAAGACAACGGGGCGCCTGCAATCGAAGCCGCGTATTATCTGCAAGACCATGCCGCCATGAGCGCGACGGTACCGTTCGGCGAGCGGGCTGGGGCCAATTCCAGCCAGCTCGAAAATCAAACTGCCGTCTATGCCGATGAAACGGCCGTGAATGTTGGAGCCGCTCTTTACACGGCAGATGCGTCGCACTAACGCGTTTATTTTCGCCCTCGGTTCTATCCTCGCGTGCCGTGCGACGGCCTCCGCCGCGCAGGGCAATCCGCAGCCGGAGCAACTGCTACGCGCCGCCGTCAATGCACCGAATCACGTCTCTTTTGTCGGCCAAGTGCAGACGATTTCTTACGGCCAGTCGCGATCGGAAGCCGCCGTTTACCGCATCGAGCACGGTGCTCCCGAGGCCACGCGTCGCTGGTACATCGCCCCGCAGAGTCTCTACGGCGACTCGGTCGTGAGCCGCGGTTCTACCATCTATGACATCGACGTCAAGCACAACCGTGTGATCGTCAGCAAGGACGACGCCATCGACGACCAGGTGGCGCTCGATGATAATTTCGGTCTGCTCCTGCACAACTATCGCGCGGTTATGAGCCCCAACGATTCCGTAGCCGGCCGCGTTGCGCGCACCGTCTTACTCATCAATAAATATACGGGCCAAGCGGCATTGCGCATCTGGATCGATGCGGAGACCAACCTCGTCTTGCAAAAAGAACAGTATGCGGGGAACGGCGCGATCACGAGCTCGATGCGCTTTGAAGCCGTGCGGTTTGTCGCCGCTCTGCCGCATCAAGTATTTCAGATACCGACCAGCGGGTACGAGCGAGTCCAAGGTGCGAACCATGGAACCCCGTCGAGCGACCTCGGCGGGGTCGTGCGAACTGCCGGTTTCGCGGCACGATTCCCACGCACGATTCCTCATGGATTCGTGCCGGTTACGGGCAACGTCACCGCGATCCGAGGCGTTCGTTCGTTACACCTGCTCTACTCTGACGGGGTGCGTACCGT
>JALYVW010000041.1 GCA_030853005.1 Vulcanimicrobiota bacterium
AAATTGCCCGTGCGATCGAAATGCGTTGCCTCTGGCCCCCGGAAAGGCGCGAACCGCGCTCGCCGACCTCCGTGGCGTATCCATCGGGAAACTGCAGCACGAACTCATCGGCATTCGCGAGGGCGGCCGCAGCGCGCACCTCTGCGTCGGTCGCATCGAGTCGTCCGTACCGAATGTTTTGCAGGATGCTGCCTCTGAAAAGCAGCGCCTCTTGAGGCACGATCGCGATCGCAGAACGCAGATCGCGCAAGCGAATGCCGGCCAAGTCGACGCCGTCGAGGAGAATGCGGCCTCTTTGCGGCTCGTAAAAACGCGGCACCATGTTAACGATTGTGGTCTTCCCCGCGCCCGACGGTCCGACCAGTGCTACGACTTCCCCGGCGCCGATCGTCGCGTCGAGCCCTTCGATGGCAGGCCGCTCTTCCTCACCGTACGAGAAATAGACGTCCGCAAAGCGAAGTTCTCCACGGACGTCGTGCAGCGCGCGGGCATTGGGCCGGTCGGCGCGTTCGATGTGAAGATCGAGAATCTCGTACACGCGAGTCGCGCCGACGAGCGCCTTTTCGATATCGCCGACGAATGCCGCGAAGCGATTCATCGGATTGATCAAATTCACCAGCAAACCCCAGTACTCAAAAATCTGCCCGATATTCAGTCGGTGCGCGACGACGACTTCGTGCACGGATAGGTAGATGATCGAGGTGATGGCCGCGCCCATAATAATCGTGAGCACCAGCGGCTGCGTCATGATGAACTGGGTGAGCTTCATATACGTTCCGAAAAAGCGATCGTTCCGGCTGCCGAACCGGTCCGTTTCGAACTCTTCACGGTTAAACGCCTTGATAATCCGTTGGCTGCCCAACGCCTCCGTGAGGTTCGAGGACAGATCCGCAATGCGCTGTTGCGTTCGCATGCTTCCGGACGAAATGAGCCGCTGGAAACGCGACACCAAGAACGAAACGAGTGGCGCGACTACCACAAGCACGATGGTCAACATCCAATCGATGTAGAGCATTAGTGCGAATGACGAAACGAACGTTACGGTGGCGACGATGAGTTGTGGCAGGCTGATGGACACTGCGTCCGTCATCAGCTGCAGGTCGTTACTAAAGCGAGCGATGAGCTCGCCAGGCCGCCACTTATCGAACTCCGCGAGCGGCAGGTGGAGAATGCGCTCGAAAAGCCGCAGGCGGATAGTCTTAATCAGGTGTTGGCCGCTCCAAGCCATCAGATACGTCTGCCCGTAAACGGCGACGGCTTGAAACGAGAGCGCGACGAATATTGCCGCGAGCACGATGTAGAAATCGTAGAGGTTTGCGCGGGAATTAGAGCCCGTGAGGACGTTATTGACGAGGACTTTGAAGCCCCAAGGTGCCACGAGGTTGGAGAGGCCGGCAATCGTGCCGAGCAGCATGGCGATGCCGAGTCGCGAACCATATGGCCGCGCCTCATGCGCCAACCGGCGGAGCGTCTCGTTGCGTGTCATCGCGTGCCCTCGCTTGCGGGATGACCGCGGTGAAACCTCTCGGCGGGACGCCCGTATGTGAGATTGACCGACACCGAACGGAGTACCCAGTGGACTGCTATTTTCACGCAAACGTTCCGTCCGTCGCCCCGTGCGCGGATTGCCACAAGCCAATCTGCGCCACGTGCCGCGACGAGCAGGGAACGTGCCCAACCTGCCGCCTTGCGGCGAAAATCGACGCCTCCGCCGCGCCTCACGCGGAATTGAAAGGCGCGGTACCTCCTCGCGACCGCCAGGCCTGGCGCGGCGGCTCGTGGAGACCTCAAGCCGATCCCGCGACGCGCGCTCGCGCAACGGTCATGCCGGTTGAAGACCCGGTGGAGTCCCGCGCTCTGGTCGCGCTCGGATTTCCGCTGTGGCCGCTCGCGCTGGTATCCTTGTTCGATAGAAAACACAGCCGCAAGCTGCGCAGCCAGGCGTACCAGGCAATCGGATTTAACGTCGGCATGGCGGTGCTCTACGAGTTGCTCAATCTGGTCACCCAGATTCCGCTGCTCAACGTGAGCGCCTGGCTCTTGCTGGTGTTCATCATGCCGGTCTTCGTCGTGCTTTCCGTGTACTACGGCATCAAGGTGTGGCATGGCGAGGCCGTGCACGTGCCGATTATCGGCGATTGGCTGGACGAAAAGCTTCCTGCTTAGCGCCGCGGGGCGGCCTCTAAGAACGCGCCGCGCTTGCGAAGAAATTCGCGCGCCGCGTTTTCGTGCTCGACAATCGGCGCCGGATAAGGCGTATCCGAAAAGAGTGGTAGCGATATTTGTGGCGACGGCGCGCCGGCTGCATCGAGTGCGCCCTCCGGTACGGCGGACAGCTCCGCGATCCACGTCCTTGCATAGTGTCCCTGCGGGTCGTACTGCCGTGCCTGTTTGCGCGGATTGTAAATGCGCGGGTAGGCCGCAAGGTCGGCCCCGACGCCGGCGATCCACTGCCAATTGCCGGTGGCGAGCGCGGCATCGTCCTCAACGAGATAGCTGTCCCACTCATCGCGTCCGACGCGCCAGTCGACCCCGAGATCAAAGCACAAAAACGAGGCTGCGACAGAACGCACCCGGGGATGCATCCACCCGGTCGCGCGCAGCTGACGCATTCCGGCGTCGACGATCGGGTACCCGGTTTCGCCGAAACGCCACGCTTCCAGGGCAGGGTGCGTCTGCGCGAACGAAAAGCCGCGCATGCGCTCCTGCAAGGGCTCTCGATCGGTCTGCGGATGATACCAAGAGAGCTGCAGAAAAAAATCGCGCATGGCCAGGGATCGTAAGAAGGCCCGTAACGAGGCGCGCTCCTCGGAGAGTAGAAAAATATCCTCGCTACGCGTAACGGTTTCGCGGACGACCGTGCGCGCGCTGATCGTCCCGAACGACAGCGCAGCGGAAAGGTGCGACGTGCGGTCGTCCGCCGGTACGTGCGACGCCACCGCATAACGTAGCGCGTCGCCGGCTAAGAACGTGCGCAGCGTATGCCACGCGTCCTCGCCGCCGGCAGCCGGCGCTTCGCGGGTGCTGCCGAACTGCGCGGCTTCGGGTAGGGGATCGCTGGCAATGTCGCTGCGAGCAAACGGCAAAAGCAAGGGAATTTCATACGATGCAACGTGCAGCGTCCGCCACAACTCGAAGTAGGGAACGAACGCGCGGTATCCATCGCCCTGCGACGGACGCGCGGCGCTTGTTTCCTCCGGGGCAATTGCCGGAGCATCGTGGATCGCAAGTGCTCGCAGCCCTCGTTCTTCGAGTCCCGATTGCAACCGTTCGCCGGATTCGATTCCGCCGCGGTCGTACCGTACGCTCCATGCTACCCCGGCGGCTCCCGCGTCCTTTGCGATCTCGCGTAGGACAGGCACTTCTTCGCCGCGGCGCACGATCAACTGCGAACCTCGCTCACGCAATGCTGCATCCAACGCGAGTACGGCCGCGCAGTAATACGCCGCGCGTCGGGGCGACCGAATCAGCCGAGCTTCCAACTGCGGATCCAGCACCAGTACGGGTAAAATTTCGCCGTGATGCGCCGCCGTCGCTAGGCCGGCATGATCTTCAAGGCGCAGATCGTGCGTGAATCGATAGACGAACGTCGCCATCAGAGCTGATTCACGTAGGCCGCCACATCCTCGAGATCGCGTCGCGTGATTTGAGCCGGATACAATTTCGGCATCGGCGGCGAAGGAAATTCGATCGCGTCGCGGATGGCGCGAACGCTTCTTCGGGATCGTTCGTTACGCAAAACCGGACCGACCGGCCCGCCGCGCCCTTCGGCTCCGTGGCAGGCCGCGCATTGAATCGAGAAAAGCGTCTTTCCGTGCGCGGCGTTGACGCCCGGTGGCGTGCGCTTGGCATTGCGGGCGTGAAAATCCCCACATCCGCTCGCCAGCAAACAGACGGCGCCCAGCAGAACGAAGATGCGAGCCGGCATGGCCCGCGATGTTTGAGTTACTCCCCGGGATTCCCGCTAAGCCGGAACGTGAACGCGTCGCGATACACTCCCTGCACCGGCCGGCCGTTCACGATTCTCGGCGTATAACGGACTTTCATCGCCGCCTTGCAAACGGCCACGTCCAAGACCGCGTAGGTCGACGATTTTGTGATCGTGCATTTGATCGGATTCCCGCGCTCGTCGATGATGGTTTCGAACACCGCGGTGCCCTCAGCACCCTCCGACTGGGCGATCATCGCGGGCTGCGGATTGATGGCCGTTTCTCCGCCTACGGGCGCAGCTTCGCGCGTCGCGTATTCCGCGACATGGATCGATTCCGCGTTTTGTGGCTCGAAATGCGGCGACGACTCGGTCAACGCGGTGGTCGTCGTCCTCGCAACGGTCGTCCAGTCGCTACCGCCTGCCGCGCGGCCGTTGGCTCCGGCGACCGGGCGTGGCGAAGGCGCGGCGTGAACGACGATGTCGGCGATCCGTCGCGGTGTATCCGCGGGGCGCCTAGGTGCGCCGCGCGACGGCGCGATCGCGCGGACGGGCGCCGCCACTTGTGCTCGATACAGTTGCACTACGTTGTGCACGACCACCATCTTGCGCGGCAGCTGGAAGACTGCTTTGAGTGCTGCGGGATGCCGATCCACGCTCGCGCGCGCAATGGCCACTTTGGGCGCCGGGGAAAGCTGCGCGACGACGCGTTCGCGCGCTACCCGCGGAATTGCTGCGTAGAGGCCGAGCGCCAACACGATTCCGAGTACCGCGGCGATGGCGCCAAAAGCGGTCCTGCGACGGCGCGCTGCTATTTGCCGGTCCAGCACGCCCGAGCTCGACGGAGCCCACACTTCGCTTTCGCGGGCCGACGCGATCGCGCTAGCGGTGCGTTCGAGCTCGATCTCACCGCCTAGTCCGTGCAAACATCGCTCGCATGCGACCAAGTGATGCCGGTATTCAATGCGTTCGGCATCGGTCGCTTCGCCGAGCGCGATTGCGCCGGCTAAAACTTCGGCACGCGCGTGGGAAGAAAGCGTCACGAGGCGACCATCACCGAACGTAAGGTTTTCATGGCGCGGCAGACGCGCTGGCGAACCGCGTCCGGGCTAATGCCGAGAATTCCCGCCGCCTCTTGCGACGTGTATCCCGCATAGCTCGTTAGCATGATGGCGGCGGCTTGCTCTCCCGGCAACCGCGCCATGGCAAGTTGCAAATCGACGGAGGCGGCGCTTCGCTCGTCAACGCGTAGGCCCCGCACCTCCACATCGCGCTCGAGCGTGGTAAACCGTAAGATTTTCTTTCTCCTTAAAAACGAGATCGACGTGTTCGTCGCCGTTTTGTAGAGCCACCCGGCGGTTAAGGGGCGCCCCGGGTCGTGCTGCAGCGTGCGATATGCCGCAAAAAATACGTCCTGCGCTATGTCGGAGGCAGCGTCCACGTCCCCGACCATCCGCCGAACGTAGCGCGCCAGCTTCGTCTGGTGTTCGCGCACCAGGGCTTCGACTCGCGCATGCGCTCCAGAAACGTCCACGGCAACGAGGTAGACCTGTTCCATCGCCGGCCCCCCTTTGAATCGTAACGCGAGAGTTCTTCGCTCTGTGACGGCTGCCTGGGTCTCGCCCGCCCGGACCCCAGGCGACCGCGTTTAAGCGCTTGAGCGCCCGGAATATGGTAGGGGTCAAGTGAAATCAGAGGGTTAGTCCAATGGCTTAGATTGCAGGGCCCGTATCCGCGCGGCCCCCTTTCTTTTCCGGTCGTTAGCCGCCAATCTCCGAAAGGGCACGCATGCGCGAGGCCGTTTTTCCCGGTTCCAGGTGATGTCGTTCGGGCTTAATGGACATCGAGGCGCGGAAGATTGGCTCGAGGGGCTGGCCCGCGCGCAACGGGGTGCGCAGATCGATAAAGTGATCTCCAAAGAGGCAAAGCTTCAGCTTCCCGTCGGCGCTCAGACGTACGCGATTGCACGTATCGCAATACGTGTGCGAGAGCGGGCTGATCACGCCAACCGCTCCGGGAGCCCCCCGGAACGCGTAGTACCGCGCTGGACCGTTACCGCGCGGGCCGTCGACCGGTTCTAGTTGGCCAATGCCGCGGATGCGGTCGAGGATTTCGTCCGCGCCGATGTAGGCGCCGGTCTGCATGGACAAATTTTCGACGACCGGCATCACTTCGATGAAGCGAACGAAGACGCGGCGCGCCTTGGTCATCTCCGCAAAAGCGGCCAGTTCGTCATCATTCTGCCCGCGCATCACGACGCAGTTGAGTTTGATGGGATCGAGACCGTGCTCGATTGCCGCATCGATCCCGGCAATGACCCGCTCCAATCCAGGGCGCCGCGCAATGGTTTCGAAGCGCTGCGGATCCAGCGTGTCCAGCGACACGTTCACGCGGGTAAGACCCGCCGTAACGAGCCCGCCGATTTGATCCGCCAGGAGCAGCGCGTTTGTCGAAAGTGCGATGTCCTCGATTCCCGGAATGGCGCCCAGCGCGCGAACGAGGGTAGCGAGGTCGCGCCGCACCAGCGGTTCTCCCCCGGTTAGACGAACGCTTCGCACGCCGAGCGACGCGGCAGAGCGGACGATCGCGGCAATTTCCTCAAAGCTAAGGATGTCGCTTTTGCCCAGCCATTCGAGGCCACCCTCGGGCATGCAGTAGACGCAGCGAAGGTTACATTTATCCGTCACCGAGACGCGCAAATAGGTAATGCGTCTCGCAAAAGCATCCGCGAGCACGTCGGTCAGGTCCAGGGTCGCTAGCGCCATAATCTTGGGGGCATTCGCCCCCGCTTGGCCTTATTGCTGCGTAAAGACCGAGTTTGGAATATTGGGATTGAGGCGAAAATTCGCAAATGTCGAGTTCACATCGACCGTGTAGCTGGGAACTTCGACGTGACCGCTCTGCCGGTCCACGATACGGTTCCCACGGAAATTGGCGAAATGTTGGTCCAGCGTGGCATACCCGCCATTATCGGTATAATTCCAGCGCAGTTGCGCGACAGTAGCGGTGCGGTCGTCTACCTTGGCGTCGATATGGTCGACCCGGCCCGCCCTGCGAGGGATCAATTTAAACGTCGTGTAGGTCCCGTCGTCGCCCTGTACCGAGATCTCGTAAACGGATTTCCAACGCGACGCGCTTTCCACTTGCGGATACACTTTGCTGAACTGGTGGGCGATCGCCGGAACCCCGCTGGTGAAAACCAGCTTGTTCTTATCCGGTTCCTTGTGATAATACGTCCCATCCAAGCTCGGACTCAGATACGGAAAACTCAGCATACGAACGTCTGCATGGATCGAGGCCGTGTAGCTGCGCAGATGGGGATTGACCGCGGCCATGCGCGCAAGTAAAGCATCGCCGCCCGTTCCTTGGGCGCTTAGCGCGGCGTTGCTCAAAAGCGACAACGCGCACGCGAGGATGGCAAATCTTCCAAGCCGTTTCATCTTCGTCTTAACGCGCGTCCGTCGCGAACGGTTCCAGAGCCCAGGCAATCTCCTCGAGCACGCTCGCGTCGCCCTCGCTTGCCCGACGGCCGCCCAAGGCGCGCAGCGCTCGGGGAGAGCCGATGCGGCCGAGTGCCCACGCGGCGTGCGCGCGCACGAGAGCGCTCGGGTCGGTTTCCAAAGAACGCTCGAGCGCGTCCGCGCTGGCGCGGTCCAGCGCGTTGCCAAGAGCCACAGCTGCGTTGCGCCGCAAAATCGTCGCACCGCGCCAACCGGCAGCCGATGCCTTGTACCGTGTTTCGAACTCGCCGTCGGTCAAAAGCAACAGCCGTTCGAGGGACGGTGAGGCAAGCTCCCCATCGATCGGCGCGTTGAATTCCGGATTTGCGTACGGAGCGCGCTGCGTCGGCGGGCACACAATTTGGCAAATATCGCAGCCCCAAACCCACTGCCCCACAAGCGCTCGAAGCTCGCGCGGAATGGCCCCTCGTCGCTGAGTAATGTCCGAAATGCAGCGCGTCGCATCGATCGTGTAGTCGCCGCGAAGGGCGCCCGTAGGACACGCGCGCACGCAACGATCGCATGACCCGCACGTCTTCTTGGAAGGCGAATCGGCTTCCAAGTCCAGCGTAGTAATCACCTCGCCGAGAAAAACGAACGAACCCGCATCCGCCGAGATGACGTTGGTATGTTTGCCGACCCATCCGAGTCCACTTTGCGCCGCGAAAGCGCGCTCGGCAAGCGGGCGCGTATCGCAGACGATCGCGGTAACCGATTCTCCCGCAGCATCATCGAGAGCGGCTGCGATAGCCTCGAGGATCACACGTACCCGGGCGTGATAGTCGTACGACCACGCATAGTTCGATATTCGGCCGTGTAACCGGCCGGCCGGAACGCCCGGCGTCGCATAGGCAACGGCGATGCACACGACACTCCGGGCTCCAGGCAACACGCAGGCCGGATCGGTGGCGCGCTGCGCGTACTGCGAGTCGTAGCGCCACGTAGCCAGATCGCCGCGCGCGAACGATGCGTTCATGTTCGCAAAAGTTTGCCCATCTCGAGCGGCGCGAGCAACGCGAACGGCGGCGGCTCCAGCATCGAGGCCCGCGCGGATCGCCAAGGCTTTGGCGCCGGCGCTAGAGCGTGGCGAGGGGACCATCGCGACGGGGGAAGGCGGCGTCAATGTCCGCGACGTCATCGGGATCCAACGACCAGCCCGAAGCGCCCGCATTTTCCTCGACGTGCGGCTGCGTCGAAGCCTTGGGAATGGTGAAGACGTGCTTCTCGCGCGTCAGAAATCTCAGCGTCACTTGTCGCGGCGTCTTGGCGTGCTTGCGCGCGATCTTCGCGAGCACGTCGCCGCCCGCACGCGCACCCTGCCCCGTCCCGCCTCGACCAAAGGGCGTATACGCGACGACGGCTATGTTTTGGGATGAGCAATAAGGTATCAGGCGCGATTCGATGCCCCTCTCCCCGAGGTTGTAGAGCACTTGATTGCACGCGAGCGGCACCCGTCGCAAACACGCTTGCGCCTGCTTCACATCGTCGACGTCGAAGTTGCTGACGCCTATACATCGTGCTTTACCGCTTTCGACGAGATATTCCAACGCCCGCATGGTGTCTTCGAGCGGATATGAGCCCGGCCAATGTAACAGATACGCGTCGAAATACGCGATTCGCAAACGCTCGAGCGATCGTTCGCAAGCGGCAATGGTCCCCTCATAACTCGCGTTACCCGGAAGCACTTTGCTCGCGATAAACAAGCGGGAGCGCTCGATCCCCGCAAGAGCTTCGCCTACGATTTCCTCAACCCGGCCCGAGCCGTACATTTCCGCCGTATCGAGATGCGTCATCTGCAGTTCGATACCCCGGCGTATTGCGCTCTGCGCGGCATCGCACCGGGCGCCGCTCTCCGGGATGTCCCAGGTTCCTTGACCGATTTCCGGCACGGAGATTCCGGTTGACCCAAATGTTTTGAAGTCCATGGCTTCTTTAAAAAAATGCAAACGCGGCGTCGAGCGCGGCGTAGGCTAACAGGCCACCCCGCAAGTGCAGGACTCGCGTGAAGCCGGCATCGCGTAAACGCCCGTAAGCCCACCTCGATTTCAGTCCGACCCTGCAGGCAACCACATAGGTCTTCGCCGGATCGAGTTCGTGCAAACGCTGCTCGAACGCCGACGCGGGAATGTGCACCGCGCCCGGTAGGAATCCGAGCACGGCCTCGTGCGGCTCGCGCACGTCCAGCAGGATCGCATCGCGCAGCGCATCGTCCAATTGCTGCGCGGAGATTTCCATATCGAGCTCGGCTAGCTCGCGCGACGCGCCGTCGGCGCGCGGTTCGTGGATCGTGGGAGCCAGCCCGCACAGGGCGCATCCGGGATCACGAGCCAGAGCGATCTCGCGCGTCCGCGCCCCAAGCGCCTCGACGAGTAACAGTCTTCCCGAAAGCGGTTCGCCGATTCCGAGCACGAGTTTGAGCGCTTCACTTGCCTGAAATGCGCCAACGATTCCGGCAAGGACACCGAGCACCCCGCCCTCGGCGCACGTCGGCACCGTATCCTTCGCCGGAGCGTTGGGGAACAAGCAACGGTAACACGGTCCCTCGCGGTGACCGAACACGCTCACCTGCCCGTCAAAGCGGTAGATCGAGCCGTATACGTCGGGGCGCCCCTCGAGGATGCAGGCATCGTTGATGGCGTACCGCGATTCAAACCGATCGGTGCAATCGATCGTAACATCGTAGAGGGCGACCAGTTCGCGTGCGTTCTTGGCCGTTACGCGCAAAGGAATGCAATCCACATTGACGTGGGGATTCATCGCCCTTACCCGTTCGGCGGCGAGCGCAGCCTTCGGTTTCCCTATGTCCGCCGAAACGAAAAGCGTTTGGCGCTGGAGGTTCGTTTCGTCAACCGCGTCGTCATCCGCGATTCCGATGCGGCCAATCCCGGCTGCCGCTAAATAGTGGAGCACCGGCGAACCGAGCCCACCGGCACCGATGACCAGCACGCGCGCGGCAGAAAGACGTTCTTGCCCCGCAAGCGAAACCTCCGGAATGAGCAAATGCCGGCTATAGCGGCGAAGCGCGCTCGAACTCAGCGTCGCGGGTGGCGCTGATTTAGCCATTGCAACACTTCTCCGCGAGCATTTTCCGCTGCGTAGGTGTGGTCGCTGTCGATCGTAACGAAGCTTTTGGTCTCCCGCGCATGATCGTAAAGGGATTCGACCGATGCCCGATTTACCATGGTGTCCCGGCGTGCGGCGACGTAGAGTTGCGGGCGTCCCGACAATCCCGCAAGTGCCTCGTCGTAACGAAGATCGATCGACTCGTTCAGCAATTCGGGCAGACTCAATCCGTCGACGTACGACGAGCGAAAGTCCGTCACGCCCCGGGACTGCAGCGATTCGATTGCGCTGGGGCGCCCGTAACCCGTTGCAATCGCCACGGTTCCCGCGATCCGCGCGTCGGCGCCGGCTACAAAAAGCGCGGTCATGGCACCCATGCTGTGGCCCAACGCATAGAGCGGATCCTGGCTGAGATACGCGTACTGAACCACGGCCGCCATCGAGGCGGTTAAATCATCGACACCGCGCAGAACTCCGCCGCTCGCACCCAACTTGTGTCCCGGAAAATCGAGACTCAAGACATCGAAACCATGGGCTGCTAAGAACGCGCACAGAAAATCCAGATTATGTTTGGAACTCGAGTAGCCATGTCCGGCGACGACCGTCACGCCCCGGGGCTGCCGGGGAACGTACCGGAGCACCGCCAGGTCGTGCGTCCCGGCAGCGACGCGAATTAGTTCGACCGCCACTGCGCCTCACCCGATGCGAATCGTTCGCGCTTCCAAATGGGAGCGCGGGCCTTGAGCTCGTCAATCGCGTAACGACACGCGTCGAATGCCGCCGCGCGATGCGCTGCCGCCGCAACGACCACGACCGCGGTCTCTCCGACGCCGAGATCGCCCGTGCGGTGCGCGATGAACAGCACGACGTCTCCGAATGCGCTGCGAACTTCGACGTCAATCTTTGCGAACTCCGCTAAAGCCATCGTCTCGTGTGCTTCATACGAGAGCCCCGAGACCGCACGCCCATCGTCCGATGTGTCGCGAACGACGCCCTCGAACGCGACCACCGCTCCATGCGCGCGATCGCGCGCCGCGGCGGCCATTGCTGCGGCGTCCAGCGGAGCGCTCGATACCGCGAATTTCATCCGCCGCCGACGGGCGGCAAGAGCGCCACTTCGTCATCGCTTTCGAGAGCGACGTTCAGGTCGCTCAATATTCGACCGTTACGCGCTAGGCGCGTCGATTCCGATGCCGCCGCAAAACCAGGATAGTCCCGCACGATTGCCTCTCGCAGATCCATCACGGTACTCTGCGCAGGCATTTCGAGGCAAATGTCGGCGCCGATGATTTCGCGCAGCTGCGCGAACGATACGATACGTACGAGCACTAATACCCGCCTACGTCCGTAGAATAGCCACGCTCGACCAGCCAAGCACGCGACGATTCGTGAAGGCTCATCGTGTCGATTCTGTTGCAGATAATTTTATGCAGCATCACTTCCCAGAAATGTTGGTCCTTCTCGTACACGTCGTCGGGGATCTCGTTTTGCTCGCGCGTAAAATCGCGCAAGCCCTGCCAATCGTATCGGGTAAGGATATTTCGCAGGCGCGCTTCATAGTCGGCCGAAGGCGAGCCTTGCGCGTTCACGCCGGCTTCTTCTGATCGCGCCGGTCGGCGGCGAAGGCATACCGCTCGATTGCGAGCGCCACGCCGTCCTCATCGTTCGAGGCCGTGACGCGGCGCACGGCTTCGCGGACCTCTGGCAGCGCATTTCCCATCGCAATTCCCATTCCGGCCCATTTCAGCATAGGCACATCGTTGCGGGAGTCGCCGATCGCGAGCACCTTTTCAGGAGCGATCTGGAAATCTGCGCAAAGCCTCGCAAGCGCCCGCTGTTTCGTTGCGTCGCGATTGGTTACCGCGCACTCGACAAAATCCAGCCAGCTTTCGTACTTAAAGTGCAAAGGCAAGTCGCCAAACTCCCGCTGCATCGCTTCCACGGATTCGGCTCCTAAGAAACGAATGAACGTTGGCGCGGCGTGCAGCACATCCCCAAAGGTTCGCACCTCGCGCCAAGCCGGGCCGCGCATGTCATCCATAAAGAGTTTTCCGCCGTCGAGGCGGTAAAAGAGTTCGTCTAAATAGATGGCAATCGAGAGGCCTTCGCGTTCCGCGTACTCGACCATGGCCTTCGCATAAGGCAGCGGAACGGGAATGTGGCCAAGGATGCGGTTCGCCCCGAAATCTTTCGTCAGCGCGCCATGGCAACAGATAACCGGCAAATTCAAGCCGAGGTCTTTGCTGATGCGAATGGGCGTATCGACGCCCCGGCCGGTCACCAGTACGATCCGAATTCCGGCGTCGAGGGCCGACCGGATCGCCCGGCGGTTGCGCGCGGACACGTCCTCCCGTGAATCGAGCAGGGTGCCGTCGAGATCGAGGGCGATGAGGTCAAATCGCATCGTTTCCATGGTATACCCCCTGTCAAATGGAATGAATGTCGCAATGCAACCGTTATGTTTTTAAAGCGAGGAGAGACGATGCGGCGATTTTGGCTCGGTTCGATCGTTCTCGCCCTCCTGGGCGGAGCGGTTTCGACCGCTCAACCGGCGGTACGGTGCACCCACGAGAAACTGCTCGTCCGCGGGCAGGCACTCCAAGTGACCTATTGCGGTGGCCACGCAACCGGAACCCCGGCGGGGCGCGAAATGCCCTTGGCGGTCTTGGAAACCTATGCCACGTCCCGGGGCTCGTTTTCGCAGAATGCAGCCCTGGCGTTCATCTCCGGCGAGGACGCCTCGCGGGTCATAGAAGACGTAGCGTTGGACCGCGTGGGCCTCACGGGCATCCTGCACCTGACGCTCGTACTCCGCGGCGGCATGGTCCACATCGAGAGCGCCATCCTCACCCCAGGAGCCATTACCATTAAATAGCGGCTGCGGGCGAGTAGAGCAACCTGCAACCCTGCCCTAAAATGGGGTATTCTTATGGTCGATGCGTCGGCTTTACATCGCTTTTAAGAGCGCGAAGATCCCTGACGGCCCCCGACGATAGGAGTCTGCACCCACCTATGCCTTGCACGGCCTTCGACTCGAGTCTCACGGCACGCGATCAAGCGCACTTTCTTTATGACGCGATCCCCCCCGGGCTTTTCAAAGTCGAAAACGCGGAGGAGCGCATCGCCTGGCGCGTCAGTCCCGAGCCTTTCGCATTGTCGGCGAAAACGTACGACGCAATTGTGGCGCTCGGCCCCGATCTTGTCGCTTTCTACCGCGCGCTGAACGCGCTGTACAATCGTAGCGCGCGCGGCACCGCGCCGTCCTTCATTGCCGAATATCTGGATCGCGGCAAACCCGAACACATCGTTCGACTCTCCCGGCAAAATCGTTTCAAACAGGAGATCCCCGGCGTAATCCGCCCGGATCTCATCCTGACCGACGTGGGTCTTTCCGCGAGCGAGCTCGACAGCGTGCCGGGCGGGATGGGCTTCGTTGGAGCGATGGCCGAGGCATATTGCAATCTCGGAATGGAGGCGGTCGGCGGCGCCCAAGGCATCGTTCGGGGATTTGCATCGATGATCAAATATGCGAGCGGCAAAGAGGCGCCGGTGGTCGCCATCGTGGTCTCCGAAGAATCCAAAGATTACCGGCCTGAAATGACGTGGCTCGCGCAGGCATTGACGCGCTCGAACGAACTCGTAGCGCATATCGTCGCGCCGCAAGACGTGGTCTTTACGGAAGAGGCGTTGTTCATCCGTTTCGACGATGGACGCGAAGAAAAGATCGACGCGATTTACCGGAATTTCGAACTCTTCGATTTGCTGAACGTTCCGAAACAAGAGCTTATGTTGTATGCCGCGCGTCACAATAGGGTCAAAATGACGCCCCCCGCCAAAG
>JALYVW010000113.1 GCA_030853005.1 Vulcanimicrobiota bacterium
GTCCAAGAGATGGACAATCTTTTCAAGGCCGCGGAGTTTACCAAGGCGGCGGACGTATTTGACTTATCCGCCGGAGCGTCTCCGCCTTATGGCGCCGTTTTGCAAAGAGCGCGGATTTATGTGAAAAAAGAGTTTGCAGATGCAATACGATTCTTGATCGATCGCCCCGCGCCAAAGGGGAACGCAAAAGAAGCGGCTGAGCGCCAGATGATTCTCGGCATGGCTTATGCCAGGATTGGTGAACACGAAATCGCGTGTGAGCATCTCTCGGCTGCGGAGAAGGCTGCCAAAATTGCAAAGCATGTAGACCTTCAATTAGAAATCACCTACTGGGGCGCGCGCGGCAAAGTTATGGCGAACGACCTCGAGGGCGCAGAATCCGATCTTGCGCATCTCGCCAAATCGGCGAGCCACTCCGCTCGAGTGAGGTTCCTCGATCTTCAAAGCCTCATACAAGGCCGCCAGCAGATCTACCACGAGCAATCAAGAACGCTGTTAACCTTGGTCGAGGTCATTGCAAGCGGTCGTGAGGACATGCTGGAATTTCGCGCCTGGGCGACCCATACGCTAGCGGTGCTAGCCCGGGAGATCCCGATTCCCACGGCTCGCGCCGTTATAAGCGCAGAGTTGATGAAGCCGTGGCCCGAGTATTTTCGGGAGAATCGGTTTCAAACCGAAAAAGCCTTGGCATGGATCTGTGCTTTGAGTGGCGACTATTTCAACGCTTTCCGCTATTTGAAAGCCGCCACGGCCACGGCTCCGACGGCCGCGTGGAAAATGATGGCCTTCCTTGACCGGGCGTATTTAGCGAAGTGCATGGGCGAACTTTTATGGTCGTGGGGTAGGCCCTGAATCGGGAGCCAGGGATAACTGCGGATCGCCGCCCAATCGGGCAGTCAAGGAGATCCGTCAGTGCGCAAAAGCAAGTTCACGGAGACGCAAATCGTCAATGCGGTCCGGGAGTACGACGCCGGCGTTACCGCCAAGGAACTCGCCCGCCGCCTTGGCGTGAGCGAGAACACCGTACGGGGTTGGAAAGCCAAGTACAACGGCATGGAAGTCGCCGACGTCGTACGCCTCAAGCAGCTGGAAGCCGAGAACGGGCAGATGCAACGCATCATTGCCCGCCAAACGATTAAACTCGACGCCATGGAAGAGCTCATTCGAAAAAACGGATGGGGCCTTCACAGCGGCAAAAAGCGGTGAAGGCCTTGCAGCAATCGGGACTGACCCAGCGAGAGGCCTGCAAAATCATCGGAGCGCGGCGCCGTTCCTCTCGCGAATGCCCCTCAGCCAAAGCGCTTGATGATGCCAAAGTCGTGGGCCGTCTGACGGAGCTGGCGCAGAAGCACCTGCGCTTCGGCTGCGTGCGGTTGTATGGCCGGTATGAACGTGAGGCGCGCCCCGATGACGGCTACATGAACTTCAAGCGTTTCCGGCGCCTCTATCGATTGGCAAACCTGCAGATCGCTCGCCGCAAGCGTCGCAGCCGCGCGAAATTCACGCGTGGGCTCCCGGTGCAACGGGCAACCCGGCCGAATGAGATCTGGGCGATGGATTTCCTTGCCGATCGCCTCATCCATGGCCGGGCGTTCCGCGTGCTCACCGTGCTTGACGAGCTTGCCAAGTATGCACATGCCGTCGATCCGGCGTTCTCATACACGTCGGCGTCGGTCGTTCAGACGTTGGAAAGTATCGCGCACGAACATGGCTATCCCGCGTTCCTGCGCGTGGACAATGGCCCGGAAATGATCGCCGGAAAACTTGACGATTGGTCGACAGAACACGGCGTTACGCTGCTGTTCATCCAGCCTGGTAAGCCGACGCAGAATGCGTTCATCGAATCGTTCAACTCTCGCGTGCGCGACGAGCTCCTCAACCCCAATCGCTTTCGGACGATCTTTGCCGTGAAAGATGCGGCGGAAGTATGGCGCTTAGGCTACAACGCGCTCCATCCGCATAGCAGCCTCGGTGGTAAAACGCCCGAGGAGTTCCTCGGCCTCTACGAAAACAGCCACCTACCGCAGAAATCACTGGTCGCATGATGGGACCTATCCCAGTGGTGCCTCAATGTGGCCAACTCATTGTGGCCCGCAGCCCAGCTAGGTCAGTACGCTTGTAGGGGCGGCTTCGCCAAAGAGGGCTTGCTGCTTGGATGCTCCGGCGACGAGTGACGCTACTCGGGTGCCCAACAGCCGTACGGGGGTGCGCGCGAGGTGAGCGCGCTCCAAGCAGTGCAGCGCGGCACGGTAAATCGTGCGCGCTTGTGCGGTCGGTTCCGCCAGATTGGTCTGCCGCCCGACAACGCGGAAATCTGCGCGTTTGATCTTGATGCCGATCGTGCAGGCGGAAAGGCCCTCGGCTTCGAGCTTTTGCGCGAGCTCGATGGCCTGCGTCCGAAGGATGTCGCGTAGCGTGGCTTCGTCGCGAACGTCGTATTCGAAGGTTTCTTCGGTTGAAATGGATTTCGTTTCGCGTTCAGGGTCGACGAGACGCCGGTCAATACCGCGTGAGAGTTCGCGCAGATCCATGCCCCACGTACCGAACAGCGCGCGCACGGTCGAATCGTCTAGTGCGGCGACCTCACCGATTGTCGTGATGCCCCGTTCGGCGAGGCGCGCCTGCGTTTTTGGACCGACGCCCCATAGCCGCCCGACGGGAAGCGGCTTGAGAAATGTGGCTTCTTCTCCCGGCGCGAGGCCCTGCAAGCCGTCGGGCTTGCATTCATCCGATAAGATCTTCGCAACCATCTTGCCGGTCGCTACGCCGCAACTGACCGTCAGTTGGGTGTTTTCGCGGACTTCGCTGCGAATCGCGCGAGCGATGTCCAGCGCCGCCGCGACGTCGCAGGTGCCCAAGTCGATAAAGGCCTCATCCATCGAGAGGCCCTGCACGGGGCGGCCGCGTCGTGCGAAAATTGCAAAGATTGCGCGCGACGTTTCGCGATATTTCAGCATGTCCGGCTTCACCACAACCAGCTGAGGGCAGGCCTCAAGGGCGCGATACAACGGCATCGCCGAACGCACGCCGAAGGGTCGCGCCTCGTAGGACGCGGTGAGCACCACCGCGCGACGGCTGCTTCCCGCAATGGCGACCGGCTTGCCGCGTAAACTCGGATCGTCGCGTACGGCGACGCTTGCGTAGAATGCGTCGACGTCAAAGTGCGCGATCATGCGAAGATCGCGCGGATCGTTGCCATATTGCGCCGGTCGTCTTCCTCTTCTCCCGGCGTTTCGAGGATGGCGGTCTTGCCGCGCAGGTCTGAGCGCGCGGCGAGCGCACGGAAACCCTCGAAGCCGATGTTGCCTTCGCCGATGTGATGGTGCCGGTCCCGATTTCCGCCAAGGGGCACCGTGGTGTCGTTAAAATGGAACACGTGCACGCGGTCCAGGCCGATGTGTTCGGCCACGCCGTCCAAGAATGCGTCGACCCCCGATTGGCTCGCGATGTCGTAGCCTGCCGCCCATGCGTGCGCGGTATCGAGGCAAACGCCCAATTGCGGGTGGTCGAGCGCTTGCAGAAAGCGTCCAAGCTCCTCGAGCGTTCCGCCGCACAGCGCTCCCGCCCCAGCCGAGTTCTCCATAACCAAATGCACGCCGGGCGCGATGCCAGAAAGCGCCGCTTCCAACAGCCGGCAAGCGGCGAGGAACCCCTCGTTACGGTCCCGCTTGCCATACGAACCCAGATGCGTGTTCACGTACGCGATGTCGCCGGCCGCGGCAACCGCTAAATCGTAGCGCAGCAGGCCGAGCGAGCCTTGCGCGATTTTCGGATCGTCGCTTGCCAGGTTGATCAAATACGGCGTGTGGATGACGCAAGGATTCAGACCAGCGGCGGAACGCAACGTTGCAAACGCTTCCATCGCGGGCACGTTTACGGGAGGCGTGCGGTAACTACGCGGGTTGGAAGAAAACATTTGCACGGCATCGCAGCCGATGCGTTTGGCGTACTCGACGGCAGCTGCGTAGCCTCCGGACGTACGCACGTGCACGCCGATGCGCATGCCGCGTTAGGCCGGCGCGTCGCCGGGAGATCGCGCCGCGGCCAATCCGGCCGTTAGCAAATCGAGTTCCAGCGGCTGGCCGGCTTCCAACTCCATCTGGGGAAGATCATCGAGCGACCGCAGGCCGAACGATTCCAGAAATTCCGCCGTCGACTTATATAACATCGGTCTTCCGACGACGTCTTTGCGGCCGGCCTCCAGGATGAGCCCGCGGTCCAGCAGCGTCGAGACGACGCTGTCGGAGGCGACGCCGCGAATCGATTCGATCTCGCCCTTGGTAACGGGTTGCATGTATGCGACGATGGCGAGCGTTTCGAGGGCTGGAGTGGAGAGGTTGTTTTTTGGCGGGAGCAGATACGCTTCGACGGCCTCGCGAGCGAGCGGGGAACTCGCGAAGCGGTAGCCGCCAGCGATCTCGCGCAAGACGATCCCGCGGTCGGCGAAGTCGGCTTCGATGTGCTGCAGCGTTGCGGCCACTTCAACCTCGGTTGCGCCCACCAGCTTCGCCATCTGTTTGATCGTCAGCGATTCGCTTGCTACAAAAAGGACCGCCTCGATCGAAATGTGCAAGCGTGCGACCGCGCCTTCGAGTTCCTGCGCGTCGGTCTCGCCGGCTTCGATCTCCAGAACCTCGGGTTGGCCTGGCGCTTCTTCGGTTTGCATGGTTGTTATTTTGCTTCCCGCGCGATCGCAAAGATGCGTATGTCGTCGAACGCCTCCGGCTGATCGACCCCCACGCGGTTTCGCCGGATCAGTTCGAGCACCGCCAAGAACGTCACGATGATGGTGTCGCGTGCCATGCCCAAGTCGTGGCAGAGCGAGGAGAAAAGCACTTCGCCGCGCTCGCGCAGTTGCCGGTTGATGTAGTCCATCGAGGCCAAAAGCGATACGCGCTCGCGCACGATCGTGCGTTTTTCCGGGCGTGCGTTTTTGAGCATCGCGATGAACGCGCGCGACAGCTTGTCGGGATCAATGCGGTAACGCTGGTGGACGTCGCCCGTCGGATCTCCCGCGTCGCGAAAAAAATACGCGGCG
>JALYVW010000114.1 GCA_030853005.1 Vulcanimicrobiota bacterium
CTACTTCGAGCCGGCGTACTTCCTTGGTGGTCAAGGTTACAGTCTCCATGACGGAGGCCCTTAGCCCTCAAGGGGACATTTCTGCTTTGCGGGGATGGGGACACTTCTGCTTTGCTCCTACACACTTTGTGATTTCCGCTTGCGCCGGAGCCGTGGGTTTGGTATGATGGCCCACGGCTCCGAAGACCGTAGGTGGTTATCCGTAATGCTTCGCTCCGGCGCAGCGCCTACAGAGGATGCGATATCGCTTTTCGAATGTTTCGAGCGTTGTCTCGAAACGGTTTGATTCGACTCTAGCGAGCGCTCCTCCGGACGGATGGGGCGCTTTTTCGTTTACGATAAGGAAAAAGGCGAATGCCGACCGCAAAAAAAGAGGCCGCAATTGCCCAGCTGCGCGACCGTCTTTCGAACTCGAAGAATCTTTTCTTCACCAATTATGCGGGTCTGACCGTCGAACAAATTACGAAACTCCGCACGGAACTTCGTAAGGACGGCAGCACGTATTCCGTCGTCAAGAACACGCTGTTCTCCATCGCCGCGGGCGACGATCTTGCAAAACAGATCGAAAGCTTCATGGCCGGGCCGACCGGCGTGGTATTCGCCGGAGAAGATCCGGTAGCGCCCGCAAAGGCGATCAAACAGTTTTCCGACGACGTCAAGACCCTCGAAGTCAAAGCGGCTTTTATCGACGGCATGCTCGTCGGAGTCGCGCAGGTTAACGCCCTTGCCGCGTTACCGCCGAAGGACCAACTCATCGCCAAGATGATCGGTTCGCTGGCGAGCCCGCTCCGCGGACTCGTTACGGTACTTTCTGGCAACACGAGCGGACTCGTCCGCGCACTCAATGCACTCCGCGAGCAACGAGAAGTCGCGGGATCGAACGCTTAAAGGAGACTGGAAAACACGATCATGGCATTAGCCGAACTCATCAGTCAAATCGATAAACTCACCGTCCTGGAACTCGCGGACCTCGTCAAACAGCTCGAAGAGAAATATGGCGTTTCCGCAGCGGCCCCCATGGCCGCGATGCCTGCCGGCGGCGGCGCAGCCGCGGCCCCGGCAGCCGAAAAGACCGAATTCGACGTCGTGCTTGCGAGCGCGGGCGCCGAAAAAATCAAGGTCATCAAAGCCGTGCGCGAGATCACGAGCCTAGGCTTGACCGAAGCCAAGACGTTCGTCGAAAGCGCGCCCAAGGCCGTCAAAGAAGGCGTCAGCAAAGACGAAGCCGAGAGCGTCAAGAAGAAGCTCGAAGACGCCGGCGCTACCGTCGAAATCAAGTAGTTTTCGCCCGCTGGACGAAAGAGAAAGGAACGCGTTTGCCGACGCGTTCCTTTTCTTTTGCCGTGAGGAAGACCGCATATGGGACATCACTCCGCCGCGCCGGTCGGGGCAACCGTTGTCATTTACGTCGTCGTCGTTGCCATACTTATTTTCCGTTTTGCGCGCCCGCAAAGAATGACGGTTACCCGCATGTGGGTGATGCCGATCCTGTTTTTCGTCCTGACCGGATTTAGCGTGTGGAGCACGTACGCCACCGCCGCCGTCACGGGAATCGTGCCTCCACCGGTATGGCAAGTGGTCGTAGCGATTCTCCTCGGCATTATCGTCGGTATTCCCTTGGGAATTTTTCGCGGTCGGCACACCAGCGTGCGCGCGACCGACCAACCTGGCGTGATGTATCTGGAATCTTCGTGGATCACGATGTCCATCTGGATCGGGGCGTTTCTCATTCGCGCCGGACTGCGCTATGTTGCCGCCGGCCGTTCGCAGTCGCTCGCCGAAGCCGTCGGCGACGGCCTGGTCGTCTTTGCCGTTGCGGCGGTGATCGCTTCATACTTCGTCATCTATGAGAAATATCGCGCTCAGGAGACCGAGCGTTTCGCGCCCTAGGAGGCCGCCGGGCGCTCCGGATTTGCGATGAAAGTTTGCAACCGATAACAATCCCAAATGTGCATATGTGGTCGCACCTACCGCCGAATCACGGGGCAGTCGAAAACGTTTTCGTAACGGAGCATGGCGACGTTGCTATAGACCGTTTGCCGATTACAAAAACGTTGCGGCGACGACCCAAGATTATGCGCGAACGACTCATGCAAAGAAATCTTGGAGCTTAGATTGGCCCGAGTCACCGAAGCATCGCGCACCCTGGGGACCCACGTTTTCGCAGCAGTCGGCGGAGGCGCTGCCCTCGCGCTTGCGATGGGCGTGGGGCGATTTTCATACACGCCCATCATCCCGCTTATGAAAGATGCGCTTCACCTTTCGACAGGGTTTGCCTCACTACTCGCCTCAGCGAATTACTTGGGATACTTTCTAGGGGCCATTATCTCGCGCCAAGAGAGTCTTGCGAAGAACCGCACTAACCTTGCGATAGCCGCTCTTATCGCGAGTACCCTGACAACTGGCGCCATGGCGCTCACAACGAACGAGAACATATGGTTGGCGCTACGATTGGTGAGCGGAATCGCCAGTGCCATCGCGTTCGTGTATTCGGCGGGAATTATTCTCGACCGAGCGGCGCAGTTGGGCAAGCCGTCGTGGAACGGCATATTTTTCAGCGGAGTTGGTTCAGGCATAGCCTTGACTGCGTTGGTGATGATGCTAACGAGCGCTAACCCCGACTGGCGTCTTTCATGGATGTACATGACTGCCCTCAGCGTAATTTTGCTTGTGCCGGCGCTGATCGCTTTGCAGAGCGGAAATAATGGGCTCGCCGCGCCGAGCGTTCCAACCATAGGGTCAAAGCGCCTTAAACCACTCACAATCGCGTTGAACGGCGCATTCCTGGCCGAAGGGATAGGCTATATTATCCCAGCTACGTTCATAGTTCTCTTCTTGGCCAAGACCCCGGGGCTGCAGCAATTCTCGAATCTGGCCTGGCTTATCGTGGGGGTTGCAGCAATACCGTCAATAGCGATTTGGAATCGCATCTGCACTCGACGCAATAGGTTCGCGGTAATTTCCTTTGCTATGATCATACAGGGTCTCGGCGTCCTTGCTCCCGTGCTCGCTCCAAATATTCTCGACGTCGTGTTTGCGGCGGTGACGCTGGGCGGAACCTTTGTCGCGATCTCCTCAATGGTCTTTGTCGCAGGGCGTGAGCTCGAACCGGGAAACGTCGGGATTGTCGCTGTGCTCACTGCGGCGTTTTCAGTGGGGCAGATTTCGGGACCCTTGTTCGTTGCGCAGATACTGTCGCATGGAGGGCGTTACAACGACGCGCTGTGGTTTGCAACCATCGTACTCTTGCTCGGAGGCATCGCCGTCACCATAGTAGACCGCGCTACCCGGAAAAAGGGGTTACTACGGTAACGAAGGCTCGCTCGAAACGACTAACGGCGACTGCCTCTGGAGAGTCCAGGCCGCGAAGTTGCTAGCAGTACCCGGAACGAGCTCCGCATCGCATTGGCGAGAGCTGCGCTGGAGGATGGTTTACAGGTAACAAGACGCGAGATAGGGTGCTGTTATGCCGCGACCGTGTTTGCCGCTGCGGTGGTGATCGCTCCGCCGGCGCAGCAATTACCAGATCTGACAACGGTCCTTAGGCGCCAGATACATCGGGTCGTTAAGTTTGCAGAAGAAGGCTTGCGCGAAGCCCGGCAAATTCGCCACCGTTTGATTCACGCGGAACTTGTCGTAGCCATGGACGTCCGTCTTTGCCCGAAGCGCGATCGATGCGGGGCGATCCTGGCCGGCCCAAACTTGCGCCCAACCCATGAAGAAGCGTTGCTCTGGAGTGAAGCCGTCAATCGTTCGCCGAGGATGATGGGACTGCCATTTCTCAAACGCCTTGTAGGCGATCGTGAGACCTCCCAAGTCTGCAATCTCTTCACCTTGCACGAGTTGCCCGTTTTCGTGGACGCCCGGTAACGGCGAAAGTTTGTTCCACTGGTCGACAACACATTGCGCCCGAGCGCTAAATCGTGTCGCGTCCTGCGCCGACCACCAATCCGTGAGATTGCCATTGAGATCGAACTTGCGCCCCTCGTCGTCGAAGCCGTGCGTCGACTCATGGCCGATCACCGCTCCGATCCCGCCGTAATTGACGGCCATGTCGGCGTTCTTATTGTAAAATGGCGGCTGGAGGATACCGGCTGGAAAGACGATCTCGTTTACCGATGGGTTGTAGTACGCGTTCACCGTCGGAGGGGTCATGCCCCAGAGTGCACGATCCACCGGGTGGCCGATGCGCGCCATCGCACGGGAACTCTCATAATGCGCGGCCACGATTTCATTTCCAGCGTAGGACTGCTTCGAAATCGGCAGCGCACGGTAATCTTGCCACCTATCCGGGTACCCGATTTTCAGAAGAAAAGCGTCCAACTTTTGATCGGCCCGCAAACGGGTTTGCGGCGACATCCATTCGAGCGTCGAAAAGTCGTCGCGTAACGTCTGCTTGATATTGCGGACCATCGCAAGCGCCTGGACTTTTGCGGCCGGCGGAAAAGTTTGCTCCACATAGTACTGGCCGAGCGCCTCCCCTAACGCGCTGTTCGTCGCCTGCACGCACGTCTTCCAACGAGGCTGCTGCTGCGGTGTCCCCTGTAAGGTGTGCGAAAAGAACGCAAAATTGGCATCGACGAATGGTTGCGAAAGGGCGTTCGCATAGGCGTGCGCCACATGCCAGCGCAGATAGGTTTGCAGGCTCGGCTCGCCGATGGTGCCGAGCAGATCCGAGAAGCCTTTAAAGAAATTCGGTTGCGCGACGTTGATTGTGACCGTCGTGGGGATGCCGCGCGCGGCAAAATACGCCTGCCAGTTGAAATTCGGTGCCAGTGCCTGGAGTTGTGCGAAGCTCATCTTGTGGTAAACGTTGGCGGGATCGCGGCTCGCAACGCGCGACAGTTCGACTTTTGCTAATGCCGTCTCCGTTTGGAGCACGCTCTGCGCTTCGCCGGCCGAGGTCGTAGAAGTATCGCCGAGCAGTTGAAACATGGTCTGCACATGCGAGACGTAGGCGTTTCGAATACTCGTTGTTTTTGCGTCGTCGTTGAGGTAATAGTCGCGGTCGGGAAGGCCGAGTCC
>JALYVW010000006.1 GCA_030853005.1 Vulcanimicrobiota bacterium
AATCGGAGGTATCCGTCTGAAGGCTCGAAAAAACCCTTCTGTAGCGATGATCTCATTACGCGCCATCTCGCTGGTCTATCAAAACGGAGTGCGCGCCCTGGACGGAATCGATCTTGAGATCGGTAAGGGCGACTTTGTTTTCCTCGTCGGACACTCCGGAACGGGAAAGTCGAGCCTGTTGCGCTTGCTCTACCGTGAGATGAAGCCTTCGGCGGGCAGCATCTCCGTGGATGGCATTCGCGTGGACCGCTTGCGGCGGTCGCGGATTCCGGCGCTCCGGCGGCACCTGGGCGTCGTTTTTCAAGATTTCAAACTGCTTTCCGATAAGACCGTCTGGGAAAACGTGGCCTTTGCCTTGCAAGTCACGGGAGCGCACACTCGCGATATCCGCAGGCAAGTGCCCCGAGCGCTGGACCTCGTCGGATTATCGCACAAAAGCCGCATGTACCCCGGGGAACTCTCGGGGGGCGAGCAGCAGCGAACCGCCATCGCGCGCGCGCTGGTCAACAACCCGAAGTTACTGCTGTGCGACGAGCCCACGGGAAATCTCGATCCCTCAAATACGACCGAGATCATGGAGTTGCCGCTGCGCATCAATCTTAAAGGGACGACCGTCGTCGTCGCAACGCACAACCAAGCGGTCGTGGACCGCATGCGCCGGCGAGTCGTACGGCTCGAAAACGGACGCATCGTAACCGATGAAGAGCGGGGGTATTACTTTCTTGGACTGGGGAAAGATCAGATTCTTTCTGGGTGAGGTCTTCCGGAACTTCACACGTAACGCCGGCATGCAAGTCACGGCCATCGGTACGGTTACGGTTACCATCGTGATCCTTGGTGCGTTTCTGTACGTCCGGGCATCCTTAACCAATGTGGGGGCCGACGCCCTCAGCCAGATTAAGATCTCGGCGTATCTCGCTACCAACGTTTCTGAGGCGCAAAAGCAATCCGTACTCACCGCGCTTGCAAAGGACAACCGGGTGGCCGACGTAGCGTACGTCCCCAAGCGTGATGGCCTGCGCGAACTGCGGATGCGGATGAAAGGCCAGATCGACACGTCGATCCTTACCGAGAACCCGCTTCCCGACAAACTCCGCGTACGCGTGCGTTCGCCCGAACAGGTTGCCAACGTGGCCCGCTCTCTACAAAAAATGCCGGGAATTCAATTCGTGGACTACGGGCAAAGCGTGGTGGGGAAGATGCTCGCCCTTTTCGCCGTGGTCCGGCGCGTAAGCATCGCGGTCATCGCGCTCTTTATCGCCGTGGCGGGCATTATCATCGCGAACACAATTCGCCTCACCGTTTTCGCCCGCAGGCGCGAGATTTCGATCATGCAGCTCGTTGGTGCGACGAACATGTACATTCGGCTCCCGTTTATCTGCGAAGGCCTGCTCGACGGGCTGATCGGCGCGCTACTCGCGGTCGCCATTCTTGCCGCCGGTCGCGCGGCCCTTATTCCCAAGCTGATCGCGGCGCTGCCTTTTCTTCAGCTCGGCGCGATTAAAGTGGACGTGCTGTCCCTAGCTCCGGATCTCTTGGCCGTCGGCTGTGCCGTCGGCTTGATTGCCTCGTGGATATCGGTCGGCCGTTACCTGAGGACGTAACCAGGGACTTACTCGACGAGCTGATCGAGTTCAAGTCCCTGTACGAAACGCTCGCTAAGTCGGTCGTCGACGGCGTCGCCGAATTGGATGCGTCGCGGCGCATCGTGCGCTTTAACGCTGGGGCCGAAACCCTCACGGGATTCTCGTCGCTGAGCGTCCTCGGACGGCCCTTCGAGGAAATTCTCGCGCGTCCGGAGGGGCTCTTCGAGAGCGACCGTCGAGCCCGTCAGCCGCGCAGCGTGCAGTTTTCGTTGCGCGAATCCAAGGAGGGATCGGTCGACGTTCGCGGGCGCATCGCGACGCTGCATACCGGCGATACTCTCGATGGCTATATCGTTACCTTCGCACCTATCCGGGCGACCGAAATCGAGCAGCTCAAAAACGAATTGGTAAGCACCGTCTCGCACGAGTTAAAAACGCCGCTCGCGGCAATTAAGGCCTACACGGCGACGCTGCGGGCCGACCCCGAAATCCTCGAGCGCGAGCGCGAGGAATATCTGACCGTGATCGAAGGGCAGGCTGACCGGCTGGCTCGGCTGGTCGATGACATGCTGCTCGTTTCGCGCATGGAGGACGGGCAAATGTTGCGCCGCCGCGATAGAATTTCGCTGGATTGGCTGCTTGATGAAATTCTGCGAACAGGAACGATCGAGCATCACGAGTTGCAGCGCAAAACGGAAGGCGTCACGGTTTGTGGCGACCCGGAGCGCCTCCAAGACGTATTCCGAAATTTGATCGAGAATGCGGTCAAATATTCTCCGAAGGGCGGGGCCATCGCCGTCACCGCACATCAGACCGCGGCGAGTACCATCATCGAAATACGCGACGAAGGCGTCGGCATCGATGAAGAGCACTTGCCGTATACCTTCGATCGCTTTTATCGCCTGGAGTCAGATTTGGGGACCGCCGTAGGCGGTAGCGGTCTGGGCCTATTCATCGTACACTCGCTCGTACGCGCACACGACGGCAATATCGGCGTGCGCAGCGAACCGGCTACCGGCACGACGTTTACGGTCACGCTTCCGGAGCGCGAGAAATGACTCCCGCGAGCGAAGCGGCCGGAAAACGTATTCTCGTTGTGGACGACGACCGGAACTTGCGCAAGATCATCGCCACGAATTTGGAAATCGCCGGATACGACGTGACCTCGGTCGCGAGCGGCTCGGACGCGCTGACGGAGCTGGATACCGAACAGAAGGACCTTATCTTGCTCGACGTCATGATGCCGACGATCGACGGATACGAAACGGCGCGCCGCATACGCCAACATCCGGTCAATGGAACGGTGCCGATCATCATGCTTACCGCAAAAGGCGAGGTTGAAGACAAAGTTGCCGGCTTCGACGCCGGCGCCGACGACTATCTCACGAAGCCTTTCGGGCCGGCCGAGCTGCTCGCGCGGGTGCGGGCTAAGGTCCGCCGCGTAGAAACGGACGCCTCCCTCTCCCCGCTTACGCGCCTGCCAGGCAACCTTTCGATCGAAGCGGAACTGCGACGCCGCATAGCCGATGGAGTGCCGTTTGCCGTTCTGTATCAGGACCTCGATCATTTCAAGGCCTTCAACGACGTCTACGGATTTACGCACGGCGACGAGGCGATTCAGCTCGTGGCCTCCACCACGGTGGACATCGTACGGCGGCGCGGGACGACGCGCGACTTCGTCGGACATTTCGGAGGCGACGACTTCATCATCGTAACCGACCCCGACCTTTCAGAAGAAATTGCGCGTGAAATCATCGACGAGTTCGATCGAGAGATCCAAAGGCTCTACACGCAGAACGATTTGCGGCAAGGATATATCGAAACGCGCGACCGGCGCGGAGCTCTCAATCGTTTTCCCATCATGTCGCTCTCGATCGCGATCGTCAGCAGCAGGGATCGGGAACTTACCAATTACGCGCAGATTGGCGAAGCATCAGCCGAGCTCAAGCGGTATGCCAAGTCGATCGGCGGATCCGTCTGTGTGAAGGACAAGCGCCGAAAATGACAAGACCCTTTCTGGCGGCGGTTCTGGCAATCGCCTTGATTCCAACAACCGCGGATGCCTCACATACGTCGATACGGCAGCGCATCGAACAGGAACGCATCAAGAGCGAGCAGTTGCACGAGCGGCTGCACAACAAGAAGAATCAACTGCACGCGGCGACCGTTCGCGTGACCGACCTCAAAACGCAGCTCGAGCACACGAACGCATCGATCTCCCGCGTCAACCGGCAATTGGGCGATCTCGCGGGTCAAGCGGCGGGCACGCAGCGCCGGCTGGAGTGGAATACGGTGCAACTGCGAGCTGCGGAAAAAACGCTCAAATTACACGACGATCTGCTGAAGAAGCGTTTGGTCGACAGCTACGAGCGCGGCGATTCCGGGTACTTGAGTGTTTTGCTCGACGCGCGTTCGTTTAGCGATTTTGTGGAACGCTGGCACGACCTGAGTCTCTTAATCTCCGCCAACCAGCGCGACGTAAAGGCCCGCAAGATCGCCGAAAAAATCGTGCTCGGCGCGCAAGCGCGACTCGAGGCCGTTCAACTCGCACTCGCCGCGGAAGCGCAGGCCCAGCAGCGCGCCAAAAATCAATTGGCCTCACTCGCCGACGAACGGGCCAATCTCGTCGCCGTTGCCGACGATCAACGGCGCAGTGTAGCGTCGCAAGTCGCGCAAATCGAGGGACTCTCGGCATCCGAAGAGTCGAATTTGGAAGCGCTCATTCAAGAAAAGGCGCGAGCGGATGCCGCAGCGGCCGCAGCGGCCGCAGCGGCGCGCAGGGCCGCCGGAGGGATCGCCGCGGTCACGCCTCCCACGAGCAGTCCCGGGGCACTAAGCTGGCCGGTCACGGGGGTGATAACCTCACCCTTCGGCTACCGGCACAGCCCGTTTGGGGGAGGGACCGAATTCCATCAGGGCCTCGACATCGGTGCCGCCATGGGCACGACCATCACCGCACCGGCAGGCGGCACCGTGATCATGGCCCAGTGGTACGGCGGTTATGGGAACTACATCCTCATCGACCACGGGGGGGGAATGTCAACCGGATACGGGCACCTCTCGCAGATCTTTGTCGCGGTCGGCCAAGCCGTGCAGAAGGGCCAAGCGGTAGGAGCGGTTGGTTCGACGGGGGCCTCCACCGGACCGCATCTCCACTTCGAAGTGCGTATCAATGGAAAACCGGTAGACCCGGCAGGGTACTTGCACTAGGTACGGCCAAGCGGCACGCGTATCACTTGGAACCGCCCCGGCGGTTTCTGGGTATGTGAGAGGAGTGCCGTTGAGATTTCGTGCCTTAGTCGCCGCCGCGCTCGTGGCCGCGGTTGCCTTCGTGGGCGCTGCGACGATGATGTTTTTTGGTTACGAGCGGGGATATAACGCCGGACAAACACAAGTCGAGGGGTCCTCGACGCTACGCGGGCCACTCGCGGGCGTCGACCTTCGTTCCATTTTTCCGCGTCCAAGCGACGAACATCTGGTGGCGCTGGCGTTCCGGCAAGTGGAACGCGTTTACTATAAGCCCGTCGGAGCGCAGACGCTCCTAAGCGGCGAGCACGACGGAATCGTGCACCTTCTGCGCGGCGCAGGAGTCAACGCAACCCTTCCCGCGGTGCGCGCCACCGGCGACCAAAGCACCGACTTGCAGAGCAGCGACGCCCAGCTCGCCTACGCGCAAAGCCACTACGCTCGTCGCCTAAAAGGCAACGGAAATCTGGCGATCGCCCAGGCCGCCCAGCGCGGCATCCTCAGTTCGGTCGGCGATCCGTACACCGTCTACCTGTCGCCCCAAGAAATACAAAGCCTGGATGAGTCTTTAAACGGTGGGAACTTCGGCGGCATCGGCGTCTATATTCTGCCCTTGCGCGACGGCCAAATTCTGCTGCAACCTATAGACGGACTCCCCGCCGCACGCGCGGGCGTCAAGCCCGGCGACATCGTCGTTGCGGTCGACGGAACGCGCGTCGCACGCATGCCGATCGACAAGGTGGAGCGTTTGATTCGCGGTGAAAAAGGTACGCCCGTATCCATCACCACCCACCCATACAAGCAACGTAAGCAGCGCACGTACCACATCGTGCGCGACATCATTCACGTGCCCACCGTGCGCGCGAAGATGGAAAACGGATACGACTACATCCGGCTCTCCGATTTCGGAGAAACCTCTGCGAGCGAAGTCAAACGGGCGCTGCTCTTTGGTAAAGCGCACGACGCGAAGGGCTATATCCTGGACCTGCGCGACAACGGCGGCGGCCTGCTCAATGCGGCCATCGAAATATCGAGTTATTTTATTCCGCACGGCACCATCGTATCGACGATCGACCGTCACGGAAACACGTCGGTTTCGCCGGCGCTCGGCGACGCGATCGGGGGCCTCCGGCCGCTGGTCGTCCTCGTGAACAAATACACCGCGAGCGCGTCGGAGATCACCTCGGGCGCGTTGCAAGACTATCGCCTTGGCACGCTCGTCGGCACCAAGACGTTTGGAAAGGGCGTCGTCCAAAGCATTTATCCGATGCCGGATCAGAGCGCGCTCAAGATCACGACCGCGCGCTACCTCACGCCTCTGGGACGCTCCATTCAACACCGCGGGATCGAACCCGACATTCTCGTAAACCAAAATCCCGATCCGGGGCTGATCGACACCCCGCGCGACAAGCAGCTCGCGGCCGCCAAGGCACGATTGGCCGCATTCCCCCGTTAGAAGAGAGATGAATCGTTTAATCAGTTTTACATTCGTTTCTGCGCTGCTCGTCAGCATCGTTCAGATCCCGGCGGCAACACATGCGGCGCCAACGACCCTCTCCGCGCTGGACGCAACCGAAATTGCCTTCACCTATGGGAAGTTGACCAGCGAGTTTTATCAGCGCACCAGCGGCGGCGCGATCGTGGCCGGCGCGCGCGCGGAAATGGAAAAAACGCTGCGGACCGCCGGTATCGGGGCGACGCTGCCGCCGATACCGGTCGCCGATAATCCGCAACAGACCGAGCGATCCATCTCGCGTGAAGTGTCCATCGCTGCGAAGGTCTCCCACGGCAAAGTCGGAGCCCACGTACTCGCGTACTCCGCGATCTCCGGGATGCTCGGTTCGGTGCACGATAAATACACCGTCTTCCTTACACCGAAAGAATACGCCAGTTTAAACCAATCGCTCGACGGAAAGTCGTTCGGCGGTACCGGCATCGTCATCCAGCAAGACGAACAAACCAAACAGATCGACGTGAGCAATGTGATTCCGGATGGGCCGGCGGACAAAGCGGGCGTGCAGCAGGACGATGCGATTACGGCGATCGACGGCATACCGACCAAAGGAATGGCCATCACCGAAGCCTCCAAACACCTGCGGGGCAAAGAAGGCACTCGTGTCGCGCTGACGATCGTGCGCGACGGCAAGGCGCTGGCAGCGCCCATTGTCATTACGCGCGCTATCGTGCATCAACTCAGCGTTTACCAAAAGATGCTTCCAAATAAGGTCGGGTACGTCGACCTCACCGTTTTCGGCCAATCGACCGGACAAGAGCTCACCCAAGCCTTGGACCGCCTTCAACGCGACGGGGCGCGCGCGATCGTGATGGATTTGCGCGATAACGGCGGCGGCTACCTCACCGCGGCGCTTGCGGTCAGCTCGAAGTTTATTCCCAGCGGCCCCATCGTTTCGGTCGAATCGCGTGCCTCGCAAATCACGACGCTGGAAGCCGACAATACGGCTATCCCGCCCCTGCCTTTAGCGGTACTGGTCAACGGGTACACCGCTTCCGCATCCGAGATTACGTCGGGCGCAATTCAAGACTCGGGTGTGGGTACGCTCATCGGCACCAAAACGTTCGGCAAGGGCGTCGTGCAAACGATCTATCCACTGTCCGACGGTTCAGCGGTCAAGATTACGACGGCGCGCTATTTAACGCCACACAATCGCGACATTAACCATTTGGGCATCGAGCCCGATATCTCCGTCGCATCAAAAAAAGGCGATCGCCTCGGAAACCCCGCTCGCGATACGCAGCTGCAGCGAGCGCTCAAATTCCTGGATGACAAACTGGCGCGCATGGGGGACGCAATGACACCTTCACCGGGCAACACGCAACGGCGCTAAAAAAGCGCGGCTTCAACTTCGTTAAAACGATCGAACGGCGTGAATTCCACGCCGTTCTTTTGTAAGTAGGCTTCCAGATCTCTCCCCCGTTTGGCAAACCGGCGGTCGGCTTCGAGCGCCGCTTCGAAATCGGAGTGTCCGTCGCCTACGAACGCGGTAAGGAGCCCCTCGCGACGCGCTGAGCGTACCGCAGCAGCTTTGTCGTGCCCGTTTGCCGACGCATCTCGAAAAAGAAACCGCCACCCCCGCGGGGACGCGTCGACGCGGTTTGCGCGAACGGGAACGTCTGCGAGACCCTCTCGCTCGAATGCGCGGCGGATCAACGGCTCGACGCCAGAGCTGAGCACCGTCATTGGAACGCCTTCGCTGCGGCAGCGGCGCGCGAATGCCGCGAACGTCGGGTCGAAACGCGTATTTTTCACGAGGATCGCGTCGGCTTCGTCAAGATCGTATCGAATGCACGCGGCTTCCGCTGCGAGCACGTCCCGTAACGTCATGGTGCCCTCGTACAGATGTCTGTCGAGCCGCTCCCACTCGGACGGCTCGGCGCTGCTGCGCACCAAGACGTCGAAAGTATCGAGATCCGTGACCGTCCCGTCATAATCGACGAAGACGGCCCCGGGAATTACTCGCTGGATTTTTTCCGGCGCGACGGCGCCTTAGCGGCACTCGCCTTTTTTGCAGGTGCCTTTTTGGCCGGGCTCTTTTTCACCGCGGCTTTGGCCGGCGTTTTCTTGGCTGCCACTTTTTTCTCGGTTGTTTTTTTTGCAGCGGGCGCTTTTGCCGTGCGGCGAGCACGCGCGGGCGCGGGGAGAGCCGTCATCGGCGAAGCGGTCAGCTCCGCGGGGGGTGTCGCCGGCTCGGTAGACCGGACCGTGCGCCGGCGAACCGGTTTCACCGGCTTCGGAACGTCTTCGACCGCGCGTAGATGCGGCGGGGGAGCATCCAGCGCCGGGGTTTGGATTTTGCGATTCCAGGGCGCGATCGCGCGTGAAGGTTCGCGAGGCGCAGTCGCGCCGGTTGGCTCGGCTGCGCCATCCGGCGCGACCCTAAAGATATGGCGGTCCGGCAGGACGGGCGCACCGGGGGCCGTCTCCCGCGTGCTGGCGTCGGGCACGCCCAAACGACCGCGGCCGCGACCGCGTCTGCGGCGGCGCCGGCGGCGATGGATGCCTTCGCCGGCTTCGCCGGGCGCCTGCACCTGATCCGGCGCATCACCCTGCGCCGCGGGCTCGTCGTCGCCGACGGCTTCGTCCGGCTCGGGTTCGGTTGATTGAGCGGCCGCACTTTGCGGGGATATCCCAACCTGCATCGGATCGGCGCCTCCACGCCCGCGACCGCGTCCGCGACGACGGCGACGGCGGCGGCCGTGGCCCTCGCCCGTCATTCCATCGCCTTCGCGTATCGGTGCGCTCGTGCCGTCGCTTTCTCGCACTTCACCCTGCGCGATGACGATCGCGCCCGGTTCGTGCTCGCCAATCGCCACGGCGCGCCGCGCTTTATCGGAACGTTCTTCTTCCTCGGTCACGGTGGTAATGCCGATCGGCGGCCGCACGACCTTGGATGCCTCTTCGGCGAGCTCGCGCAGCTGTTGGGTTTGCTCCGCCGCAGTCGGCGCGATTTTACGGCCGCCACGACGACGCCGTTTCTTCTTCGCCTCGCCGACCGCGTCCGTCAGTTCGGCCAAAACGTAGTCGTCCTCGACGTCGAGAATTTTTACGCGGGCGTTTTGCCCGGCAACGTTTGCCGCGTTTTCAACTTCGATTACGCGGTCGCCAACGACCGCTGCAGCCGAGGTGACGTTCGGCAAACGTCCGGCGAGCAATTCCACTTCATGCTCGTCACCCACGCGCAGCGCGCCGTTTAGAGGGAGTTCTGCAACAGCACGTACGCGCAGTTTTTCCGGATGCAACATAGGGTCGACGCGAAGATGAATGCGGCGATCCAACGCCTTGGCCAACTCGGCCGTTTCGTCTTCGTACCAGAAATCGATCTGCGCTGCCACGGTCGGCGAGGACTCCACCAGCACGTTCGGGAGATGCGACCGGTCGTGCTCCGCCTCGGAGCGAACGCGGCGCATCGTTTCGATCGCCATCGATTGCGGCGAAAGCACGCTCCCCAAACCGGCGCAGGTCGGGCACGCGCCGCGCAGCTGCGAAGAGAGGTCTTTACCCACGCGCTTGCGCGTGAACTCGAGTAATCCCAAGTTGCTAAACGATTGAATCGTCGCACGCGTGCGGTCTTTGCGCAATCCGGCTTCCAATGTGGCGATCACGCGGTTGCGCGACGACTCGGTGGACATATCGATGAAATCGCAGACGATGATGCCTCCGATGTCGCGCAGGCGCACCTGGCGGGCAATCTCGGCCGCCGCCTCGACGTTGGTTTTAACGATCGTGTCTTCGAGGTTTTTGCCGCCGGTAAATTTACCGGAATTAACGTCGATGACCGTGAGCGCCTCGGTCGTCTCGATCACGATCGATCCGCCAGAGGGCAGCGTGATCTTCGGCCGCATAAGTTTCTGCAGCTCTTCGTCGATCTTGTAATCCTTGAAAAGCGAGCGACCGGAATTGTAGTACTCGAGCCGATCTAAATATTGCGGGCCGAGCAGCTGCAAGAAGTCGCGCACTTTGCGGTACTCGTCTTCGTCATCGATGTAAACTTTGTCGACGTCTGCCGTCACGAAGTCGCGCGCCGCCTTGTACACGAGATTCATGTCTTTGTGCAAGAGCGCCGGGGAGGGAGCGCGCTTAAATGTTTCGAGAATTCCGTGCCACATACGAATCAAGACGCCGAGATCGGCGATGAGCTCCGCCTCGCTCACTCCCGACGCCGCGGTGCGAACGACCGTTGCCATGCCCTCGGGACGGATGCGTTTCATGACGCTCTTGAGCCGGTTGCGTTCGTCCGCCGATTCAATCTTGCGCGACACGCCGGAATACTTCCCGGTCGGCATCAGGATCAAATACCGTCCGGGCAGCGAGATGTTCGTGCTAATCCGGGCGCCCTTGAGGCCGCGCGGCTCTTTCACGATTTGGACGAGCACGTCGTCGCCACGATTGACCTTTTCGCTAATCGACCATCCGCTGCGCCCCTGCGTGATCTCCACATCACCGATGTTCAGCGGCGTTTTGTTGATGTCGTCGACGTAGAGAAAGGCGTTGCGCCCGAGGCCAATGTCGACAAAACTCGCGCCCATGCCGGGGAGAACGTTTTGGACCTTGCCCTTGTAGATCGAACCGATGACTTTTTCTTCGCGCTCAACGTAGATTTCGGAGAGGACTCCGTCCTCGAGAATAGCGACGCGGTTTTCCCACGGATCGCTCGAGATGAGAATCTCGGTAGACAATGCGTACCTAAGCCTTTGCAGGTCGAGACGCTTGAATTCGACGGGTCCTACGCCTCCGCGACGGCGGTTTTCGCATCCGTCTCTTTCTTAGAGACTCCTTGCGGCCGCGATCGAGCGGGTACTCCTAGCGAGCTCTAGCGCGCTCTCATTATGAATAAAACTCTTTGGCCCGGCGCGGCTCGATGCCACGCCCCGGCTTGGGCGCGTCTTTCACGCCGGGACGGATACCCCCCTCTAAAGAGCGCCGGCCGTCTGCGGCCGGGCCGCGGCAAACGCCCGATGGACCTCTCGATCCTTGCGACGCCCACCCAAAGAGACGGAGAGCTCGCGAAGACCGCCCATGGCGGCAATCGGGAAAACGTCGTGCACGCGCAAGTGCGGCATACGCGCAATCTCCAGCGTCTGCAGTCCGGGCGCTTCCAGAAGCGGTGCGAGGTCCACAATCCCGGGCAGGCCCCACAATCGCAGATGCGCTAACGCATTCATGCGCGTGAGGTCGGGCAATCGCCGTAAGGTAGAGAGTCCGCTCAAGGTCAGCGCGGTTAAAGATCGCGGTAAAGGCGGAAGGTTTTCGCCCGTCTCGAGGTTGCGTAACTGGAGCGCCTCCAGACGATACCCGGCCTGGAAATTGGGAAGCGCCGTGCCATTGAGATCCAAGACCCGCAGCGCAGCGCATTCATGCAACGTATCGACATCGTCGAACATGCCTTCTAAGCGCAGCGCCTGCAGGCTCGGTAGCGATTGAAGCGATTTTACCGTCGTCTCAAAAGAGCAGTTTCGCAATGCCAACGACTCGATTCGCGGCAACGCTTGCAGTTGCGTTAGGTCGAAACCCCGGCAGCCATCGATCTCCAAACCGCGCAGCCGAAAGGACTTCAGATGTTCGAGCGAGAGATCGGTGACGCCGTGAAGCCGCAAGGTCAAACTCGGACAGGTGCGTATGGCGCAACGCAAGGTCATCGCGTCGCGCTGGGACGGCGCCTCGCGCATGCCGAGCATAGCGCCGGCCGGTAGATCCGGTAGCCTTTGCGAATCCAGAGGGCTGCGCGCTTCGTAGACCATCACGCATTGCCCAACATTCCGCGGTCTTTTTGCGCGTAAATATTGAGCAGAATGCCAATTGCCGTATAATCGGTGAGGATCGCCGACCCTCCATACGACATAAACGGTAGCGGAATGCCGGTGATCGGCATGATGCCCACGGTCATACCGACGTTGACGAGGATGTGAAACGCCAGCATCGCCACGAGGCCCGCGGCGAGCAGAAATCCGAAACGATCGCGCGCGGCCAGCATCGCTTGAATGCCGCCGAAGAGCACGATTCCGTAGAGTACGATCAGCGCCACGGCGCCGACAAAGCCCAGTTCTTCGCCGACGACGGTGAAAATAAAATCGCGCGAGTGTTCGGGAACGAAATTGAGTTGCGTCTGCGTCCCACGGTGCAAGCCCCGGCCGAACCATTCTCCATTCCCAACCGCAATTTTCGACTGATTGAGATTGTAGCCCGTACCTTGAGGGTCGGCTTTCGGGTTAAGGAAAACGAGCAGTCGCGCTTTTTGAAACGGCTTCAAGATGTGTTTCGACGTGACGACGTAGAGCGCCGCCGCGAAGACGCTCAACGCATAAATTGCGAAGTCCTCAAGCTTCGCAAGCCCGAAAAACAATTGCGAGCTGAGGATGGCTAAGACGACGAGCGTGGTTCCCAAATCCGGCTGCTTGAGGATGAGGAGTGCCGGTATGGCCACCACCGCCAAGGGCCGCCACATGTCCGTGATGCGGTCGTATCGTCCGCGGCAGAGCACGGCCGCCAACGCGATTGCCAAAAACAGCTTCGCCGGTTCGGAGGGTTGGAACGTCCCGAGCGGCCCGAGCGAAATCCACCGCTGCGCGCCCTGCGCCTGGTGCCCGTGAAACATGATGAAACCCAGGAGCAAGAGATTGAACCCATATAACCAAGGCGCCACGCGCTGCCAAAAGCGGTAATCGATGCGCGAAAACTGGACCATAACGGCCAGCCCGAGCAACGCGTAAAAGATTTGTTTTTTGAACTCCGCTGCTGCGGCCCCCGTGTGCAGATCCGCCGATTGAATGGAAACCACGCCGAGGAACGTGACCACCACGCACGGGATCGCTAGGAGCCAGTTAAACGTTCGAAAGTAGCGGCGCGCTCCCGCGAGCACCCGCTTTTACGTCGCGGGAGCGGGGTTTGTTGATGTGGTCGCGCTCTTCTTGCGGCGCCGACGTTTGGGCGGCGTCCCGGAAACCGGCGGCGCCGGTCCCGCCGGTTTATCAGCCGGTGGACCGCCAGCGTTGCGATTCACGCCGAGGATTGGAATGTTGGCAAGCATGGCCAGCGCCTTGTCTTGCTGCTCGAAATGCACTTCGATTTTGGTCCTGTCGACTTCGACATATCGCGAGATGACGTCGACCAAGTCGCGTTTCATCGCGTCCACCATGTCGGGCGCGAGCGACAAGTGATCGGACATAAGGACGAGTCGAAGGCGTTCCTTGGCCGTGGAACTCGAGTTTTGCTTGCCGAAGAGCTTTTGAAAAAATTCGATCATTTGCGAGCCCCGAAAAATGCGCCGAGTTTATCCATGAGCGTTTCCTTCAGCGCCGCCGTCGGCGCGGGTACGTCGTCGCCCGCAATTCGGGCGGCGATCGCGTGATAAGCCGCCCCGGTCGGCGAGTCGTCGCGCAGCGCCACGGGTCGTCCGGTGTTTGTCGAAACGATCACCTCCGGCTCGTCCGCGATGACGCCCAAGAGCGGAAGCCGCAGGATCGCGTTCACATCGTCGACGGAAAGCATCTTCCCCTTTTTCACGAGCTGCGGCCGCATACGGTTGATGATCAGTTGTGGCCGAAACGCGTTTCCAAGCAAACCAACCACGCGGTCGACGTCCCGTACGGCGGACACTTCGGGCGTACACACGACGATGGCTTCCTGTGCACCGACGACCGCGTTGCGAAAGCCCATTTCTATTCCAGCCGGGCAGTCGATGAGCACGTAATCGAACCGTTCTTGAAGCTGCCGGATCAACGCGCGCATCTTTTCCGTATCGACTTCGTCTTTTTCGCGCGTTTGAGCGGCGGCAAGCAAATGCAGGTTGTCCGAATGTTTGTCGGCAACCAGCGCTTCGTCGAGCGACACGTGTTCTTCGAGGACATCCAGCACGTGGTACTTTACACGCGACTCCAGACCCAAAACGATATCCAGGTTCCGCAGGCCGACGTCCGCGTCAACGAGCGCGACCGTAGCGCCTCGCTTTGCCAGGGCAGTTCCTAAATTTGCGGTCGTGGTCGTCTTCCCAACGCCGCCTTTACCCGATGTGATGACGATCGCGCGGCCCAGGCGCACCGGCTTTACATCCACTTCTAGATCCGGTCGTACGTCGTGCATCCGTTAGCCCGCTTTCCTTGCGCCGAAGAGGCGCTCGAAGAATCCTTGCGATTCCAAATTGGTGAATGGGACGATGTCGCCTTCCAAACGGCGCGCGATTTTGTCGTAGATCGCGCGCAACCGGTGCTGCTCGCCCAGTACGACCGGCTCTCCGCGATTGGTGGTGTCGATAATTTCTTCGTCGTCCGGCACGATGCCGAGCAGCTCGGCCGAAAGAATCTCGCAGACGTCGTCGACGGAGAGCATGTCGCCCGCCCGAACCATCTCGGGACGGATGCGATTGATGATCAACCGCATCGGCATGTTGCGCTCCGAAAGTTTGCCGATAACGCGGTCGGCATCGCGAATCGCGCTGACTTCGGGCGTCGTCACGACGATCGCTTCGTCGGCGCCGGCCAGGGCGTTGCGAAATCCGCCTTCAATTCCGGCAGGGCAATCGATCAAGACGTAATCGGCCATCGCCGCGAGGTCGTCGATGACCTTGCGCATCTGCTCTTCGGTGACCGAGTCTTTGTCGCGCGTCTGCGCCGCCGGTAAAATAGAGAGCGAATCGAAGCGCTTGTCTTTGATGAGGGCCTGACGCACCTGGCAGCGGCCCTCCACCACTTCGACCAGATCGAAAACGATGCGCTTCTCCAATCCCAGCACCAGATCGAGATTGCGCAGCCCGATGTCCGCATCCACGAGGATGACGGATTTTCCGCGCTTGGCGAGCGCCGCTCCGACGTTGACCGTCGTCGTCGTCTTGCCGACCCCGCCCTTGCCGGACGTAAGAACGATTTTGCGAGCGCTCACGATTTTTTCTCCTCGGGAAAAGGCTGGGCGCGATCGTGCGCCTCGATGACGATATGGTCGTTTCGCACGAAGGCAACCTCGGGCAGCGGCTGTCCGGTAGCGCTACCCGCCTCGGCGGCAATGAAGGTGGCGATCCGCAGCTGCGTGGCCCGCAAAGCAAGCGCGTACACGCGCGAGGATACGTCGCCCTGCGCTCCGGCGTGGGCCACGCCGGCGAGCCGACCGAAGACGACGATGTCGCCACTCGCAACCAGCTCGGCTCCCGGGTTGACGTCTCCGACGACCACCAGGTTGCCGACGTTATGCAACGCTTGGCCACCGCGCAACGTGCCCACGTGATAGAGCGTTTGGGGCGGGGTCTCGACGCTTTGCAACGTCAGTGGGGACGACGGGACCGCCGATTGGACGTTGCCCAGAACGAGCGGGCGTACGCTCTGCTCGCCGCGTTTGCGGCGCTGCGCGATATCGGCCCGCGCTCCCGCAAAATCGGCGATCAGCGACTTTGCCGATTCGGAGAGCGCACCGTCGGGACGTTCCCGGAGTGCCCGCCGACGGGCGACGGTTTCTCCATTGGGCTCGAGCCGCTCGACGAAAGTGAGGCCGGCATCCGCCGCCACCCGCGCGACCTCGGCATCCCCCGAAAGGGCGCAAAGCGCAATCCCCGCGCCCTCTAAAAGCGTCCTTAAGCGACCGAGCTGTTCGGCCGAGGGAATACGTTTCCCGAATGCCGCGGTTGCCGCCGTTCCGCGGTAAAAGTCCCTGCGTTCGTCCAGGCGTTCTTCTAGTTCGGTCAGCGCCTCGTCGATGTCACGATCGACGAGGGCGACTTCTAAGCCTAACCCTCGCCCGCGCAGCAATGTCATATTCCGTGGGCGGATTCGAAGATCCAATCCACTGCCCTCCGTGCATCCACATGGGATGCACAAGTATTTACGACTATCCACATCCCATACACATCGAACCACCGTTACGCAGGAACCCGCCGAGGCGTTCTTGGAGCACCCTTCTCGAAGTACCGAGTCCGCAGTAAGCGGGCCAAAGGATCGAAACATGCCGCGTCTCTTCCGTCGCATCGTCCCATTCGCGCTCATCCTATCGGTCGCTAGTGCCATGTGTCTGGCACCGGCTTTAGCGCTCTCCACACAGAGCGAAATCGAGATGGGTAAAGCCTACGACAAGGCCGTCACATCCCAGAGCGTCGTGGAAACCGACCCGCTTCTCAACGCCTGGGTCGCACGCGTCACGGGGAACCTCTGGCGACAGACCGCGCGCAAAGACGTCCCCTATAACTTCAAAATCATCCGGTCGACCGACGTAAACGCTTTCGCTACCCTGGGCGGCTATCTGTACGTCGACGAGGGACTCTTAGACTTCGTGCAGTCCGACGACGAGCTGGCGGGCGTGCTCGGTCACGAGACGGGACACATCGAACGGCGCCACGTGGTAACGCGTCAAGCCAAATCGCAGGCGCTGAGCCTGCTGCTCGGCGTCGCGTCGATTTTTTCGCCGCTGATCTATCACTTCGGCAACTTGATTCAAGCGGGAATCATGCAAAAAATGTCGCGCGTCGACGAATTACAGGCCGATCAATATGGGCTCCTGTTGATGACGCGCGCCGGATACGATCCCGAAGCGATGGTGACGATGATGAATCATCTCGGGACCCTGCAAGACGAACATTCGGATCTCCTCACGCGCTATCTGCAGGACCATCCCGATCCGAAAAATCGCGTTTCACATCTGCTCGGCTACGGTGCGCTCGATCCGACCAAGGTGACCCCACAGCAGAAACTCGTGCAGACCCTGCATAACCTCGATGAGTCGCGTTACAACATCGCGACGATGCAATTCGGAACGATTCTCAAGGCGAATCCCAACGATCAGCAGGCGCTGCTCGGCCTGGGCCAGTCCGAACTGGCGCTCGGCGAAACCTCGAAGAGCGAGCAGACGTTGGGCGAGGCGCTGCAAAAAGGCGATCCGCAGGTCCGACAGGCCGCGCAAGAACGCATCGTCGCGTTGCGTCAGATGGAAACGCACCGCGTAACGCTCACGCAGCCGAACCTGCAATCTCTGCGGGCAAAGCTTCAGGCCGCCATGCAGACGCAAACACAGGCAGTCGGCCAAATCGGCGCGCGCCACGATCAAGGCCACGACCAACTCAAGCAAATCCAGACGCGTCTGGACAGCATCTCGTACGAGCTGCCGGACTTCAGCCGCATCGATATTCGCCCCGGGTCGAAACTCGACGCCGTCGAGAAAAACCTGACGTCGATGTCGCGTTCGATCAACAGTGCCCTCTCGGATTCGAGCAATGCGATTAACGGCGTCGGTACTACCGATCCGAAGACGAATAAACTTACCGGGCTCTTGCACGAGAATCAGGACGTGCTTGCGGAGATGCAAGCCCCACTGAATCTCGGCACGATCCCGTCCGAATCGATCGCCGTCTTTCCATCCTATCCGCGTATGTTTCAAGAACTCGCGCAGGCTGACGGCGACATGGTGCGCGGCGTCGACGCTGGGCGCGCTTCGGCGCTGCAACTCGATATCGCGCTTGGCGACTTAGATGCCTTCATCAAACGTTTGCAGCAGACGCAGCTCAACTACTTCAACGATATCGCTACCGTGGATTATCAGGCTCTCGTGCCGCTCATGCAAAAAGCGGACGCCTCGCTCGCACAGGCGGCCGTCTCCGCATCGCAAGCCGACCAGTTGTATAACATGGCGCGGTCGCGGCAGCTTTCGGCGCGCATCTCAATGCTAGGGGTCGGCACCTCGCCGCAGCGCTATGCCACGCTGCGCAAAGCGTTAAACTTTGCTACCGTCGGACTCGCCACCGCTCCAGACTACGAGACCATGCTGCACAACGATTTGACGCCGGGCGAAATTGCGGCGGCGACGATCGTCGCCGCCGATACGAAATCCACCCCGGAGGCGATCGTGCGCATGGGGCGCGAACGTCATACGTCGATCGTGGACATCGCCAACGAGCGCGGCATGCACGCCGAGGCTCTGGAAATCGTCATGGGCATCGTCTTCCTGGACTACACGGACGACCCGTACAAAGAGTCCCACCCACTAGGATAGCGTTTCCATAACCGGGGCCTACAGCGATGTGGGCCCTGCGTAACATTTGGACCAAAACGGGGTAGCTAGGGCGTATGGCAGCTGCTGCAGGCGACCTTCTCAAGCTCGTGCGTAAGGGGATCGACGTCAACGCGGTCCGCGCGACCACACGCAAGCCCTTCCGGTTTTACCTCTGCGGCGATCCCGCGCTTATTGTGGCGATGCGGGCGTTGCTGCTTGCCAATCACGCCGGGTCGGATCCGCCCTTCGACGCCGCCGCTTGCCTGGAAACCCTGGTCCCCACCGGCGCGCACGTCATCGAGCCGAAAGAAGCGCGGCTCGTGCTGTTTCTCGGTCGGCCGGGCGACAGCGCCGGAGCCGACTTTGCAGCACTGCGGACGTTGAATTTGCCGATTTTTTCGATAACCGTCGACGAGTCGGCGCCCGCTTCGGGCCCGGCAACGGCACCGGCCCCCGGCACGTCGGCAGAATATGTGGTTCCGGGGGTGACGCGCGAAGCGCTACGCGCACGCGTGTTCGCCCACATGATCGACTGCTGCAAGGGTGTCGAAATCGCGGTGGGGCGCTGCCTTCCGCCAATGCGCGAAAACGTCGCCGCAAAGCTTACCCGCGACGCGGCCAACAACGCGTTAAAAGTTGCCCTGGCAAGTGCCGTCGTGGATCATATCCCAATAGTTGGATTCGTACTAGGCGCATTTGCGTCGGCCGGAGATATAGTCGCGATCACCGGCATTCAGATGATGCTGCTGCTGCATATCGAGTCTGCGTATGGTCGGGAGCCCGACGTGCAGCGGTTGTGGCAGCTGCTGCCGGTCGTTGGCGGCGGCTTCGGATGGCGCATGTTGGCGCGCGAACTCTCCGGGTTCATACCCGTCGCGGGTATCGCAATTAAAGGTGCGATCGCGTACGCCGGCACGATCGTGCTCGGCGAAGGCGTCTCGTTTTTTCTCGAGCACGGACAGCACATGTCGGCCGGGGATGCTACCAGGATTTATGAGTCGACCAAGAACGACGCACTCGGATTTGCCCGCGATCTCGCCGGGCGCATCCTCAAGCGATGATGGTTCGGGTCGAATCACCGGGCCAGCCGCGCACCCTCGGCGTGCTCGAGTCGGTGTGGCGCTATCCGGTCAAGAGCTTGCACCGAGAGGCGCTCGCGGCGGCGCGATTGGAATCCCACGGTATCGCCGGCGATCGCGCGCGCGCGCTCTACGTGGTCAGCGGTAAGGCACGCGTTGGCAAAGCATATCGCGGAAAAGAGCATCATCTTTTACACACGATTTCCGAGGAAACACGGGCGGGCGATTTGGCGGCGGCCGAGGGCTTCGAGGTGGAAGCGCGGGACGCGGATGGCGGGCACGATTTCGACGACGCTCCGCTTTCGCTCGTGCTTTCGACTTGGCTCGACGAGGTGTCCGGCGCGATCGGCAGACCCTTAGACGTGCAACGGTGGCGACCAAATCTCTTCGTTCGCTCGGCTACGGACGCGCACGTCTCCGAATCGGATCTTGCGCAGGCAAGCCTCGAACTGGGAGAATGCGTGTTGCGCGTGCGATCGACGATTAAACGCTGCGTCACCACGACCTACGACGTGCAGACGGGCGAGCGCGATCCGGACGTTCTCGGCTACGTGGCCCGCGAACGAGCGAACGTTTTCGGAATTTACTGCGACGTCGAGGTTGCGGGTACGGTTCGCTCCGGCGACGTGCTCCGTTTGCGCGATCGCTGAACGTCGCGAACGACGTCTTCGAGCCGATCGATATATTGCAAAAATCGCTCGCGTCCCGTCGGCGTGATGGTCACCAGGGTTTGCGGGCGCCCGCGCCCGGTCACGCGGCGCATGTCGACGATCTCCATCTCCGCGAGTTGATGAAGATGTCGGTTTAAGTTTCCGTCCGTCAAATCGCACGCTTCTTGAAGGGCGACGAACGTGCTACCGCCGGTTGAAGCGAGTAACGCACTGCAGATCGCGAGCCGGCCGCGCTCGTGGAAGACGCGATCCAGCCCATCGAGCGCAAACGGCGCAGTCACTGCCGCACCTTACGTTCGCTCCACACGAAGCAACCGATGGCGATCTGGCCGAATCCGAATCCCAGCGGTAAGATCCACCACGCAAGGGACACATCTGCGGGCGTGAGCAGCAAGCCGAATCCCGCGAGCATGAATACGGCTGCGAGCGCTACCGCCCCGCGTGGGAGCGTCGCGCGAGACGCAAATAAACCGACGCCGTAGCATCCGTACCATACGCCGGGAAGATAGGCGAACAATTCGCCGCGCAGCAATGCGACCGAGAGCATCGCTCCGAGCACGAGCGCCGGGAGAATGGACAGCCCGACCGTGGCGGTCTGCCATCGCTCGCGAGCCGTTGCATCGTTGACAAACCACTGCGCGATCGCGCCGTAATTCACCGTAACGGACAGCGCGCAGCACACAAACCAAATCGCAAAGTACAGATGCCCCTGTTGCGCGGAATGAGGCAGCGGAACGAGCAAGAGCTGGATGACTCCGGCAACGAGCGCGAAGACGCCCGAGCACGCGGCTGCGAGTGCCGAGTACCCGTGAAAGCGCTGGGTCACCGCCAGCCGCTGCCGGACTTCAGCAATGTCCGCGAGAGCGCGCTCGAGTTCGATCATCTCTTACTTTGTATCACAAAGAGAAGTATGCGGCAAGCGCAGGCTACAGAACGCGTCGTCCTTCGATCGACTTGGCTATCGTTACTTCGTCCGCATAATCCAAGTCGCCGCCGATCGGCAGTCCGTATGCGAGCCGCGTCACGGAGACGCCCAGCGGAGTCAAGAGTCGCGAAAGATACAGCGCGGTCGTTTCGCCTTCGACGTTGGGGTTGGTGGCGATGATCACCTCGTGTGGAGACTCCTCGCCGATCCGCCGAACGAGCTCTTTCACATGCAGCTGCGCCGGGCCAATCCCGTCCATCGGCGAAATCAGTCCGCCCAGCACGTGGTAGCGGCCTTTGAACGCCGCCGTGCGCTCTAATGAAAAAATATCTTTGGCCTCGGCCACGACGCAGAGCGACGTCGCATCGCGCCGGTCGTCGGTGCAAAGATCGCACGGATCGTTTTCCGTAATGGAAAAGCACACCGAGCACAACCGCACCTTATCTTTGACGTCGAGGATCGCTTCGGCTAACGACTGAGCTTCGTTGCGCGGGCGATTCAAAAGATAGAACACCAAACGCGCCGCGGTTTTGGGACCGATCGTCGGCAGCTTGCTGAACTCGTTGATGAGGGCCGCCACCGGCCCTGCGATCGCCCCTCCGCGCACGAGTCTCCGCTACATCAAGCCGGGGATGCGCATACCGCCGGTGACGGCGCCCATGCGACTCTGCGTCGTCTCTTCGACTTTCGCCAGTGCATCGTTGACCGCAACGACGATGAGATCTTCGAGCGTTTCGGCATCGTTGGGGTCGATCGCATCCGCACCGATTTTTACGCTCTTCAAGCGATGGTCGCACGTCATTTCGACTTTCACCGTTTCACCCGCGGCAACTCCCGTCACCACGGTCTGCGCGAGCTCTTCTTGCGCGCGCGCCATCTCTTGCTGCATTTTCTTGACTTGATTGAGGAGGTTTGCTTGATTCACGGATTGTCTCCTGATTTAAAAGGCGCTGCGCTCTGCTCCGCGCCCCCCACCGCTGCGCGGTGGGCCCCCCCGGATCGGCAGGGCGCCTGAATGTTGGAATGATTTGAGCGCTCCCCGAGGGCGCCCCTCACGCTGGGAGCGCTCAAATCACGCTCACTTTAGCTTCTCGTTTACATAACTAAAGAGTTCGTCGGGGTCTTCGGTTTCGGTTTCGGGTTGGGGTGGGGTGTGGGTGCCTTTGGGGCGGGGGCTGGTGGGGGCGTCGACGCGGAATGTGATGCGTAGCGGGGCGCCGAGCACTTCTTGCATCGCTCGTTCGATGAGTGGCGCGTGCTCTTTGAGGGTTTCGGCCATCCACGAGTCCGTCATCTTGACGATGAGCGCTCTTCCATCGATCGCTTCGGGCATCGCTCGCGAAAGTTGCGTGCGCAACGACTGGCGTTCGCTTTCAATTTTCGTTCGAATCGACTGCCACGCGGCTTTGACGCGCTGGATCGTCACTGGTTCCTCTGGCGCTGCGCTCGGTTCTGCCAGTTGAAGATCGGCAGGCTTGGCGGTCACTTGAGGCTCGGCGGGTTTGGGTGCCGGTTGAGGCTCTGCACGTTTGGGGGCTGCGTGAGGCTTTGCGCTTTTTGGCTGCCTCGGCTCGCTTGGCGCAGGGGGCTGCGGAATGGCGATTGGAGGCGGCGAGATCGCCTTCGGAGTGTTTCCTTCGAGCGCGGAGACGCGGGCGGACAGTGCGTCGAGCGTTGCATCTTCCGCGGCCAACACAAAACGCAGCAGCGCGGTTTCGAGTTCGAGGCGCGGGTGTCCCGACGAGCGGGCCGTTGCTAACGCTTCGGTCAGCAACCGCAGCGCGCGCACGATGTGCGCCTGCGAGATACCCTGCGCGCGTACCGCGACCGCGCGCGCGTCCTCGGGTGCGAGGTCGCGCTCCAGCAACGCCGCATCGATTCGCCCGACCAGCAAGTTGCGAAACTCCGCGATGATCGAACGCGTCAGTACCTGCATGTCGGTTCCGGAATCGCTCGCGTCCTCCACGACGGTTAACGCACCGGCCGCGTCGCGTGCGATAGCTTTGTCCACGAGCGAGCGCGCGTAATGTCGTCCCGTCGATCCAAAGGCTAAGTCCACGGTTTGCGCGTCCACCGTTCCGTCGGCAAACGCGTCGGCCTGTTCCAGCATCGTAAGCGCGTCGCGCAGGCCGCCGTCGGCGCGGTAGGCGATCGCCGAAAGGGCGTTCTCCTCGATCGGAATGCCTTCCGCGGACGCAATCTCGCGCATCCGTTCGATCATGACCGGCACTGCGATGCGCCGGAACGCATAGCGCTGGCAGCGCGAAAGAATCGTGACCGGCAACTTTTCGGGTTCGGTGGTCGCGAGCACGAACACCGCATGCGATGGCGGTTCTTCCAGGGTTTTTAGAAAGGCGTTGGCACCCTCTTTGGTCAGCATGTGCGCCTCGTCGATGATGTAGACTTTCATGCGCATCGAAGACGGCGCAAACTTTACCGATTCGCGCAGCGCGCGAATTTCGTCGATACCGCGATTGGAGGCGGCGTCAATTTCCAGCACATCCATAGCCGTGCCGGCGAGCATCGAAAGGCAGTTTTCGCACGTGTTGTCCGGCGTTGGCGTCGGCCCGTTCATGCAGTCGATGCAGCGCGCGAGGATCTTCGCCGCGGAGGTTTTTCCCGAGCCGCGCGGGCCCGAAAATAAATAGGCGTGGGCGAGCTTGCCGGAGGTGAGGGCACTCGAGAGGGTGCGCACAACGGCATCTTGCCCGACGAGGTCCGCAAACGTTTTGGGGCGCCAAGTACGATAGAGGGACACGGGAATCTTGTACTTTTTTGCGTTTCGAGGCGCCTGCCGGAGGGTAGGATGTTCCCGTGGCCGGCTTGCTCTCTTTTATAGAAGAGTCGAGCGCGTTACATCCGCCAGCGAGGAAAGTTACCGTGGATTTGCGGGCTGCGCTTCGAGAGAAGTTCGGTTTCGATTCGTTCCACCCGGGCCAAGAAGAAGTCGTCTCGCGCATCGTCGCGGGTCAAGACACCTTGGCTATTTTGGCTACCGGAGCGGGCAAGTCGCTGACGTATCAACTGCCCGCTTTGTTGCTGCCCGGAACGACCGTCGTCGTGAGCCCGCTCATCGCCCTGATGAAAGACCAGCTCGATATGCTGCGCGACCTTGGGGTGCACGAGGTCATCGCGCTCAACTCGACGCTTTCCGAAGACCAAGATGCCGCGGCCATGGCCCGCATTCGTACGGGCGGGATCAAAATCGTTTTCGTCACGCCCGAAAAACTCGAAGACGACCGGTTTCTCGCCACCCTCCAGCAGCTCTCGATCCCGCTTTTTGTGGTGGACGAAGCGCATTGCATAAGCCAATGGGGGCACGACTTCCGGCCGGCGTATCTCGCACTCGGTAACGTCATCGCCCGGCTCGGCAAGCCTACGGTTCTCGCATTAACGGCGACGGCGACGCCCTCGGTACGCGAAGACATTCTCAATCAGCTCGGGATTCCCGACGTGAAGCCGATCGTCAAAGGATTCGATCGACCCAACCTGATTTACGACGTGCGCCGTGCCGAAAAGGAGAGCGACAAGCTCAAGATCATCAAGCGGCTCTTTACCGAAACGGGGCTCCTTGAAGGCACGGGCATCATTTACACGGCCACGATCAAGAACGCCCTGGACGTGCAAAAATACTTGCAAGAAAATCTCGACATTCCGGCCGCCGTCTATCACTCCCGGTTGCAAAAGCAAGACCGGACGTCCGTGCACGAACTGTTTATGGCCGAACACATTCGCGCGGTGGTCGCGACCAACGCCTTCGGCCTGGGCATCGACAAGCCGAACATTCGCTTTGTGGTCCATTACGATCTTCCGGGATCGGTGGAAGCCTACACGCAGGAGGCCGGACGCGCGGGCCGCGACGGACTGCCGTCGCGCTGTTTGCTGGTCTATCGCATGAGCGACACGCGCGTCCAAAATTATTTCTTAACCGGTAAATATCCAGGTATCGAAGAGGTACAGAAGGTTTTCGGAACGTTGGAAATTTTCGGCGCACAACCCGGCGGCGTCTCCATGACCGATCTTCGGAAGATTCTGCAACTCCCCTTAACCAAGTTGAAGGTCATTCTCGCGCTCCTGAAAAAGGGCGGATTTATCGAAATGCCCTCGCGTTCGAAATACGCCCTCACCGTGGACGCATTAAAGAACCCGCAACTCGTGCTCAACCTGGCAAATTACGACACGAAAAAGTCGTACGACCAAAGCAAACTCGCGATGATGCTGCAGTATGCCGAAACGACGTCTTGCCGCCGGCGCTTTATCCTGAATTATTTCGGCGAGGATTTCACGCAGATCAACTGCGGTGCGTGCGACAACTGTTTGCGCGCGAGCGCAAAAGACGCCGCGGCCATCGCCCGTCACCCGCAGCGAGCCGTCGCAGCTCCGCCATCGGTATCCACGTCGGGTTACCGCATCGCCGACGTCGTGAGCCATCCCAAATGGGGACAAGGCACCGTCGAACGCGCCGAAAAAGACTTGGTAACCGTGCTTTTTCCAACCGTGGGATACAAGACGCTCCTCGCTTCGGCGGTGTCCCGCGACGAAGCGAAAATCGCTTAACATCGAGCCGCCTTTGTACGTTCGGTTCGTAACGGCGGCCCTTGCCGCCGCACTGCTGACCGCATCGGTTGGGCCAGCTGCGGACGCGATTGGCTTGCAGGTTCCGACGCCCGCCGCGACCGCGGCGCCCTCGGCACCCCCGCCTCCGAGCGCGGCGGCAACGCCCACGCCCCCTCCGATCGCCGTCTCGCCGGCTTCGGCCACGGTGGCCGTCGGCTTCGACGCGACCCTCCAAGTCCAATCGGCGTCGGGATCGATCAGTGCCACCAGTTCCAACCCTGCGGTCGTTCGTGCGATCGCAAACCCACTGACGCGTACGGTCGTCCTTACCGGAAAAAGTCCAGGAACCGCCGCGGTGACAATTGCCGACCAACGGGGCATCACGGCGACGGTGCCAGTGCGCGTGGCCTACGGCGCGGGGTCCGTCGCAAACGGCGCCACCGTGCGGATCACCGGCGACCCCGCAACCCCGGATTTTGTACGCGAACAAGCGGTGCGCGCGGCACGCGCTGTGGCGGTGGTTCGCCCCGGCGCCCAGCTCGTGGTGACGGCCGAAACCGTTGCATACACCAAACCGCTCGCGCCAGACAATGTCGCCGTCGTCGACGTTCCGGTCCTCATCCAAAGCGGAGTGGACCTCTCCGTGGACGGTCATACGTCGGTCCGCGTGTATAACGAGGCCGCGCCGAAAATCATGCCGGACTCACTGCTCGTAAGCGACTATCCGGAACGCCTGGAGAGTAACGGCACGCTCTTCACGGCCGATCTCAAACGCGAAGCGCCGTCGCGATTTTTGTACTTTCATTTTAACCCGCCGGGATCGCCCGACCGCCGGCTCGTGCTCCGTGCGAATAACGCTTCGGCCGAACCCGCGTTGCTGCAGTTCGTGAGTGGCAAAGGTGGGCCGGGGCCGAATGAGCTCGAGGTTGGGCACGATTCCACTCGCCGCTTTCTCACCAACGAAGTTCTCAACCAAGGTTTGATTGTGACGATCCCGCCGCACGGTTCGGAAAACATCGACGCCCAGGATATGCCGGCAAATACGATCGTTTCCAATCTCTTGCAACTGCGCGTGCTCAACGGCAGCAGCGTACATCTTACGCTATTTGCGCAAAATGCAACCGAATCGCCGGACGAGTCCATCGCGACGGCCGACCTGCTTTCGGGCGGTCGTGCGCACGCGCGCGGAATCTACCGCGTTCCGGAATTTCACTATAGCGCGCTCTGGCGGGTTACCGACCAATATTTGGCGCTTACGATCGGCCAGCTGCCGCTTGAAAACATGCTCCAAGGCGAAGCGTTATCGGGCGATTACGGCGTCAAGCAAACGTTCGTCATCAAGATTCAAAATCCGATGCCGACGCCACAGCAAATTGCTATTTACGAAAGCCCGCGCGGCGGGCGAGCCACCGGCACGTATCTTATCGACGGCGTGTTGGTTCAGTCGCACCAGACGACCGCGTTTTCTCGCTATAAACTACGCCAGTACGTCGTGCCTGCAAAAGGCTTCGTGCGAGTTGCCATTCAGACGTTCCCCGAAGCCGGGTCGAGCTATCCGTTACAACTCATCTTCGCCCTCGACGACGGCAGCGTCGCGCCGGGAGCGCCCGGTTCACCGATTTACTGAAAGCGCCTCCGCATAGACGCCGCGCATAGCGCGCGCGCTCGCGCCCCACGCAAAACGCTCGATCGCGGGATGGCGTACTTTGTCCGCGCGCTCTTGCGCCGCTTGCGGCTCGTCCAAGATGCGGCCCAGCGCGCCGCACCACGCATCGACGTCGTCTACGCCAACAACGGGCGCCCAATCGGTAACGATTTCGGGCAAAGAACTTGCATCGGCGACGACCACCGGAGTTCCGGCGCAGAGCGCCTGCGCCGCCGCGTAGCCAAAGCCTTCGTAGCGCGACGGTACCGCCACGGCGTCGGCCGTTGCGTAGAGATCGAGCAACGTTTCGCGGGGCACGTAACCGAGAAACCGAACGCGGTCTACGACGCCGAGTTCGCCTGCGAGCGCTAGACATTCGTTTTTATATGCAGTAAACGGGCCGGCGGAAAGCACGCGCGCTTGCGGCATTCGCACTAGGGCGCGCAAGAGGACCTCGAAGTTTTTCCGTCGCTCCAGCGTTCCGGGAACGAAAATCGTGCGCTTGCCCCCGGGTCGGCGAATCAGTCCCGCAAACTCCGCAGCAACGCCAGGGTAAACGACGCGAACGCGCTCGGGCTCTACGGCGACGACATCGAGCAGCTCTTCCCGCGAAAAGGTCGAGTCGACGATAATACGCAGCGCTTTGGCATATTGGGAGAGCGCAAATGTCCCGAAATACCAACGCGCATATTTTCTCGCGTGCGCTTGGACGCGCAGCCACGCGACATCGTGAACCGTTACGACGCATGGAATGGGACGCCAGAGGGGCATCGTGCCCGAAGCGCAGTGCAAAAGGTCGGCGCCGCTTGCGCGCGCCATCGAGGGCAGCACCACTTGATCCCAAAACAGGCGCCGGTCGAAGCGCCAAGGATCGACGTGAGTATTCGCTAGCGGCCGCACGTCAACGCCAATCGTGCGGAGCGCGTCGGTCAACCCGCGGGCGTACTCGCCAATTCCCGTGGCGGTTCCGACCGTCATCTGCGCGTCGAGCGCGACCTTCATTGAATGGCGCGTTCGAGTTTGCGCAGGAACGACGAGTGCGGGTCCAGCGCGCGGCTGCGGGCGGCTTCCCGTTGCGCGCTCGCGCGGTCGCCCAGGCGTTCGTCGGCTACCCCCGCACCCGCGTACGCGTCAGCGCTCCCGGGGTCGATATCGATCGCGCGCATGAAGTAATGCTTGGCGCTCGCCGGATCGTGCACGCGCAGCGCCTGCGTCCCGGCGGACAAAATATATTTCTCGGAGAGCGGCGAAAGCGCGAGCGCCCGACGGTAATCCCGCATGCCCAGCTGCAGCCAATAGCGACGCTTCGGAGAACCCGTTTCGGCTTGCAGCGTCGCCAGAACCCCGAGGTGCCAATTGGCTTCGGCGACGAGATCCGGGTGCGTCGTCAAGGTCTGCAGGCGGTCGCGCAGCGCTTTTTCGAGCTGGTATGCTGCATCGGGCCGGACGAGCGTTAAACGATCCACCTCCCGCTGGATGGCGTCAACGTCGCCAGCTTGTAAAAAGTCGTGACGCGCCGCGGACACGTCGCCCCGAGCGGCTGCAATGCGACCGAGCATCTCGTCGCGCAGCGGGGACGGTGGAAGCCGCTTGGCAAAAGTTTTGGCGCCGTCGAGATCTCCGCGCGCCAACGCATACTGCGCGAGCATCGATTCGACGTACGGCGCCGGAGCGACCCGCTCTACGGCGAGGTACAATCGCTGCCCCGTGGTGGGGAGAAGATGGGCTGGAAGCGAGGTGCGTGCACCCGCAAAAGAAAACAGCGAGTCGGAAGCGAGCTGCACGGTACCGAGGGCGGCGAGCGTAAGCACGACGATGAGGGCAAGCGCAACGTAGACCGCGGTCGCGCGGGGCGCAGCCGTCAGAACTTTACCGTAACGTTCAAACTGGCTTGCCGTTGCATGAAATTAAAGCTCGGCACGTAGCTGTCCCGATATTGCGATTGCCGCGCAGAGAACGTGATCGCCGCTTTCGGATTGACTTGATAGGTAATATTTCCAAGATACTGATTCTTCCGTGCGTCGATGGCCGTGTTCAACGACGCGCCATACGCCCCCGCGAAATGCTGGCTGTCGTAACCGGCGCCGACCGTGACTTTGCCCGTCACGGGAACGGCCAAGCTCGCACCCAATTGTGCCTTGGTAAGATCGACGAGTTGCGGTGCGTTCGCTACGGTCGGATCGGCGATCGTCGCCAGATTGGGAACCGAAACGTCCTCGGCATGCACGAGATGCTCCACGCCTCCGGTAAGGTTCACTTGCACGCGGTGGTTGCCGGCGCGCACGCCGAACGATGTGCCGGTACTGAACGCGACGCCGCGCACGCGCGCCAACGAATTTGCCGGACACGTGATCGAAGGCTCGCTTTCGCCGCACTGCTGGAGGGCAGCAAACGCATCGCTCTGCAAGGCATCCGTACGCGTGGCATTCACGCTCTGTTCGAAGCGCACGGTACCGAAGCGGCCGGGGATGCGCACCCCCGAGGAATTCGCCGGGGCATCGAACGACGTGCCATCGGCGCGAGCGGGAACGTACGCCCCAACGGCCGTGGTTGCGAACGGGCTCGCCGTAACCGCGGGCGCTTGCACGGTCATAAAGTCGGTTGCGGCAACGGGCGCCGCGTACGCCGGCCGCGGCGTGCGCAAGCCGGCGATTTGCGGACGAGCATAGGCGACTTGCAATTGCGCTTCGTGCAAGCGGAAGACGATGTCGTCGGTGGAAAAGGCGCGGTTTTGCAACTGCGGGAGCCGAGCAAATGCCACGCCCGTGCCTACGGGACGCGACGGACCCGCCGGCAGCTGGGCATCGACGCCGAAAACGGCTGCGCTGACGATCGACGCACCAGGAAGCGAGGCTTCGGCGAGCAGGGTGAAGGCCCCACGCCCCGCATCGAGGCCAAAGATGCGAGTATAGGACAGATGCACGGCGCCGGCACCGGCACCCGCTGCGAACGCGGTTGCGAAGATGCCGCAGCCGAGTGCTGCGAACAGGGTGGTAACGGCGGTTACCCTGGCAATGCGATTCATTTCCCTCATCATAGACATAACGCTGTGAATGCCGCGCCGGCTTTACTACCTTATCGGCCAAAAAGTCGGATTTTACACATTAGAGCCCGCGGAGGGCTAGCCCTGGCGCTCCAAATATCGCCGCGCGATAAGGGACGCTGCGTAGTCGTCGATCGGCCGCGGCGGAACTTGCAGGCCAAGCGGGATGAGGCGCCGCCAGCCTCGCGGAGGATGATCCCGGAAGTATTCGGCCCGTGCCTCCAAGGTGGTGCCCGTTTCGTCGATGAGGATGACCGGCAGCCCGAGTGGAGTGAGAAGCGCGGAGATGGCGGAGGCGTGGGTGCCGCGCCCCAGCGCTATGGCCCGCACCCCGTACCGGCCGAGCAGCGGGCGCACCCGGTCGAGCAGATTGGCGATCGGTTCGATACCGCGTTCGAGCGCGGCGCTACGACTTTCGGAGAGGATAGCGAAGCCGGCCTTGCGCGTCCCCGGATCGATGCCGAGGACGGATGAGGTCATGGAGACGCCTTTTGAACGGTGACGACGATGGGGATGCCCACGGTGTGCGGATAGACGTCGGCGGCAGCAAATGCGGTCATCACGTAATGCCCGTTAGCGGAGGTGAGCTCGCGCTGCATCTCCGCCGGCGCGGGGTAATACTGCGCGACCTGCACGTTCCCCAAAAAGTACACGGGCATCCCCGCCCGCTCGGCGACGCTCGCGACGTGATCCTCGAGTTCTTGAACCGCCAGGGCCGGAACCACGTTCTTGCTGGCTGGAATTTTTAGTTGGAAAATTGGTTGCTGGCGCCGGAACACGATGACGTCGGGAATGGCTTGCAGTGAGAAATGGATCGCGTCGTGCGGGTAAATATTCGTATCCGTCGCAGCGAGTACGATGACGTTGGAGTGCGCGAGCATCGCCTCGATTCGGGGACCCGATGCCACCTCGCGAATCTTTTGATCCAAGTCTTTCGGTTCTACGAACGGCTTGAGGGGTGCGCCCGCGTAAAGCGTTTTGATGTTGGCGACGGTACCGAGATAGAGCTGCCGCACGAGCTTAATGCGCTCGTCGTGCGCCTGTGCTTGGGTGAGGACAAAAAACACCGGGCTCATCACGGTGTTCACGTTGATAACGACGTGGCTGCTTTCCAATGCCTTTTGCCGCGTCTGCAACGAAGCGATTTGCGCGTTGATAGCGTTCAGGCGGAAAAACGCGGTCTTGACTTCTTGGAAGAGTAAAATCGCTCCCAGCGTCACGATCAGGGCGATCATCATTCCCGTGCCTACGGCGATAATCGTCGACGTGTAGCGCGGGCGGATCCCGAAGAGCGTGAGCCGCTTGCGGCCGACTTGATGCCCCACCCGGTCGCCGACGTAGGCGATCGCACCGGCCAACAATACGATGAAGAACAGCAGGGCGATACCGCGTAGCACGTCCGGAAAGTGCGTCATAACGCCGCGGCGCGTCGCAAGCGTAGCGCGCCGATAAGTGTGAAGATGATGTTCGGCATCCAAGCGGCGAGGGGCGCGAATCCGATCATCGCTTCACCGATGTACGAAAAGACCGTCGCAACGATGTAATACACGAAAACGATCGCTACCGCGAGCCCGAAGCCGAGACTCGTGCTGCCGCCACCACGAACCGAGCGGATTCCGAACGGTACCGCGATCAGCGTGAAAACGAAACATGCGAACGGGCGCGCGAGCTTCTCTTGATAGGTGGTGACATATTTGCGTAACTCGTTCTCCGTAAGTTGGCCGGAGCGGACGATATCCCCGATCTGCGAGCGGCTCATGCCTTCGGGATTATTGTTCGTAACGCGCTTCATGATATCCGTTGGCTTTTGTCCGATTTCAACCTGCAGCGTGGGCTGCTGCGCGGTCATTAGGCTCTGCGTACGCCGATCGAAACGATAAACGGTCGCGTTGTCCAGCGTCCAACGGTCGAGCGAGAATTCCGCCCGGTCGGCGAAAACGATCTCGGTGGGATTGTTCGCGCGATCGTATTGCAGAAGCGTTACGTGCAACAGTGCTTGAGAGTGCTTTTCAAATGCCTGGGCGATGGTCACTTGCCGCCCCCCGCTCGGCAGCGGAGCCGAAACGGTCAGATCCCGATTGAATGAATTGCTGTGACTGATAACCACGTTTTCGATATACTGCACCTGATCGCTCGCGAAAGGCGAAACCGCCTCCTGCAGGACCAGCGTCAGCAGGGAGAACGCGAGCCCCGCGACCAGCAGTGGCGCGATGATACGGAAAAACGTGACGCCGCCGGCCTTAAGCGCGGTGATTTCGCTTTCGCCCGAAAGCCTCTGGATCGCCAGCAGCGTGCCGAGCAGCAAACCCATCGGTATGACTTGCACGACGACGCTTGGCAATTGCCACAGGAAAACCTCGATCGCTGCAAGCAACGGCGCGTGCTCGTCGGAAACCAGCCGGCCGATCGCCAAAATTTGCGTGGCCGCAAAGATCAATGTAAATGCGGAGAGGCCGAAAGCGAAGGGGCCGGACAGTTCGGTAAGCATGTACCGGTCCAGAATCGAGAGTTTCAGATGCGGAAGCCCTCGCCAAGATAAAATTCGCGAGCCACCGGGCTGTCCAGCACTTCTTGCGCCGAGCCGGAGACCTCGATGCGGCCGTTGTTCAAAATATATGCCCGGTCCACGATGGCGAGCGTTTCGCGGACCTGATGATCGGTGATGAGGATCCCCAACCCGCGGTCGCGCAATTGGCGAATCATCGTTTGAATGTCGGCAACCGCGATCGGGTCGATGCCCGTGAACGGCTCGTCGAGCAGCAGAAAAGCCGGTTCGGTTGCGATGGCGCGCGCGATCTCTACCCGGCGGCGCTCGCCACCCGAAAGGCTGTCCCCACGCGCGTCGATGAAGCGCAGCAGTCCAAATTCATCCAACAGCGGCGGCAAGCGCCGCTCCTGCTCGTCCCGCGAAACGCCGTTCATTTCCCAAATGAGTCGGATGTTATCGCCGACGGAAAGTTTACGAAAGATCGAATTCTCCTGCGCGAGATAGCCGACACCGCGTCGGGCGCGCCGGTACATCGGCTCCGAGGTGATGTCGACAACCACCCCGCCCGCGTGCAGAAAAACGCTGCCTCCATCCGGCTTAACCAAGCCCACGACCATATAGAACGTCGTGGTTTTTCCGGCGCCGTTGGGGCCGAGAAGACCCACGACCTCGCCCGTCCCGACCTCGGCACTCACTCCGGCAACGACTGCGCGTTCGCCGTAATGTTTCACGAGGTCGCGAATCCGTATCTGACTACTCTGCAAAGCGTTCGCTTGGACCGTCACTTCATCACCATTTGGGTTAGTGAAATATTTGAATCAAATTCGTTGCCGTGAGCGGTCGTCTGGGAGCCGCTTTGATTTCCCACGATCAGAACGTTTCCCGACCCGTGTATGCGTCCGGCGGCGCGGTCGTAGATTAGCCGGTCGCACGTCAACGTTAGGCCGCTACTGCTTTGCGCGTGCACGCTGTCGCTCATGGTCACCTGCCTGCGCCGCTCGTCTACGAACGTCTGCGGCGCGCGCGCGTCCAGCGTTGCGCCCTTTGGATCGTAGAAGGTAACGTGCGTCGTAAAGAAGGTCGCCTGGGCGACGGTGTGCGTGGAGGTGCTTTCGTAGGAGTCGGCCGTCAGACGGTAGAGGACGCGGTTTCCCTGGCGCTCGACGATGGTTACGGGCCGCCGTTTCGAGCCCTTGCCGGTGATGCGGAGGGGCGGGAGAGCGCCTGTCGCCGTCGGTCGCGGCGAGGTCGCGGGCACATGCCTGGACGTGATCGGCGCCGGATTGCACGCGGCGAGTGCTAAAAGCGCTACGACCCATGCAAGCATCTTCACGCGGAATCCTCAGCCAGCCCGAAACGGGCACAGGCCAGAGCCAACGCCATGGTAGGCAACCACAGTCCAAAAATCACCACGCTCACCGTATCGATCAAGCCTTGCACCCACGTTCCAAGCAATCCCGCAACCAGCGCCAACGCGAGCACCGTATTCACCCGGGGCGCGTTGCGCAGTGCGTCTCGCATGGCCAGTGCGAAACGCCACCATGCGTAGATGACGGCGCACAGCCCCACGACGCCGGTTTCCGCGAAAACCGTCAAGAGAAAGCTGTGCGCGTGGAACGCCGTCGCATCGCCGTCGGGAAGCCGGACCAGCGGATATATCCGAGCAAAATCGAACGGCCCGACGCCGGTCAATGGGAAGCGCCGCACGATTTCAAGGCCCGCCTCCCAGATCGAAAGCCGCGTGTAATTCTCCGATGGATTATGATGCGCGTTGAACACCACAAGAATTGCGGCCAGTCCAGCGAGCAAAATGAGCGCGGCGTATTGCCGCCGGATACGTTGCGTCGCGGTCGCGTAAAAGGCTGCGGCGGTAACGAATCCCACCCACCCCGCGCGCGAAAACGTAAGCACAAACGCCGTCGCCCCGACCAATAGGCCGCACCAAGCCAACGCGCGTAGACGCGCGTCGCGCGATACGCGAGCAATCGCGTAGGCGACCGGCAAATAGATGATTAAGTATCCCGCCAGCTCGCCCGGAAGGATGAATGTCCCAATCGCGCGTCCGTGTCCGATCGTGTACTGACTTACCGGCAATCGGACGATCACCATAGCGATCGCGGCCAACGCCGCAAGAGCGCCCGAAAGCAAGAAACTCCAAAAGATGAAGCGGGTCACATTGCGTTGCGAGAAAAACCGATAGATCGCCACGTGCCAGATGACGGAAAGCCCGAAGATCCCAATGAAAAGCAGCCCTCCGCGCGGATCGAATCCGAGCACGGCTGAAAGCAACGTTGCGCTCATCCACAACAGGAGCGGCACGAGCATAGGTACCGATTCTCGAGGCGCTGCGAGCAGCTGTGCGATCGCGTAAAGCGCGGCTACGCCCGTGAGCCCCAGCAACACGTAAGCAGCGAGCGGCGGCACGAGCGAAATCCCAGGAACCGTAACCGCAGTGAGCGTGATAAACGCCGGAAACAGCGGCACGACGAAAAAGGTGATCGCCAATGCGATCGGCATGCCGCGTCTCACCGGAGGCCTCCGGCCAGCCCGGCTATTCGCTCCGCTATCGCGCGCGCGCCGCCGGGACCGCCCATGCGTGCTTTCCCCGCCGCAGCCATTTTTGCACGCCGCTCCCCGTCGGCAAGGATATCGCGCACGGATCGAGCGGCTGGTTCCACATCGCGCTGCGCAATCAGCAATGCTTCACCGAGTAAGCCCGCCTGACGTTTGCGATACCAGTTCTGTTTTTTCTCGCTGGCCGGTTCGAATGCGACGACCGGCACGCCGCCGGCAGCGGCAGCTTCGTTCGCGGTTCCCGCCTGACCTAAAACAACGGTCGCTCGCGCGATCGTCGCCCCGATCGACCCCTTCCACGCCCGGATCACGTCGCGTCCGTTCGAGCGCACGACAAACGGCACGAGCGGCTGTAACGAAGGGGCGACATCCAAACCGGCACGCTGCAACTCGCCGGCAAATCGCGATACGTCCAAACTGGGCGAAAGGGAAAGCAGCGCCCCCAGGGAGCGCAGGTCCGGCTCGGGCGCAAGCGCCGTCACGACGGCGCACAGAAAAACAGCGTCGCCATATGCGGTTTCGCGGCTCCCCGGAAAAATCGCGACGAGCGGATCGAAACCTTCCGAAGCCTGCTCGCACTCCCGCAGATCGGGGGCTGCCGCAAAGAGGTCGACGATGACGTTGCCCGGCGATTCGGCGGCGATACCGGTTTCTCGCAAGCGCTGCGCCGTTGCCGCATCGCGCACGAACACCATTTGCGCTTTGCGCAGTATACGCCGTTCCATCGGGCCGTAGGGGGCAACGTGCACGCTTTTCGCCGTTCCCACGAAAACCGTTGGAGCGCGCGCGATGAACGCCATGATCAGCGCGAACGCATCGCCGACCGCGACGACGATATCATACTGCCCGCGGATAGAACGTAAGAACTTCCGTTGCGCGAACGTGAGGCCCATCAGTCCCGCTCCCAGATCGCGAGCGACGTTCCGCACGCTTCCCATGGCGACCAGACCACCGCTCGGCATGATGCGGCGCGGCCCGACATCGCGCATCGCAGGATCTGTCGCGACCCCTACGATCGCCAAATGGTCGCACTGAGCCGAGACGATTTTACCGACTTCTCCCGCTATGCTGCCGGCAATCGTCGCCTCCCCATGGCCGTTGCTGACAAAGAGCACTCTCATGAGGCCTCTCGTTGCAAAAGCGGTAGCAGTGCGAATCGGTCGATGACAAAGCGCCGACGTTGCTTGTCGTAAGCGAGCTCGGTGCGGGAGACGTTGCGTGCGTAGGGACCAACGTGGACGATTGGAACGTCGCCAACGTACGCGGGCGAATGCAGCGTGTCGTGCGTGTGGCCACCCAGGATCAAGTCGATGCGTGGGAC
>JALYVW010000115.1 GCA_030853005.1 Vulcanimicrobiota bacterium
GCCGCGGATACGCTCGTTGAAGCGTGCCCGGCACCGAACGGATCGTACGGCGACTCCGACCTCATAGCGAAACCAGAGAGCCCGCCACCCTGGCGCAGCGTGTCGAACCGGTCCCGCCGGCCCGTGAGCAATTTATGGACGTACACCTGATGGCTGACGTCCCACACCAGCTGATCGTGGGGAAGGTCCAACACGCGGTGCAACGCCAGCGTCAGCTCGACGACGCCCAGGTTCGGCGCCAGATGGCCGCCGTTCTGGGCGCACGTGCGGATGAGCGTCTCGCGGATCTCGCCGGCGAGAAGGTCGATTTCAGGGCGCGAGAGCGCCTTCACATCGGCGGGTGATTCGATACGTTCGATGACCATTGAAGCCCCTTCGGTTCCCGCGGAAGGCCAGTTGCCCTCTGGTTACTTTGTAATACAAAGTTGTGGAAAAGTCCTGGCGCTAGGTTTGGGCCATGAGGCGGGCGGGGGTACAAGTCTGTATGATGGATCCAACACGCGTTCCGCTCGACGCTACGTTGCCGGCGGACGTACCAAGCGGCGAGTAACGGCCGGTTTGACATAAAAAAGACCGCGCAGAAGCGCGGTCTTTTTTTATTGCGGAGGAGAGTCCTAGAGATTTCCGCACGAGACGTAGTGCTTAGGGTTCTTGGCGTCGTGCACGTTGATCGCGTACTTGCCCTTCTTGATCATGCCGACCGAAACGCCCGAGAGCGTCGTTACGGATGTCCCATTCACGACATTCTTGAGCGGTTTCCACGGCGCGGGATTGACTTTGGGGCAAGCGCCAGCATGAATATGCGCGGCTTCGGAAGCGCCCTTGGGCTCGTTGAATACGGCGACTTTCACCATCACGCGATTGTTGCCGAGGTCGGTTACGGCCGCGGTCCCATTCTGACGCGAACCGCCTTCGGCGGCCATGTTGATATTGAGGTGAGCCTTCGCCATGGCGTTATGCATGCGATGCATGACGTTCGGCGTGGCCTGGGCCGCGCCGGCCATAAGGGCAATCATGCCCGGAATAGCCAGGAAGCGTAAAACTTTCATCGATTCTCCTTGCGTGTAATAAATGCGGGACGAACTGACGCGAACGTCCGCACTACTAGTACCCGATTCTATTCCAAAGGCCTACCGGCGGCACGTATCGCCTCTTCAGCAACCGCCTGGACCGCCTCCTCGTGCAGAGGCCCAACGATTTCCTCGTGGATTCTTTCTACCTCGTCTGTGGTCAATCGTTCCATGCCGATGAGACGATTGTCCGCGTGTTCCACGGCGAAGATCAGCGCGTCGAGCTTGGCGTTGATGGCCGCCGTATCGCGGCTCTGCGCATGATTGAGCACGAACACCATCACTAAGGTCACGACTGCGGAAATGGCGCTCATAAGCAAAATCCAGGTGGAATTATAATGCATACGTCGGCCCGCGAGCATCCAGGCGACCACGATGCCGAAGGCGAGACCCGTTGCGACCGGCGTAGAGGTCGCGCGGTAAACCGAGGCCGCAAAGCCGCTCAGCCAAGTTTTCAGCATGAATCTTTATACCCCAATGGAAGACTCCCCAAGTGACGGACCTCTATCCGGTACCGATCAAAAAGCGTCGCGTCTGGCGCGACCTAGCGAAGATACTCTCGACGATCTTCAATCCGTTTCTCACCGCCCTGGCACTTTTTGTGATCCTCGCGCACGCGACCGCCACCGACACGACCAATTTCTGGTGGCTGCTCTTTCTCTCGACGTTTTTTACCTCGATCGGCCCGATGCTCTTCGTTTTCTTCCTCTACGCGACCGATCGCATTAGCGACCTGGACATGTCGATTCGCGAAGAACGGGAAACGGTGTTCGGCGCATTCGTCTTGTTTTATCTCGCCGGCACGGCCGCCCTATGGCTGACACATTCGCCCAAACTCCTGACGGCCACGCTAGCCGGCTACACGTTAGCGACCTTTATCGTTCAGTATATTACGCGGTACTGGAAGATCAGTACACACGCCCTCGGGATTACCGCGCCCTTGGTCGCACTAGGCCTTCTTTACGGGAACCAGTTGTTGCCGTTCCTCGTGCTGATCCCGATGGTGTGCTGGGCGCGCGTCTACTTGCGAGCTCACTCGGTGGCGCAAGTCCTTGCCGGCGCGTTGCTCGGGACGGGCTCGGTCGCTTTCTTTTTCTGGCTCTTTCACATCGTGCGACCGCCGGTTACGTTGTAGCTTCGCGAGCCGCCATGATCCGCTCGACGTTCGCAGAAAAAATGGCCCGATCGCCGTTGGTGACGTATCGCGAATGTCCGGTTCCCGGCGCGAATCCGTGGCATTCCACAAGCTCCGCCGTGCGCTCGGCTTGAACGAGCGCCGGGTCCAAGCGCCGCACAGCGGGGCTCAATGCATCCGCGAAATGAGCGTCCAGAAACGGGTAATGCGTGCACGCCAAAATCACCACTTGCGTGTGCGGATCGATCTTCGCGCACACGCGTTCGACTTCCAAACGCGCTCGGGCCGTATCGGCGAGGCCCGCTTCGACGAGCGGTACGAGCGCGGGTGCACCGAGTTCTTGAACGAGCGCACCGGGCACGCGATCCCGAATTTTGCGGCCGTACGCACCACTCGCCGCGGTCGCGGCAGTCGCCACCACGGCAATGCGTTCGAAGCCCGCGCGTTGCACGTCGATGGCCGCCGATTCGATGAGGTCAACGAGCAACGCATCGGCCGGCGGCCACCCATAAGAATCGGCGATGGCGCACGACGTATTACATGCCATCACGATGGCGTCGCAACGTTCCGCGTCCAGGAACGCCACGTTTTGCCGTAGCAGGCGGGCCAGATCTGCGTCGTCGCGATCTCCGTACGGCACGTGCGCTTGGTCGGCAAAGAACAACAGGTCGTGGCGCGGCAGCAGCTCCCGGACGCGCCGCATGACGCTCAATCCGCCAAGACCAGAATCGAAGAGGCCGAGCACGCCTTAGCGTTGACCTCCCGAGTCTTGCGACGGCGCGCGCGACGATCCGGCGTAATCGCCGATGGCGTCGGCGATCGCTTGCGCCACCTTTTGACGCCATGCCGGATCGCCCAATTTTTGAGCGTCGAACGGATTGCTGAGAAATGCCGTTTCGACGATGACCGAGGGCACCGTCGAGTGATGAAGCAGATACAGATTTGCATCGCGTACGATGCCGTTGTCGGAGGTACCCAACGACTCCGCGGCCCGACGCGCAATCGCGCGCGCAAGGGGAATGTCGGCGGCCTTGCCATAGTACGTCGTCGTTCCGTGCGGCCCGGAATTGGTGAACGCGTTGGCGTGGATGCTGATGAACATGCGAGCGCCGTTGCTGATAGCTGGATCGATTCTGGCTTGGAGCTCGCTGCGGCCCGAAGCGTTCGGTCCGAACACATCGCGGTCCGTCTCGCGCGTCATAATGACCTGCCATCCGCGCGACACGAGGATCTGGCGGAGGCGTTTTGACATATCGAGCGTCACCGTTTTCTCGGTAATGCCGTTTCCCAGGCTACCGGGGTCGCTGCCTCCGTGTCCGGGATCGATGACGATGAGATGCGAGTTCGACTGAGCGGGAGGCCTATCCGGCGACGCAGACGACGGGGCAGCGAACTTCCATGGGGCCGGATTCTCCACCGGCGTGCTCTGCGCGACGGTGCCCGCATTGCTGCCGACATTTCCGCCGCCCGCACGCGGCGCGGACAATTCTGCCAAGTCGGTCGCCACGCTCACGAGGAGGCCGCGATCGTTGGGCGATACGGTAATCGCATTCTCTCCCGAAAGCGTTAACGCGATGCGGACCGTCGATGCGTTGAGCTGGTGAACGCGAACCGACTGTACCGGATTATCGGCGGCTTGATCTTTGGGACCGTCGGACAAGCGTGCGCCGCGAATGTCCAAATACCAGCGGTTGTCGCGCAGGCGATGCCATTCGTAAACCGCATCGCCCGTCACGGTGAGTGCGATCGTGACGCCTCGATCGCTCGGGGCGACGTCGAGGCGGCCGACCTGCGCGAGGGACGACGTAGCGCTTGGCGAGGGCACCGAGCTCGCCGACGCAGCCACTACGGAATTTCTCTGCGGGATATCCAGGGCGCGAAGGACCTCGTCCAGGGGCACGAAGGGAATTTGGTCTTCGGCGAACGGCGCGATGGACGCTTGTTGCGACACCGGCCCGTCGTCGTATCGCGTATCGCCGACGGCAAAGCTGACAACTTTTCGCCGCGCCGTCGTGAACAGAATATATTGTTCGCCCGGCTGCCAGGTTACGGAGGCGCCAATGCGCTCGAGAAGCGCGCGCAGCGCCGGATCGTCCAAAGCAACGGCGCGATGACCGCCGCGCGTTTCCACGCGGGTGAACACATAGGTCTTCCCTTGAAGAACGTACGACGCGGTATCGGCCGCCTGAAGCGCGACCGTCATTGCAGCGACGGCAATAACGAAAATGCTACCAGTCCGAACGATGAAGCGGTTGATCGAGTTCAAGGTGACCCCCAGGCAACGCAGTCAGCTTTTGACCTTCGACGCGAACCGAAACCGAATCGATCCCTGGAAGCGCGGTAAGCGTCCAAACAAGCGCTTTAAACTCACCGCTTTCGCCAAACGTTCCGCCGGCCTGATGTTCGATCTCGGCCGAAAGATCGACGGTCGCCGTCGAACCGGTAACGTTCACGGTCCTCACATGCGTTCCGGATGGAAAGCGAACGGCATCGATTCCGGCGGCCGGACCGGCGACCGCTTGAGAGGCGGCGTACAGTGCTGCGCCCTCGAGGCGCGCCTGCGCCGCTTCGCCGGCTGCCTGCGGCCGCATCGAAATCGTCCATGGAACTTCGCTTGCTCCATCGATCTTCGTGTAGTACACCGAAATTGTGTCGCCAATCGGACTGTGATTGCGCAACCTTACAAAAAGAAAAGCCGAGACCGCTACGACGAGCAGCACGACGGCAAGTAGCACGGCGCGAGAAGTGTTCACC
>JALYVW010000042.1 GCA_030853005.1 Vulcanimicrobiota bacterium
ACGCCGGGCGCGCAACCTCGCGATCGTCGAGGCGGAAATGGCGGACGATACCGGGACGTTCGTAGCCAAATGGTTCGGTCGCGCGTATTTGCTCGGGTCGTTGAAACCGGGAATGCGGCTCTTCGTTCGCGGCCGCGTATCGCGCATGACGGGTGGGATGACGCTCAACGTCGCTACGCACAAAGTATTGGGGGGGGACGAAACCTACCGTGGAACGATCGTTCCGGTCTACTCGGCCTCAAAAAGCCTTACGTCGCGGAAGATCGCGCAGGTCGTCACGCGCAATCTCGATATGTTGCTCACTCTCGCGGGCGGCGATCCTCTTCCGGAAGCGCTTGCTTTCAGCGAAGGCTTCCCGCCGCTACTCGACGCGTACCGCGAGCTTCATCGGCCGTCATCGCTCGAGACCGCCGAAAAAGCCCGCGAACGATTCGTTTATACGGAGTTCATCGTGCTGGCGCTCGTCGCGCAAATCAAGCGCGCGCACCGGGAAGAACGGATGGATGCCCGAGCCTTGAGCGTGCCGGAAACCCTGCTGGCCGAATTTGGCGCATCGCTTCCCTTTGCGATGACCGGCGCGCAACGGCGGGTCATCGCGGAAATCTGGGCCGATATGAGCCAAAAACACCCCATGAACCGACTGCTCCAGGGCGACGTCGGCAGCGGTAAGACGCTCGTGGCCGCGGCAGCGATGTTGCTCGCGGCGCGAAACGGCGTGCAGTCCGCGCTCATGGCGCCGACCGAGATCTTGGCGGCGCAACATGCTGCGAAACTCGCGCCGCTCCTTTTGCCGTTCGGCATGCCGCTCGAAGCCGTTTTCGGAAGCCAAGGTCGCCGCGCGCGGGCTGCTGCACTGGAGAAGATCGGGAGTGGAGAAGCGGCGGTGGCAATCGGTACGCACGCGCTGCTCACCGAAAATGTGGAATTCGCTCGGCTCGGTCTGACCATTATCGACGAACAGCATCGTTTTGGAGTGCAGCAGCGTGCGGCGCTGCGTGCGAAAGGCGCGGCGCCGCATACGTTGCATATGACGGCGACTCCGATTCCGCGAACGCTGGCGCAATCGGTCTATGCCGACCTCGACGCGTCGACGCTCGACGAGTTGCCTCCCGGCCGCACGCCGATCGAAACGTTTGCGATCAGGACCAGTCGACTCGAACAAGCGTACGAATTCGTTCGCTACAACGTCGAACGCGGGCATCAGGCATTCATCGTCGCGCCTGCAATCGACGAATCGGAAAGCGACCTCACGAGCGTGATCGCCGAAGCCGAACGCTTGCAACGCGACGTCTTTCCAAATGTGAACCTGGGGTTACTCCACGGACGGCTCCCGCCGCGTGAAAAAGATGGGGTGATGGACCGGTTCGTGCGCGGTGAAACGCAGGTTCTGGTTTCGACGACCGTGATTGAGGTCGGCGTGGACGTACCGAACGCTAACGTCATGGTCGTGTTGGATGCCAACCGGTACGGCTTAGCCCAATTGCACCAGTTGCGCGGACGGGTTGGCCGCGGCGCGGCGAAATCGTTTTGCCTGCTGATCGCTCCCGACGAAGCGGGAGAAGTCGGCCGACTTGCAACGCTTACCGAATCGACCGACGGTTTCGCTATTGCCGAGGAAGATTTGCGCTTACGGGGCCCCGGTGAATTCGCCGGTACCCTGCAATCGGGCGCGGCGAATCTTCGCGTCGCCGACCTGGTTCGCGACATCGCCGTCTATCGCCGAGCGAAGGGTGCTGCAGAACGCATCGTCACACACGATCCGCACCTCGATTCGGAGGAAAATCGCGGGCTGCATACGCTGGTAGCGAGCGAGCCGAGCGCGCATGGTTTGCTGATCAGCTCCTAGAGGGGCGCGCATCGACCGCTTTGAACGGCACGGCCATGGTTGCAAAAACGCTTCTCTGCCTTGCCGGAACGCTCTTCGCTTTTGCCGGCTTCACCCACGCTCAGGCGGCCCCGGCTACCGTGACGCGCGCGACTCTCCACAACGGTCTGCAGATCGTCGTCGTAGAAGACCCGCTGGCCCCGGTGGTAACGGCGGTGCTCAACTACAAGATCGGCTCTGACGAGCAGCGTTTTCCGGGGCAAGCCCATGCGCTCGAACACATGATGTTCCGTGGCAGCAACACCGTCTCCGAATCGCAGCTTTCGGACATCAGTCAGCTGCTTGGCGGCGATGACGATGCGGACACGCAAGGCGAGCTCACGCAATATTTCTTTTCCGTTCCATCACAGTACCTTGACGTGGCCCTGCGACTCGAAGCATCGCGAGCCACCGGACTGCGGTTATCGCAAAAAGATTGGGCGATCGAACGCGGCGCGATTAAAAACGAAGTGACGCAAGACGACTCGGTAGCAGTTGCTCATCTGCTGCAGCGGACGATCTTACCGTCAATCTTTCGCGCGACGCCGTACGCCAACGATACTCTTGGCACGGTGAGCGTATTTAACAACCAGATCAACGCGCCGCAGCTGCGCGATTTCTACGATCGTTGGTACCATCCAAACAACGCGGTCTACGTCATCACTGGAAACGTGGATGGTCCGGCGACGGTAAGAGAGGTCGCCAAATATTTCGATTCCGTACCCGCGGCAAAACTGCCCCCGCGCCCGACGGTTTCGTTACAGCCACTTCGGCCCGCCGTTTATCACGTGGACAGCGATCAGCCGTACTCGCTTATCGCGATCGCGTATCGGCTACCCGGTTACAAGAGTAAAGACTACGCCGCAGCGCAGATCCTGGAATCTGTACTCAACAACCAGCGCAGCGACGTTTACGGTCTCGTCGCGTCGGGGAAAGCGCTCTACGCCGGCTTTCAGGACATCGAAGCGCATCCGCTCGGCACCGCCGCCGCTGCGTTAATGGTTGTGCCGGTGACGGTCAAAGCAGAAACCGCCGCGGCCCAGTTGCAAGGAGTGCTGGCGCAGTATCGCATCTCGGGCGTACCATCGAATCTCGTCACCGTAGCAAAGCAGCGCTCGATCGCGGATGCGGAATTCCGGAGCAATTCGATTCAAGATCTGGCGTTTGCGTGGAGCGACGCCGTTGCGAAGCTGGGGCTGCAAAGTCCCGATCAACAACTCGCCGCCATACAAAACGTAACGGTCGCCGACGTCAATCGCGTCCTGCGCACCTACGTCGTCCCCGAACACGCGATCACGGCGTATGCCGTGCCGAAGAACCTTGGAAAGATCAACACCCATCCTTCTGGGGGCCTGGCGAAAGAGAGCAACAAGCTCACGCTGCTCCATCACGATCCCTTGCCGGCTTGGGCATTAGCCGCGTTTAAAAACGTTCGAGTTCCCGCGGATACGGTGCACCCTTCCGACATGAAGCTCGCCAATGGAATGCGCCTCATCGTCATCCCGGAAAAGGTGTCCGATACGATATCGGTTCGGGGCTCTGTGGCCTCGAATGAGGTGCTGGAGGCGCCGGCTGCCAAGCTCGGTGTTGCCGAGATCGCGTCATCGCTTTTTTCTTTCGGCACCACGACGTATAGCCGGCTCGCCCTGCGTGAGCAGCTGGATAAGATCGCGGCGGAGGTAAGCGCGGGTCCACAGTTTTCACTGGACGTACTCTCCTCCAAGTTCGATCGCGGCGTGGGATTGCTCGCCGATGAGGAGTTGCATCCGGCCTTTCCTCAGACGGACTTTGACACTGTCAAGCAGCAAGAAGTCGGCCAGCTCGCTGGAGCGATGACCGCTCCGACATACCTCGCGGCCGTCGCGTTGGCGAAGGCCCTCTATCCGCCGGGTGATCCGAGCCAGCAGTTTGCAACGCCGGAGACCGCGGGCAATGTCATGCTTGCCGACGTGAAAGCGTATTACGCGCTCACCTACCGCCCCGATCTCACAACCGTGGTGGTGGTGGGCAACGTAACGCCGACACTCGCTCGCGCCACGTTTGAAAAATACTTCGGCGCGTGGACTGCAACCGGGCCTAAGCCCAATGTCGACCTTGGACCCGTACCCGATAACAAGGCGGCGACGGTCGACGTGCCGGATCAGGGGCGCGTGCAGTCCGAGGTGCAGCTCGTGGAAACGCTAGGCCTAACTCGCGCCGATCCAGATTGGGCGCAGGTTTCACTGGGAAGTGCCGTTCTGGGCAGCGGCGGGAGCTCGATTCTGTTCCACGATCTGAGGGACGTGCACGGGTACGTGTACAGCGTGAACACGGCGTTCGCGGCGGGAAAAAAACGTGCTACCTTTGCCATCGATTTTGCGTCGGATCCCAATCGAATCGTCCCCGGGCAAACCCTGGCAATTGCGGACTTAAAGTCGCTCCTCGCGCGGCCGCTTTCCACCCAAGAACTCGTTCGTGGCAAAACGATGGTCATTAGCGACGTTCCCTTGCGCCAGCAGAGCTTCGACGGACTGGCGGCGGCCCTGCTCGGCTATTCGCTTCTTGGATTGCCTCTGGATGAAGCGACGCGCGATGCTCGGCGCTACGCCGCGGCCACTCCAGCGTCCGTGAGGGCGGCGTTAGAGCGGTGGATCCGACCGCGAGATTTCGTGCGGATCGTAACGGGACCGGCTCCGAAATAGTGCTCGGTCAGCGGCATCGCATCGCGTTGCCGCTGGCCATCGGTTTCGATTTCGACCACACGCTTGGCATCGATAACAAACTCGAACGCGTCGCACTCCTGCAGGTTGGCCGGCGTGCATTCGAAGCGGGTGGAACCTCGCCGGGAAGTCTCGTCAGCGAAACGACGGCCATCGACAAGGTGCTTTTGGAACAACGTGCGGGCCGTCGCACGATCGATGACGCCGTGGCCGGCTTCGTTCGGAACCGGGGCATTGCGGATCCACTTCCCTTGGTCGCATTTTTCCGTACCTTTTGTTTAGACAACGCGCGAGCTTTCATCGTACCGGTCCCTGGGGCGCCGGAAGCGTTGCGTGCGATCCAATCGCGCGGCATACGTTGCGCGATCCTGACCAATGGATGGAGCCCCCTGCAAGAGCTAAAGGCGGAGTGCGTTGGGTTTGCCGGACCCGTGCTTGTGAGCGCGTCGATCGGGACGGAAAAGCCGAAACGCCGGGCGTTCCAGCACCTGTGCGATACGTTGGCAAGCGCACCATCGCAGACGTGGTACGTGGGCGACAATCCGATCACCGACGTGCTTGGCTCTTTGAACGCCGGACTCACCGCCGTTTGGTTCGACGCAGAGGGCGTCCCGTATCCGCGCTCGCAGAAGAAAGCGGCGAAGGTTATCCACAGTTTCAGCGAGTTGCAAAGTTTGTTAAATAGCCTTAAGGAACGCAGCGCTAGCACGTAGAATCCGGTCTTCCGTGCCGAAAATCACCGGCGGGAATCTACGCAGCAGAAAATTGGGGTCGCCGAAACACGGAAACGTTCGCCCTACCCCGGGCCGCGTTAAAGAGGCTCTGTTTTCCATATTGGCGCCGCGTATTGATGGCGCGAGCTTTTTAGATTTGTTCTCAGGAACGGGGGCGATTGGTTTCGAGGCCGCGTCGCGGGGCGCGGCGCGCGTCGTGTGCGTCGAATCGCACCGGGAAACGGCCGATGAGATACGGGTTGCCGCCGAATCGCTCGGAGTCACCGGTTCGGTTGAGATCGTTGCCGCGCCGGTAGATCGCGCGCTCTATCGGTTGAAGGGGCCGTTCGACGTCGTGTATGCGGACCCGCCCTACGCGCAAGAACCGCCGCTTTCGGTGTTTCGCCTACTGCTCGAACGCGGTCTCCTCGCGCCCGAAGCGTTCGTCATCTTCGAGCACGCGGCGCGAACGATTTTACCGGAGATAACCGGGTACCGCTCGGTGCGAGAAGAAGTGTACGGCGATGTCGCTTTGGCGTTCTTTACGCCACTTGCTGTATGACTGAAGACCGCTTCCGGCGCGCTCCGCGGGCCATTTATCCCGGGTCCTTCGATCCTCCGACCAACGGCCACCTCGACGTCATCGCCCGTGCGGCGCGCTGTTTTGGAGAGCTGATCGTCGCCGTCGTCGTCAATCCCCAAAAGCGAGAGCCGATGTTCACTCTGGAAGATCGCGAACGGATGATTCGCGAGAGCGTGGCGGCGCTCCCGAACGTGCGCGTCGAACATTTTCGCGGGTTGCTAGCCGACTACGTCAAGGAACAAAACGCCGACGTCATCATCAAAGGCTTGCGTGTCGTTTCGGATTTCGAGAGTGAAATGTCCACGGCGCTCATGAACCGATCGCTCTCGGACGTCGACACCATGTTTCTCATGTCGGATCAACGCTTTTCGTTCGTCAGTTCGAGCATCGTCAAAGAAGTGTTCTTTCTCGGCGGCGATGTTGGAGCGCTCGTGCCCGATCCGGTCCTGGCCTTTATGAAGGCCAAACGTGCCACCTTAAGAAGCTCATCGTAACGGAGGACCTATGTCAATATATCGCGTGTTGGACAAACTTGAAGCGTACGTTCATGAAGGAACGTGGTTGCCCGCCGGCTATCGCGTCCTTAGCGAGGAACGTCTGGTCGAATTCGTGGAAAAATTACGGTCTTCGCTTCCCGAAGAGGTGGGTCGCGCAAAACTGATTGCAAAGGATCAAGACCGCGTGCTACGCGCCGCGCAAGAGAAAGCGCAGGCGATCGTTTCGGAAGCGGCCTCCAAGCATGACGTCTTGCTTGATAACAGCGAGATTTTGCAACGCGCGCGTACGACGGCGGAAGTCGTGTTGCGGGAGGCTGAGGAACGCTCGCGCAAGATTCGCGATGGCGCGGATCAGTACGCCGGCCAGGTGCTTAACGATCTGGAGACGCGGCTTTCTTCAGCGATGGGCTCGGTTCGCAAAGGCCGGGAGGCGTTGGCGCCAAAGCCCGCTCCTGCGGCGCCCAGCGAGCCGCTGGCCGAAGCCGTCGCGAAAAGCAAACGCGCGGCCTTCGATGCCCAGGACGAGACCGCCGCAATGCAGTCGGTAGAGCTGGTTCCTTAGAACCTCAGACCGGCGGCGCCTGGACGTTGTGAGCGAACGCTTCCAGGCGCGCGCGGTCGATGGCTTTTACGCGACCGCGATCCAATTCCACCGCCGCCGCATTTTTTAAGCGCAAGAGTGCTCGAGCGGCCATGTCGCGCACCGTTCCGGCAGCGGCGGCAATTTGTGCCTGCGAAAGGTTCTCCACGCCCGGCAATCCCTTGGTCATGCCCACCGAGGTGCGAGCGTACCCCAACAGAAATTTTGCAACGCGCTGTAGGACGTGCGCGAAAGCCAAGTCGGCGATGGTATCGATCGATCGCCGACGCGCTTGCGAGGATGCGGCCAGAAACCCCAGCGCGAGCTCCGCATCGTTCCGGCAGGCGTGCAAGATCGCCTCGCTCGGGAGCGTCACGATCGTCGCATCGGTTAGGGCCTCGGCGCGCGTCGTCGTCCCTCCGCCATCGAAGACGCCGCTCTCGTTTAGCGTGTCGTGGGTCAGCCGCTCGCCAATCGTGTGCGTCTTTCCGTCGGGCGAGAGCAACGTCAGGATGACTTTGCCGGTTTTGAGGATGGCGATATATGGCCACATCTCGGCTTCGTCGAAAACCGTCTCGCCAACTTTGAACGACCGCTCGCTCATCTGCCCGGCGAGCTCTTTAACGGTCGACGCTTTGGCGGTAGCAAACGGTGGCACATGTTGGAGGAACGTTTCGCCCTCCGCATTTTCGTCGATCCGCTCTAACCGCACGTTCCATCGGTTCGAACCGAGGTTCCGCGAGTCCCAAGAAAATCGACCCGAGCGCAATTGGCTCATCTCGTTGCGCAGCGCGCGGGGATCGGTCTCCTCGTGAATTTCTAAAATGGCGCCAAGCGTGAGCTTGTCGAAGGCGTCGAGGATCTGTTCGGTTTTTGTGGCGGGCGGAAGCGCACGGGCATCGAGCGTGATGGCCGAGGGTCGATTCATTGGCATCGCCGTAGTCTTACCAGAACCTCGTGAGGCACCCTGCAAGGCGCAACTTCCCGCGTGCCTAACCTAAGGTTGCAACCCCACAGATAGGAGCACCATCCCCGTGAACTCTCAAGTCCGCGACGAGGACGTCGTCGTTATTGGCGGAGCCCGCACGCCCTTCGGAAACTTTGAAGGCGCCCTCTCGGCGCTTACGGCCACCGACCTCGCCGTCATCGCCGCTTCGGCAGCCCTGGAACGCAGCGGCGTCCCTAAGGAGCAAATCGACGACATCGTCTTTGGCAACGTCATGCAAACCAGCGCAGACGCAATCTACTTAGCGCGTCACGTCGGCCTGCGGTCGGGCGTGCCCGTGGGTGTCCCCGCACTCACCCTCAACCGCCTCTGCGGCAGCGGCCTGCAGGCCGTTCTTACAGCGGCGAACAGTTTAACACTCGGTCAGTCGACGTACGCATTGGCGGGTGGGACGGAGTCCATGAGTCAGGCGCCGCACGTCGTACGTGGCGCGCGCTCGGGACTCAAACTCGGGGCAGGTGTGAAGTTTGAGGACACGCTTTGGGAAGCGCTTACGGACTCGTATAACGGCCTGCCGATGGCCATCACCGCGGAAAATTTAGCCGCTAAATATGGCGTCGCTCGAGAAGCTTGCGACGAATTCGCCCTGCAAAGCCAGGAGCGGGCACTCGCTTCTGGTGGCAACGGGTACTTCGCTCGCGAGATCGCCCCCGTGCACGTTCCCGGACCGAGAGGCACGCAACTGACCATAGAAAAGGACGAAGGGCCGCGCGGCGGACTCACCCTCGAAAAATTGGCAAAGCTTCCGCCGCGCTTTAAAAAGGACGGCGTCGTAACGCCGGGCAACGCGAGCGGTATTACCGACGGCGCGGCGGCACTCGTGCTCACGACGGTTCGACAAGCGAAGGCAGACGGTCTTGAGTGGATCGGCCGGCTCGTCGGCGCGAGCGTGGTCGGCGTCGACCCGGACATTATGGGCATCGGTCCGGCAGTCGCTATTCCCAAAGCCTTAGCCCGGGCCGACATCGGAATGTCGGATTTGCACGTGATGGAGATTAACGAGGCGTTCGCGCCGCAGGTCCTGGCGTGCATACGCGAGATGAACGCCGAAGCCGCTCGACTAAACCCGCACGGCGGCGCGATCTCGCTTGGGCATCCGCTCGGAGCTTCCGGCGCACGCCTCGCGCTGACAACCTTGTTCGATTTGCAAGACCGTGGCGGCGGCTTTGGCGTAGCGTCGGCGTGCATCGGTGGCGGTCAAGGCATTGCAGCCGTTTTCCAGGCCGGCTAAACCGGCTCGACGGTTCTGGCGATGGGGGCGGCTCTGGGACGCCCTGGCGCTTTTGGCGATTGCGTTCGTCGCGTACCGGCTGCTCGTCGCGCCGCGATCGCTGGCCGCATCGGCCGCAATTCCGGAGCCCCACGTTTCTTACGCGACGCTGGACGCCAAACCGTTTGTCCTGACGGCGCACCGCGGCCGGGTGGTCTTTCTTGAATTTTGGGCGACCTGGTGCGAACCGTGCAAAGCGCAAATGCCCTTGGTCGAATCATTTGCGCGGCATCATCCCGAGGTCGATGTCGAGCTCGTGGACGTCGGCGAACCGCGCATTGCGGTCGAAGCTTATGTTCGGCCGCGAGCCATCGCCAACGTCGCCATCGACCCGCTAGCGCTCTCGCGCGGATTTTTTCAGATCGAAGGCTTTCCTACGATGGTCCTCATCGACCGCGGCGGACGCATTCGCGCAACGTGGACGGGTTTTAACCCCGCCGTTGCGCTCAATATGGCCGCCGCCGTGCAGTCGCTTCGGGAAGCCCGCAGGTCGAGCGTTTAGTGTTTGCCCGCGGCGCGCCGTATGAAGTGCCGGATTTTTTTGCGCGTGCGGCGGATGCCCCGTTTGAAGCGCCTCGCGGTGGTCTTTTGGATCAGACTTGCGTGCATACCCGGGTTGACCGGCGGCGGCGCGGCTGCGGCCGGTGCGATCCCGAGCAGGAACGCTGCGGCGCAGAATGAGGCGATGAGTTTTGCAGCTTTCATTTTCCCGTCCAAGTGGCTTTGCGTTTTTGTAAGAATGCGCTCGTGCCTTCGCGAAAATCCTGCGTGTTGACGAGCGTTCCAAATGCGAGCGCCTCGAGTTCCAACGCATCGGCAAGCGATAGGTGGGCCCCCCCGTTGATCGTGCGCTTGGTCGCTTCGACGGCCAACGGCGCCTTCGACGCGATGGCGCGCGCTACGTCCTTCGCGCGATCCAGAAGCTCGTCCGGCGCGACCACTTGCTGGACGAGCCCGATACGCAACGCTTCCGCGGCATCGATCAGCTCGCCCGTCAAGCAGAGGTACATGGCCATCCCGCGCCCGACCAGACGCGTGGTGCGAGCCGATCCACCGTAACCGGGCATTAAGCCGAGACCCACCTCAGGTTGGCCGAACTTTGCGTTCGACGAAGCGAGACGAATGTCGCACGCCATCGCCAGCTCGCATCCGCCGCCCAATGCGAAGCCGTTCACGCTCGCGATGACCGGGGTCCGCATGCGTTCGATCTGCAGCGTTATCGCCTGGCCCAAACGCGCTTTCTCCGCGGCCACGACCGCGCTCGGCAGCGCGTTGAGCTCCCCGATGTCGGCGCCTGCGGCGAATGCCCTTTCTCCCGATCCGGTCACCACGATCGCGCGAACGTCGTCCGATGAATCGAGATCCGCTAACGATGTCGAGAGCTCGCCGAGCAATCCTGCGTTGAGCGCGTTGAGAACGGAGGGCCGATTGAGCGTAACGATCGCGACGGCGCCATCGCGATCGACCAAAATATGTTCGAAAGCGGGGCTAGACATATGTGTAAAACCCGCGGCCACTCTTGCGTCCCAAGTGTCCGGCAAGCACCATACGTTTGAGCAACGTCGGTGGCGCCATCATCGGGTCTTTAAATTCGTCAAACATAATCTGCGCGATGTAATAGGTCGTGTCCAGTCCTACGAAATCGAGCAGCTCCAGCGGCCCCAACGGCTATCCGCATCCAAGCTTCATGCCTTTGTCAATGTCTTCTTTCGAGGCGAGACCTTCCTCGTACGCGCGCATAGCATACAGAAGGTAGGGCACCAGCAGTCGATTGACGACGAATCCGGGCGTATCTTTGGCGAGGATCGGCTCCTTGCCTAATTTCGAGGCGAACGCGAAGAGCGTGTCGACGGTTTCCTGCGTCGTCGCGATGGTTCGAACGACTTCGACCAGTTTCATGATGGGGACCGGATTGAAGAAGTGTAAGCCGGCGATTCGGTCGGGGCGCTTTGTTTTAGCGGCGAGCTCGATCACGCACAAACTCGACGTGTTGGTGCAAATAATCGCGCGTTCGCCAAGCAGTTCGTCCAATTGCGTGAAGAGGGCCACCTTTTCTTTCACGCTTTCGACGATCGCTTCGATGACGAGGTCGCAATCCTTAAGGGCCTTAAGGTCGGTGGTGGAGGCGATGCGGCCAAAGGCCGCGTCGCGATCGGCCTGCGACATTTTCTGTTTCTCGACGAACTTGTCGAGCGACTTTCCGATAGCGGCCATGCCGCGAGCGAGCGGAGCGTCGGCCATCTCCATCAAAACCACATTGAAGCCCGCCGTCGCGGCTGTTTGAGCGATGCCGTTGCCCATAAGGCCGGCGCCGCAAACGCCCACCGTGCGAATCTCAGACACGAATGTTCTCCTTGTTCGAATACTGGTCGAAAGCGGCTAGAGCAGTTGTCTAATTGCACGGCGGTAACCTTTGCGCTTATACTGGAGTTCGTGTCCGGCCGCCGGTGCGGCCGTTTCGAAGAAAAAGGAGTCTTGCAAACGTGCGTGCGGCGTATCATGAGGCTTTAGAAGCTACCCGGTTGGACGTGGTGCGCCTGGGTGCCCTGACCAGCGACGCGATCCGCGTCTCGGTGGAAGCGTTGGAAAACCGGGACGCCGCGCTCGGAGCGCGGGTGGTTGCCGGCGATGACGTCATCGACGACTTGCGCCGTAAGGTCGAAGCGTCGTGCATCGAGTTGATCTGGCGCCAACAGCCCGTCGCCGGCGAATTGCGCGAAATTGCCGCAATGCTGGAGATCGCGACGGACTTGGAACGGGTCGGCGACTACGCTGTCGATATTTCGAAGCACGCGATCAAACTCGCCGACGTCCTTTTGCGCCCCGCGCGAGTGGAAATCGACCGCATTGCGAGCGTCGCGCACGCCACGCTGCTCGACGCCATGCGAGCCTACACGGAACGCGACGAGGTTCTGGCAGAAGAAGTGATCCATCAAGACGATGAAGTGGATCGCTTATACAAACGCGGGGTGAAAGCACTCCAGGCGGAAATGCAGGCGGATCCCGAGTTGGTCAAAGCCGGCACGCGGATGTTATTCGTGTTGGCCGCGCTCGAACGCGTGGGCGATCGCGCTAACAATATTGCATGGCATACGAAAGAGATGACTGGGGCTGCTTGAGCGACACGCCGCTCCCACGCGAGTGGTTTTCCGTAACGGAGCGTTACGCGTATTTCAACCACGCCGCGGTCGGCGTGTTGCCGCTGCCTTCGCGCCAAGCGCTCAAGCACTTTATTGATGCGCACGCCGAGGGCGGCGTTATGGGAGTGTTCGGCACCGAATTGCGGATGCCCCACATACGCTCGAAAATCGGGTCGTTCGTCGGGGCCGCGGGTGAAGATATCGCCATTCTGCGCAATACCGGCGACGGGGCGAACGCCATCGCGGGTGGATTTCCATTTCGTGCGGGCGACGAAGTGCTGCTACCGGGGAACGAATTCCCGGCCAACGCCTTACCGTGGCTCGCGTTGCGGGAGCGGGGCGTCAACGTGCGGTTGCTCGATGCCCGGGAGCGCCTGACCCCCGAGCGCTTGCGGCGTGAAACAAGCGCGCGCACGCGCATCGTTGCCGTTTCCTGGGTTTCTTTTCTCGATGGATATCGCCACGATCTGGCCGGCCTCTCCGACGTGGCACACGCTTGCGGGGCGAGCTTCGTCGTGGACGCGGCGCAAGGGCTGGGAGCCTTTCCTTTAGACGTGCGCGCACTGGGGATCGATGCGGTCTATTGCTGCGGGGCAAAATGGATGCTCGCGTTGCAAGGTGTGAGCTTTCTCTACGTCTCCTCGGCACTGCGCGACCACTTGAAACTTGCTGCGCCCGGCTGGCGCTCGGCCGAAGACATGTGGGACTTCCTCAACTACGATCAGCCTTCTGCGAAGGAGGCAGCAAAGTACGAAGGCGGCACGCCCAATTTTATCGGCGCGCTCTCTTTAGAAAAAGCCATTGACGCGTTCGAGTCCGCGGGTCGAAAGGAGATCGCGACGCACGTGCTTGCCTTGACGGATCGCCTCAGCGACGGATTGGCATCCTGCGGAGCGCAGATTCTTAGCGCGCGTTCGGACGGCTCTTCGTCCGGGATCGTGACGTTTGCGAAGCCGGGCTCCGATTCCGTCGCGCTGGGTAAAGCGCTCCAGCGAGAGGGATTCATCACGACCTACCGGTCGAGCGGCATTCGCGTGTCACCGCATGGCTATAACACGCTTGAGGAAATCGATCGTTTTACAGAAACGCTCCGGGGGATAACCGTACCTTAGTTTCCGTCCGGCTTAACGATGCAAGGCGCCATCACTGCATCGGTCATACCGTGGATAAGCCGCTTGTCCGCCGGAGCTACGGTTGCGAGAATCCCTCCAAGTTCCGGCGTGTCGCCGTTGACGAAGTAATAGGGACACAGGCGAACGCGCCCGTCGAACGTCTTGATCTCGTCGCTGGCAAGATCGAGATAGGTTTGCTTTACGCGCTTGCCTTTATGGAACCGTTGCAGAATTCTCGGCGTTTTATCGTATTCGCGCAGCGCTTCTTCGAGCGTAGCGAGCCATTCATCTTTGCCGAGATCGTTGGCCATGCGCACGCCGCGCGAACCCCAGGCAAGTTCGGAAAAGCCCGAGGGCTTCACGACGAAATCGCGTTCGCTTTTTCCTAGCGTCGCGAGCTGCAACCAATCGCGCACGGGCACCCCGCCGGCCTCGAGCCCGTAAATCACGCCGTGTGGCGGCAACGGCCGCGGGTCGATGACCCAGGTTTGCGGGAAAACGGCGCGGAGGCGCTGGTAAATCGCTTGCCCGTCCCGTCCTAACTCCGGGGTCCACAACGACTTAATTGCCGGATGGTGCAACAAAGCAAAGGCGAGTTTTTCTTCGAGCTGCGCTTTGGCGGGGGGCGTCATTT
>JALYVW010000043.1:0-13405 GCA_030853005.1 Vulcanimicrobiota bacterium
ATATAGCGCCGCGTGCCCGTGCGAAGATCCAGCAAAGCAAGGTCGCCGAAATGCGTATCTTCGTAAATGATATTCGCATCGCGAGGGTCGGCCATTGCGTATTGCCCGTCGCCCCAATCGGCAATGTTGAGCCAGTCGCCGGCGCTCACGCCGTCGTTCCGGCTGCGCTTATCCGACGGACCCCACCAGACTTCATGGTCCTGCAAACCGCCCATCACGTGGTACGGCTCCGCGAAATCGTACCCCACCCGATAGATTTGCGCGAACGGCACGACGTTGTCCGCGTTCCACGTTCGGCCGCCGTTGACCGAGAGGTGCAGGCCCATGTCACTGCCGCCGATCAAGCGATTGGAATCGGAGGGGTCGATCCAGAGATCGTGATTGTCACCGCCGCCGCCCGCGTTTCGAAATGTTTTACCGCCGTCGTGCGATACCAGTAGGGCTCCCGCGACTGCGTACACTTTTTTCGGGTCGCGTGGATCGCACCGCACCTGTGAAAAATAGAAAGGCCGGAAATCGACGCTTTGCGACGCATTGCGCAATGCCCAGTGCGCCCCGGCATCCAAAGAGCCGTACAGCGTACCGCTTCGTGTTGGAACGAACGCGTAGACGACGTTCGGATCGCTCGCGCAAACGCTCACGCCCACGCGGTTGATCGGCCCTGCCGGTAAACCGTTCCCCGATCTGTTGGTCAGCGCTTTCCAGGTGCGCCCGCCGTCACTCGATTTCCAGAGGCCGCTGCCTGCGCCGCCGCTACGCATCGTCCAGGGCCGCCTCGCGAAATCGAACGTGCCGGCGTAAACAATCCGTGGATGTTTTGGATCGAAAGCGAGGTCGCTTCCGCCGGTCGTGCGATTGACGAAGAGGGTGCGAACGAAGTGCCGCCCTCTATCGGCACTTCGGTAAATCCCCCGCTCGTCGCTTGGCCCAAACTCGTGCCCCATGACTGCAACGAGCACGCTTCGGTCGTCGATTGGATCCACAGCAATTTTGGCGATGCTGCCTGCGTTCCGAAATCCCGCTCTCTGCCAAGACTGTCCCGCGTCGACCGAGCGATACAAACCGTCGCCCGCCGCCGCCGTATTGCGCGGAAATGCTTCGCCCGTTCCGACGAAGATGATGCGGGCGTTTCGCGGGTCCACCGCGATCGCACCGATCGCCTGCGATCGCGTACCGGTAAATACCGACGTAAACGTGAGACCGCTGTCGGTTGATTTCCACAGTCCGCCGGATGAGTGCCCGGCGTAAATCACGCGAGGGTCCCCCGGGACGCCGGCGACGGCATCAAGGCGGCCTCCCATGACGGCCGGACCAAGCCACCGGTAATGCAAATCGCCAAAACCGGACGGCACGACGCCCATGAGGCACAGCGCCAATCCCGCAACCGGAAGCGAGAGAAACGTTCGGGTCAGTTTTGCGCGTCGATCCAGCGGTGCGCCCAACGGCCCAGCTCGAAAAGCGCGGGCTGTAATTCGTTGCCGCATTCCGTCAAAGCATACGTGACGCGAACGGGCGAACCCGCTTCAACTTGGCGGCGCACCACATGCGCGGCTTCGAGTTCGCGTAGCCGCTCTGTGAGTAGACGATCGGAGAGCCCCGGCACGGCGGAGAGCAGCTCGTTAAAGCGTCGCGGGCCTGCGAGCAGGGTTTGAACGATAGCGCCGGTCCATCGCTTGCCGATCAGCTCCACCGCTTGATGAAATCGCGGGCACAAAGCTGCGTCCACGTGCGACGCTTCCGAGAGGCCGCTTGACATCTTTTCCATGGTTACCTATACTAGGCTATCATAAGTAAGTTACTAACGCAAGATAAGTAAGGAGAACACGATGGCCGCGCACGGAACCCAAAAACTTTTTGGATGGTTTGGAGGGCCCGGTCTCGCAGGCACCTCCGGGTTCTTCGAGAGCCTCGGCTTCCGTCCCGGCCGCATGTTCGCGCTGGCCGCTGCCCTCTCAGAAATGATCGGCGGACTGTTGATCGCGCTCGGCTGGCTCGGGCCTATCGGCCCCGGGCTGGTCATCATCGTCATGGTGGCCGCCGCGCTTACGGTGCACGTGAGCAAGGGGTTCTTCCAATCTGACGGCGGCTGGGAACTAAACGGGATGATTGTCGCGGCGGTCCTTCCATTCGCGTTTGTGGGATTCGGAGCGTATGCGTTGGATGCGGTGGCGGCAGTCCCGGCCATTCTTGCCCTCAACCCGTGGCTCGTCATCGCCGTTTCCGTGGTCTTGGGGTTCCTCAATGTGGCGGCAAGGCGCAAGCCTGCCGCGTAAGGGACACAATAGGAAAGCCCCGTGCGGTGGTGTAGCAACGAAGATGCTCACTTCGCCACGCAGTTTCTCCCGGCCACCACCTTCCAAGACACTCAAGCCGCGTCTCCCCTATTCGAGGATTTGCAGAACGACTACGCTGCGATCGAAGCGCGCATAGCAAACGCCCCCACATCCGATGAAGCGTTGGCCGCTTTCCGCGATTGGGACGACGTGCGGCGGCGCATCGCCACGTGGGCATCGTTAACCTCGCTGCATTTCCAGCAAGACACCGGCGACGAGCGTGCGCGCGCGGAAAACGAGCGCTGCAACGAACTCCAACCCAAGATCGAAGGTTTGGACTTTGCCATAAAGCGCCGACTGCTGGCAAGTCCGCATCGAAGCGCCATGCAAGCGGAGCTTGGAATCTATGCTTTCGCGCTCTGGTAATCCGACGTTACGGCGTACGATCCCAAAATCGAATCCCGAAGCGTTGAGGAAGCCACGGCTGCACAAGAGTACGTTTCGCTTCTCGCGTCGGGCACAATCGAGTTTCGCGGCGAGCGCTATAACCTCTCGTCGATCGCGAAGTTCTCCGAAAACACCGATCGTCATCTGCGGCGCGAGGCCGCCGAAAAGAAGTGGGCCTTTTATTCGACGAACCGCGAGGCGTTGGATTCGGGTTACGACCGGCTGGTTCACCTCAGGCACGATATGGCCGTCGCCATGGGATATGAAAATTACGTCGATCTCGGCGACAAACGCCTGAGGCGAACGGATTACGGCGCCTCCGACGTCGCCCGCGTATCGACGCGAGATCGTAAACGAAGTCGTTCCCTTGTGCGAACTCATCGCCCAACGTCAGGCACGGGACATCGGCGTCGATCGCCTCGCCATCTTACGACGAGGGGTTCTTCGATCCTCGGAGCTCGCCGAAAACTCCGGGAAGCTACGAGATGACGATGTCAGCGGCGCAGTCGGTCTTCGACGGCGTCGCGCCGGAGGTCGGCGCCTTTGCACGCATGCTCGCCGAGCGAAATTTGGTAGACTTGGCGGGAAGGGATCGCAAAGCGGGCGGAGGGTTTTGTACCTCGTTTCCAACTTATGGACTTCCCTTCATCTTCGCAAATTTTAACGGAACGACGCTCGACGTAAACGTGCTCCTTCACGAAACCGGCCCTGCGTTTCAGGTCTTCTCTAGCCGAGGAGAATCGGTCTCGGACTATCTGTCTCCAACGCTCGAATCGTGCGAGATTCACTCGATGTCGATGGAGTTTCTCACCTGGCCGTATCTCGACGCCTTTTTTGGGGTTGACGCACAGCGCTACCGGCGGCAGCACCTCTCCACCTCGTTGTTGTTTCTCCCGTACGGCGCCGCGGTCGACGAATTTCAGCATCGCATGTACGAGCAGCCCGATCTGACGCCCGCCCAACGTCATGCCATCTGGAAGGACCTTGAGAAGACCTATCTCCCGTGGCGAACATCCGGCGGAATCGGCCATGTAGAACTTGGCGGAGCGTGGCAACAACAGCGGCACATTTATCTCATGCCGTTCTATTATACTGATTACGCGCTCGCCATGTGTTGCGCACTGCAATTTTGGTCGAAATCTCTGGACGACCAGAAAGATGCGACGGCTTCATACTTGCGGCTTTGCGAACGCGGCGGCGAAGAGCCTTTCCAATCGCGTGCACATTGCCGGCTTGCAATCTCCATTTCGATCGGGCGTTCTGCGCGACGTCGCGGCCCGCGCGCGGACGGTTCTGGAGCTGTAGGCATGGCGAAAGTTGCGTTCTTCTGCGCGGGCGTGTTCGGATCGGGATTTGTTGAGGCGATGCGCGGCCTGGTTCGAAAGACTTAGCCGCTCTGGCGCAGCGTTAAAAACCTCCGGGGGTCGCGACCGGCAGCGGCGTCCGGCGGGGAACCGGCCTCCCGGGGAAGACGGGCCGCGGCGTGCTGACTGGCGTTGGCGTGAAAACGGACGTTGGCCCAGCCTGCGGGACGGCCGGATTGAATGGCGTCGGCGTCGCGAGCGCGCCGTGCGGCGAGCTGACGACGACCCACTGACGCTTGCGATCGTACTCGATCCGTTCACCAAGCGCGCGCAGTACCGGCGCCAATTCGACGAAGGTCTTGTCCAGGTCCGCTGGGTCGCGACGCGATCGCACGCGCACTTGCGCGAAGCGATCGGCCCGGTAAATCGTCATACCTTCCCCGTCGTAAGCAATACGCGTCGCTACGCTCGTCACGAACGGTTCGACCGGTGCGAAGATATGGCCGCGCACCAAGCGGACCGCGACGTATGAACGAACGACCTTTCCGTCGATGACGACGGTCGGAACCGACGCCGCAAGTGGGAATATCACGGTACGGGAGCGATATACCGCATCGGATGAAGCGACTCATTTTGGCCTTTCGGGAAGCCGGCTTGCGATTCTCGCGCGATGGATGTGCGTTCCTCGCGCAGGCCCTGGCCTTTAATGCGCTTTTCACCATTTTCCCGCTCGCCGTGCTCCTTATTTCGGCGGGTTCGTTTTTCTTTCCGGATAGTCAAACCCGGGTGCTTGCTTTCTTCGATCAGGTAGCTCCGACGCTTCATGATTTCATCGCATCGAATCTCAAGACGTATATTTATGGCCGCGGCGTATCTTCGATCATCGCCTTCGTTTTTGTTATTTGGTCGGGCAAAAATCTCTTTATGGGATTGGCCTACGCATTGGACCGTGCGCTCGGCGTTCCGAAGGGTCGCCCGCTTATTCAGAATGTCGCGGTGGCGATCGTCATGCTTCCGGTAATCGGGCTCTTACTGATCGTCGCCATCTTACTGCCGGTCTTGCTGTCGATCGTGATCGCCTATGCCCGCCTCCCCGACGTAACACACGTCACGCAGTTGGGCGGTTACCTTTTCTCGATGGCGTTGGTCTTTTTCACCGTTCTTCTTCTTTACAACTTGCTCCCGAACCGTCGCGTCAAGTGGCATTTTGCCATTCCGGGAGCTAGCTTCTCGGCCATCGCTTGGCCCATCGTGCAATTCGCCTTCGCCGAATATACGTTGCACGTCGATTTCACGCACATTTACGGCGCGCTCTCAGCGCCTCTCGTCCTGTTGCTATGGTTTTATATCATGGGCTCGATCTTTCTGTTCGGCGCACAGTTGTGTGCGGGCTGGGCGCATCTAAAGGGGAGCGAAAAAGTCTCCGAACTCGTCGACGAGCTCGACCCGATCGTCGCGCGAAACGGATCTGCGGGCAACAAGCCCCTCGCATCGTGACCTTGCTCTTCGTTCACGGAGCTGGGTGTACGCCCGACGTTTTCCGCGCGCAGATGGACGCCTTCGCCGGCGCCTTCGCACCCGGTCTCCCCGGTCACGGCAAACCCGGATCGGGCGCTTCGATCGAAGAGTATTCTGACTTCGTCGAAGCGTTTGCGCGAGACAACCACGTTGTCGATATCGTCCTTTGCGGACACTCGATGGGCGCTGCCGTAGCCCTGACTTGTGCGGCGCGCGGTTCCTTGGACATCAAGGGTGTCGTGGTCCTCGGCGGTGGCGCAACGATGCCGGTTTCCGATGCCATGCTCCAGGGAATGCAAACCGATTTCGACGCTACATCGCGTCGTCTTGCCAAAGCGTTCTTCGCAGATCCGGCGCCCGAATGCGTCGACTGGGCAGCGGCCATGCTCGCGACGGTCGGCATGGACCAAACGCTGGCGGACTTTCGCGCCTGCGCGGCTTTCGACGCGCGACCTTGGCTATCGGATATCCAAGCCCCGCTGCTGGCGGTCACCGGCGCGGCCGACCGACTGATGCCCGGAGAAATGGCAGACGACTTGGTTGGCCGGGTCGCCGGCGCTCAGGCTCGAAGGGTCGAGAGCGCCGGGCATTTTGCGCCGGTGGAACGAGCCGGCGCCGTGAACCAACTCATCCGGGACTTCGTTGATGGAGTGCCGGTTCGCGGGTAAGGCTGGCCGTAGCGGTCTTTCAGGAAGGATCTTCGTGCGCGGTTTTTCAGTTCTCGTTGCCCTCGTAGTTAGCGTTGCCCTTACGGGCGTCACTCGGCCCATTCGGCCCGCGCGCGCCACGGCCACGCCCGTACCGACACGCGCCGCGACCCCTGCTCCCGCGCCAACAGCGGCGGCGATGCCCAGCGTCGTCGTCTATCCATTTGGAACGGGGTCCAACATTAAGCCGTCAACGGGCGTACAAGCCGCCGCGCTCTTTGAAGCCGTGGTGGGGCGATTGGGCGGCGTCGCCGTCGTGAAGCCTGGGCTTGGCGTCGCGCGCGCCGATTACTTGACCAATGCAGTCAAGCTGGGCGTCGATTACTATGTGAGCGGATATCTCAGCCAGGTGGGCGACAGCACCGTCGCTCTCGTCGAGCAATTGGTCAGCACGCAAAGCGGAACGATCGTGTACTCGCACACAGCCGACATTCAGTCGTACAACGACGCAACCGGAGAAGCGCAAACCATACACGATACCATCGCCGCGCGTGAAGAATCGCTGCACACGCAAATCGTGCAAAGCCAAACGACTGCGGCCGCAACGCCAGCCCCGGTAGCGAACGGAACGCAGGCGAACCTCGGAAATCTGTTCGGATCGTTTGGGCGCAAGCGCGGCCCGAAAGCGACTGCGATTCCCGTCGCAGTACGAAAACCAGCAAAAGGCGTCCTGGTCGTACGGGTCATTGGCGGTCCGGGAACGGCAGCCGGCGATTTGGTTAGTGCCCTAAACGTCTATTACAACGCCAAGTTGACGAACGCAAGCGGTGCGAACCTCGTGACGGCCGCGGACGGAATCTGTGGAACGAACCGCTCGAACACGATTGCCTCCGGCACGCTTCAGGAGCGCTCGGTCAAGAACGGCTTTTTGAGAAAAACCCAGTACCTCTTCACCCTGCAAATCTACACGTGCTTCGGCGCGGTCCTCGCGCAATCCAACGGCGCGGGCGACACGCCGCGCGCGGCCATGGATGCCGCGGTAAACGCGTATGCAGAGGCGCACCCGCAAAACGCCTAGGCTTCGGTGGCTTCGGTGGGATTCAGCAGGCCGGCCGGCAGATCGGCAACGCGGACCATTTTGCCGGCGATGTCGACCAATTCGATAAAGGCCCCAACCATTGGTAGGAGCGCGCCATCGACGACCAGCATGTCGTTGGCGGGATAGTGATCGACGCGCTCGACCGTGCCCAGGCGCTTGCCGACTGAATCGATTACGGCGCATCCCACTAGATCGCGGTCCAAATATTCCCCCGCGTCCAAACGAATGTCCGCCCGCGGAGCGAACAACGTTGACCCGACGAACCGCCCCGCCGCAATCGCATCGTCCAGGCCTTCAAAGGTGAGCAGCAGCCGGCCCTTGTGCTCCCGTACCTGGGTTATCCTCAGGGCGGAAGCGTTCTCGCCTTCTCCCGCTTGCAACATCGTACCCGGTAAAAAAACGGTACGACCCGCGTCTGTCGGATCGCACTTGAGTTCTCCACGCAACGCGTGCAAGCCAACGATTCGGCCTACCGGGAAATCACGCGCCTCCGTCTTGGGCCTCTGCAGCAGACGCCTGCGCGATCTCGTCCGTATCGAAAATATCGATCGAAACCTTGCTTTCCGCGGCCGCGCGAACCACGGTGCGGAGCGCCTGCGCCACGCGCCCGCTTCGGCCAATGACTTTTCCGATGTCTTCGGGATCGACGGCCAGCTCGATTGCGGGTAGCTCGTGACCTTCGGGCGGAAAGAATTCCACAGCGACTTCATCGGGCTTCGCGACCATTTTCTTCGCTAGGAAACCCAGCAGGTCCGTGGCGCGACGCTGCGAGGCTTCTGCGTCCACCGGGGCGCGCCGCGTGCGTAATCGGTCGGGCTTTCCAAAGCGGCCCCCCGACTGGCGGCGTCCCGGATCGCCGTGCTCCATGCGCTCGCCAGTACGGCGCCTGGGCGGCCGCTCGTCCTCGGGTTCGATGTCGTCTATAATCGTTTCGTCCGAGGCGATCTTCCGCGCGCCCAGGGTCGACGTGCGCTCGACTTCTTGCTCGTCGTCCCCGAAGAGTCCGAATTCGTCGTCGAACGCGCTCATTATGCCGGCGCCTTTTCAGACTTCGGCCTGCGCTTGGATGTCGGCTCGGGCCCGCGCTCCATGATGCCTTGTTCGGCAAAAAGTCGACGCACCGTCTCCGACGGCTGGGCGCCCTTGGCGAGCCAGAGTTTTGCTTTTTCTTGATCGACCACGACCGTGCGCGGCTCCGTACGAGGATTATAGTGGCCGAGAATTTCAATGAACCGGCCGTCGCGCGGCGATCGCGCATCGGCCACGACGAAGCGGTACGTCGGTTGTTTTTTCGCGCCCATTCGGCGCAGTCGAATTTTTACCATACCTCTGTTCTATCTATCGTGTTGATTGTGAGTGCAAAATTGTTCATCGCATCAGGCCGGCGGGCAACCGCGGCATGCGTTTCTTTCCCGGTCCCATGCCCATTTGCTTCATCATGACGCGGGATTGTTCGAATTGCTTGATCAGGCGATTCACGTCGGAGACTTGCGTCCCACTGCCCGTCGCGATGCGTTTTCGGCGCGATCCGTTCAGGACGTCGGGGTTGCGCCGCTCGCGTTTGGTCATGGAGCAAATGATCGCTTCGACCCTTTTGACGTCGTTTTCGGGAATTTCGAAGTTCTTGGGAAGGGCACGCGAAAGCCCGGGAATCATTTTCATGACCTCGCCCATCGAACCGAGCTTGCGCACCTGGCGCAGCTGTTCGAGAAAATCGTCGAGCGTGAACTGCTGCTTGAGGAACTTCTGCTCGAGGTCTTTGGCCTGTTGCTCCGTGTAGACGCTTTGCGTCCGCTCGATGAGCGTTAGCACGTCTCCCATGCCGAGGATGCGCGATGCCAAGCGATCCGGATAAAACGGCTCTATTGCCGACAGCTTTTCGCCCATGCCGATAAACTTTATCGGCGCGCCCGTCACTTCGTGTATGGAGAGCGCGGCGCCACCGCGCGAATCGCCATCCATCTTGGTAAGGATGACGCCCGTCACGCCGAGGCGCTCGTTAAACCCTCTGGCAACATTCGTCGCTTCTTGGCCCGTCATCGCATCCGCAACGAGGAGGATCTCTTTGGGGTCGACTGCGCTCTTGATGCGTTCCAGTTCTTGCATCAATGCATCGTCGATCTGCAGGCGGCCCGCCGTATCGATAATGACCGTCGAGAGCCCCAGGCGGCGCGCTTCCGAAACGCCGTCGCGGGCGATCTTCACTGGATCGCCTTGCCCCTGTTCGTATACGGGCAGGTCGATGTGTTTGCCGAGCGTTTGCAACTGCGCGATTGCCGCGGGGCGATACACGTCCGCGGCGACGAGGAGACTACGCCTCCCCTGTTCTTTTAATCGCAGCGCGAGCTTGCCGGCATGCGTGGTCTTTCCCGAGCCCTGCAGTCCCACGAGCATGATGACCGACGGCGGCGAATCCGAGAATACAAGCCGCGCTTCCGCGCCTCCGAGCAACGCGACCAATTGTTCGTGCACGATCTTTACGATCGTCTGGGCGGGTGAAAGCGACGCCAGAACGTCGGCGCCGATCGCTCTCTCTTTTACTTGATTGACGAACGCCTTCGCCGCCGGCAGCGAAACGTCGGCTTCCAAGAGCGCTATGCGCACTTCGCGCATGACATCGTTGACGTCGGCTTCGCTCAGTCGCCCTCGCCCGGTTAGACGCGAAAATATTGCGCCTAGCCGGTCGGAAAGTGCGTCAAACATAAGGGGGCGGAGCTACTCCGCTTTGGCTACGGCGGCTTGGTCGATGCGCGTGACGGCGTCGCCGACCGTTTTGATCTTCTCGGCTTCTTCGTCGGGGATATCGATATTGAACTCGGTCTCGAATGCCATGACCAGTTCTACCTGATCGAGCGAGTCGGCGCCTAAGTCGTCCGTAATCGAAGCTTCGATGGTTACTTCGGCTTCGTCGACACCGAGTTGCTCGACGATGATTTTTTTAACTTTATCGAACGTGGTCGATGACATGACCTCTCCTATTCGTGATGGTGATCGGGCTGCTACATTAGAACGCCACCGTCGATGACGAGCGTCTGGCCCGTCATGTATGCGGCGGCGTCCGAGCAAAGGAAACTTACTACTCCGCTTACATCCTCGGGTTTTCCGGGACGTCCCAATGCCGTTTGTTTGAGAAAATATTCGCGAGCGGCTCCGGGCATATGTTCGGTCATCGCGGTCTCAATCAATCCCGGAGCGACGGCGTTGACTCTTATGTTCCTCGACCCCAATTCCTTCGCCAGCGACTTTGCCAAAGCAAGCAAGCCAGCCTTCGAGGCCGCGTACGCACTCTGGCCGGGGTTCCCAGTGATGCCCACAATTGACGAGACGAGCACGATTGACCCGGCCCGCTGCTTCATCATGGGCTTTGCCACGGCACCGCATAGAAAAAACGCCGACTTGAGATTGGTCGAGAGCATGCGCTCCAAGACATCCGGCTTTAACCGGAGCAACAGTGCGTCAGCCGATTGCCCGGCGTTGGCGACCGCGAAATCGATGCGGCCGAAGACCGCTAAGGCGTCATCGACGGCGGCACTCACCGCGGAGTCGTCCGAGACGTCAGCAACGATGGCGGCGGTCTTGACCCCGGGGTGCGCTAGCGAGCAGGCCGCCGCGGTTTCATACAACGCGGCAGCGTCTCGGCCAAGCAAAGCGACGTTGGCGCCCTTGCGCGCGAAATCGACGGCAATCGCGCGGCCGATCCCCCGACTGGCGCCCGTGACCAAAGCGACCCGGCCCTCGAAGATCATGCGGTGGCCGTCTGGAGGCGCCCGCGTAGATTTTCAATGCCGGCAAAGTCGCTCACCGCGATCACTTCCGGCGCGGCTGGTAACCGCTTCATCAGCGGAGCCAGTACCGGGCTGGCGCCACACTCCACGACCAGGTCCAGATCGTAGGCCAACAGTTGCTCCGCCGTCTCGTGCCAGCGCACTTCCTCGGTAATGGAGCGAACGAGATGATCTGCGATGGAATCTACGTCGCGATAGGGACGAGCGTCAACGTTCGATATCACGTCGAAGGCAGGCAAGACAAAGTGCGCGGCACGCACTGCTCGTGCAAACCGTTCGACGGCCGGCCCCATGAGTTTCGAATGCCAGGCGCCCGAAACGTTGAGCGGAACCACCCGCTTTGCACCCGCTTCGATCAGTGCATCGCCGGCCACGCGAACGCCGGCGAGGTCGCCGCTTATGACGATTTGGCCGGGCGAATTAAAGTTCGCCAGCTGTACGTTTTTTGCCGTCCGCTCGTTCGTCTCGGCGACGATCTCGCGAATCCGGGTCGCATCCATGCCGAGCACCGCGGACATGCCGCCGGGCGCGAGTTCGGCCGCGTACTGCATCGCCTTTCCGCGCTCGTTGACGACGCGCAACGCGTCTTCAAAAGAGAGCGCACCGGCAATCGTTAAACTACAAAACTCTCCGAATGAATGGCCCGCACTCACGACCGGCGAGAGCGATCCTACCGCCTGGTACAGAGCGTAGTTCGAAACGAATATGGCCGGCTGGCTGTACTTCGTCTCGCGCAGCTTTTCATCGGGTCCGGACTTTTGTAGAGCGAGTAAGTCATATCCCAAAAGTGCGCTCGCCCGATCGAAGATGGCTTCGGCCGCAGGCTCGTTTGCCGCAGCGTCAGCACCCATACCGACGACCTGCGAGCCCTGGCCCGGAAAAATGACCCCTACTCTCACGCGGCCCAGCGCCACGTTACGGCGCCCCAGGATAAGCCACCGCCGAATCCCACGAAGACGATGACGTCACCGTGGGAGATTTTACCCGACTGGACCGCTTCGGAAAGTGCGATGGGAATAGAAGCGGCGGACGTATTGCCGTATTCCGCAATGTTCAAGATGACTTTTTCGAGTGGCATGTCGAGATATTTCGCAGCCGTATCGATGATGCGTTTATTGGCCTGGTGCGGAATGAGCCAATCTAAATCCGCGTGCGTGAGGTCGGCTTTGCGCAAAGCAACCTCGGTCGCGTCGATCATTTTGGTTACGGCGAATTTAAAGACTTCGCGGCCTTCCATCGTAATGAACCGGAACCCGGCCGCATATGCGTCGGGATCCATTGGGTACCGCGTTCCACCACCTTGAATGCGGAGCAGCTCGGGGCGGCTGCCGTCGGAGCCCAGTTCGCTTGAAAGAAAGGAGTTCTCTTGTGAAGATTCGAGGATCACAGCGCCCGCGCCATCACCGAAAAGCACCGCCGTGCTGCGGTCGTTGCGGTCCACGACTTTGGAGAGCGTCTCCGCACCCACGAGCAAGATGCGCTTGTAAACGCCCGCGCGAATCATGCCGCTGCACATCGTCAACCCGTAGATAAATCCGCTGCACGCAATTTCGATATCGAAGGCGGGCGTACCGACAGCGCCCATCTTCGATGCAACGATGCAGGCGGTGGCCGGAAACGGGTAATCGGGCGTCACGGTGGCGACGACGAATAGGTCGATGTCTTCCGGGGTTAGGTCCGTTTGGCGGAGCGCGTCGTACGCCGCAGCCATGGCCAGGTCGCTCGTATACTGCGATGGGTCGGCAATGTGGCGGCGCTTCATTCCGGTCCGCGTGGTTATCCACTCGTCCGATGTATCGAGCGTTTTTTCGAGATCCTCGTTTGTTAGGATCCCCGGCGGCGCGTAATGACCGGCCGCAACGATCCGAACGCCGCTAAGATTCAACGCTTATCCGTGTTGATGTCCGGCGCGCTCGTCCTTGATCTCGACGACTTGACGCCCGGCGTACGTGCCGCACGTACCACAAGCAAAATGCGGACGCTTGGGCTCGTGGCATTGGGGGCACTCGACGGTCGTTACCGGGTTCAGCTTCCAGTTCGCCGCTCGGCGGCTGCGCGTCTTGCTGCGGGGGGTCTTCCATTTAAGATTGGCCATGATTCACTCCGTTATCCGGCCCGCACGTGCACGCGCCGATATTTTTGTTTTCTCCGCAGCGGACGCACAATCCGCGGCACGTCTCGGCGCAGATCCTGCCGAGAGGGACCGCAGCGTACACGAGCTGCGACGTGAGATCCGCGACGTCGAGTCGATCTCCCACAAGGACGTTATTTTCGCCGAAAGGATCGTGCGTTGCGACCGGATTCGCTTCGAGCCGCTCGCTCACCTCAACAT
>JALYVW010000043.1:13415-13984 GCA_030853005.1 Vulcanimicrobiota bacterium
CCTCAACATGCATGGGGCCGCGCATCTCTTCCAAGCAGCGATCGCATTTTCCAAGAAACTCGACGTCGATGCCTCCATCGATCTCTAGGAGGTCGCCGGTCGCCTGCATATCCAGACGCACGCGAGCCGGTTCGGGGAAGCGCACCTCCTCGAACGGTTCGAGATTGACGGCCTCGTCGACCAGCAGTTGCACGCGTCCACCGCCCAACAGCCCGCCGACGTTTACTTTAAGCGAATAACCCATAACATAGTTGAGGGCCCCCGCGCGGGGACCCCTCCGAAACTCGACTCATTGTAGAACCGCGCGCTAACCTTGTCAAACGCGAAGGTCGTCGGCATAGGCCTTTGCATGAATCTTCCACCTACCATGCCCTCAGTCGCGAGCGATCTGCGCTCCTATGGTGTGGGTTTCGCTACGGACATCGCGGCTGCCGAGAGCCGTCACCACATCGATCCGCGCCTGCTCGCAGCCGTCGCCGCCCAAGAAACGGGTGGTCCGGGGTCCAACACGGGACGCAACATCGTCGGAGACGGGGCCACGGTCGCGGGGTCTTCCAGATCGACGATCG
>JALYVW010000044.1:0-2058 GCA_030853005.1 Vulcanimicrobiota bacterium
TCGCAACGGCAACGGCGATATGCGTTTGCATATCGCTGTTTGCATCTCTGGGTGCCGCCGCCGCCGTATCGACGGGGACGTTGCCCTCCGGAGGCGTGTACTATCTTCGCCCCGACAGCACCACGGGCATAGCGGTGCTGCAGATCTGGTACCGTGTCCCGAGCTCGGGCTACGATTTCAAGAGTCCGGGAATAGCGCGGCTGGCGATGACCGCCATCGCGGCATCGAGCGCGCCCCACGCAACGCCGCTTTACGAATTGGTCCGTCGTGTCGGAGGAGCGCTGACGATCGACGTGTATCCGGATATTGCCGCGGTTGCCGTGTCGGTGCCCGCGGCCGAGGCCCGGTCGGTCTTGCGCGCGATGATGCGAAATTTTTCTGCTCCTAGCGTCAGTGAGGCCGGCCGAAAGCGCGCCTTGCAAGAACTCGGCGTCGACATCGCCGCGCGCGCTTATCAACCGGATATGCAAGCGCGAGATCGAGCGTTTGGGGCACTTTTTGCGTCGGGACCCGCGGTCCAGGCTACGCTTCCCGCATCCGCGGCCGCGCTGGAGCGAATAGGTGCCGAGCAGATTCGCGCGTTCGCGACGCGGGCGTTCCGGCCGCAGAACGCGATCGTGACGCTCGCGGGCAAGGTTGACGTTGCATTGCTCGACGGACTGGCGGTCGTACCGGTCCTTGGTGGAGTGGCGGACGCGCCGTTCGACTCTGCAGCGGCGGCAAATCCCATACAGAACCCCGCGCCACCCTCGCCTGCCGCGCTGGCTCTTGCTTGGGCCGGACCGGGCATCGAACGCTCGCGTGAAACGACCGCTTTAGATGCCGTTGCACGCGCGCTCTTCGACGAACGGACGGGATCGATCGCGTTGCTCGCGCGGCGAGCGTATCCGGACCTCACCGTCACGGGAAGATTTATTACGATGCATTCGGGCGGCGTTTTTTTGGTAACGGTCGCGGGCCCGCACCCGGAGCGGTTGCGCGAGCCCATCGAAAGCGGCATCGCGGAGTTGGCAACACCCTTATCGCCGGCGCAGTTCGCAATCGCACACACCATTTTTGAATACCGCACGAACGCGGAGTATCAAACTCCAGACGCGCAGGCACGGGCGCTCGGGTGGTTCGCGGCCGAAGGCCGACCACAGGATGCTCCCGGTGTTCCGGGCGGCACCTACGAAAGCGATGCGGCGCAGCTCGACGCCGCCACAGTTGCCGCCGCCGTGCGCAAGTATTTAGGGCACCCAGCGGTCGCGTACGCGCTGCGACCCGCGGGAGAGGGACCGTGACTGCACGCGCGGTTCTGTTCTTAGCACTGCTCTTTGCACTGGCGTCACCCGCCATCGCGCAGCGGGCGCCGAGCGTCGTGTTGCGGGACGACGGCAACGTCGGCATAACCGGCGCGCAGTTTGTCATCGCCGCGGGTTTGGATCGTCAGACGCCGGAGCAGAGCGGGATTGCGGCGTTGGTTGCAGAGTGCGTCTTGCGTACGCCCGTTTCCGGCGTGCCGCTGCGGGCGGCAATTGCGCAAGCGGGCGGCTCCATCGATTATGTGGTCGAGGCGCACGATGTGCGATTTTACCTCGAAGGACTCGCCAGTGGCTACGGCAGGTTGCTTCCCCTGTTCCGCGCGGCTCTGGAACGGCCGGATTTCCGTTCCACAACGGTAGATGCAGCACGAGAAACCCTGATCGCGCAAAGCGCGCAGGCGCAACGCATCGCGTTGACTGTTGGCATCGAAATGCTCGACCGCGATTTTTACACCAGCTCGAATGCAGGCCTTCCGCAGTTCGGCATTTCACCCACTTTGATTGCGGTCGCGCCGACGAATGCTCGGGTATTTTTTGAGAAAACGTACCGACGCAACGGATCGTTCGCGAGCGCTGCCGGAAATCTGCGCTTTGTCAACGAGGCTCAAATCGCAGCGGTCTTGGACGCCCTGCCGGCGGGTGGATCGCTCCCGGTGCCGGTCGCGCGCCCTTCGCTGAAGGGCGATACGAAACAGCTGATCGCGCATCGCGACATACCCGTGCCCTGGCTCATCGCGCGCGACGCGAACAACCC
>JALYVW010000044.1:2068-6204 GCA_030853005.1 Vulcanimicrobiota bacterium
CGGTGCGCCGGACTTTGGCCCGATGCTCGTGCTTGCGACTTTCCTGACGCGAACGCTTGGCGAGGTTGCGGAACTCCCGTCCGTTTCTACGCGACCGTTTTCCGAGCGTGGCGTCGGGGCGCTTTATGATTTCGGCGGCGATCCTGCGAGCGTTACCGTCTACGTGGACGGAGGGCTTGGCGAACCGCAGCGCACGTTTGCCACGGCGCTTACCGTCGTCAATATCTTGGGACATGCAAAACTCCAAGGCGGCATCGACGATATGAAGGCGGCGGCCCGCGGCCAGTTTTTGCAACAGGCGCAGACCATTCGGGACCGCGCGCGCTTGGCCGGGTTGTTCGCGTCGCGCGCGATGGGTGCGGATTTCCAAACTGAAGCCGTCTCGGCAATCGACCGGACCACCTCGGCCGACCTGCAGCGCGTCGCGGCGCGCTATCTCGGATCTCCGACGGTCGCGCTCGTGCTGCCGCGTTCGATGCAGTTGCCGGAAGAGCGAAACTGAAGACCGCCCTCGTCCACGACTACCTCAACCAGCGCGGCGGGGCGGAACGCGTCTTCGCTCACATCGCCCGCGCCTACCCGGATGCCCCCGTCTACACCGCACTTTACGATCCCACGCAAACCGGCGACTTGGTAAGCCAGGATCGCGTACGGACCTCCTATCTCGCGCACCTACCCGGGGTGAATCGCTACTTCCGCTATCTCGCGCCGTTGTATCCACGCGCGTTCGAGGCGTTCGACCTCTCGGCATACGACACAATTGTGAGCTCGACGACGGCGTGGGCGAAAGGCGTGTGCGTTCGTCCCGGAGCGACGCACGTGTGTTACATCAATACGGTTAGCCGTTTTGCGTTTGCGTTCGATCGCTACGTCGGCGGATTTCGTATGGGCGCGCTGGCGCGGCCCATCGTTTCGCGACTAAACCGGTGGGATCATATCGCCGCGCAGCGTCCGACGCTGTTTATCGCCAACTCGCAAAACGTCGCGCGGCGCGTGCGCGAATATTACGGACGGGAGTCGCAAGTGCTGCACTGTCCGGTGGACGTCGACCGGTTTCCCGTAGGCGCGGGTGCTGGCGATTACTTTTTTGTCGCGTCGCGATTACTTGCCTACAAGCGGATCGATCTCGCGATTCGCGCGGCGCAGCTCGCCCGCGTTCCGCTCTATGTCGCCGGGACAGGCCCAGCCTTCGACGCGCTCCAGGCGCTCTGCTCCGGCACGACGACGACCATGCTGGGGTATGTGCCGGACGGGGAGATCGCACGGTGGTTGGGTGATGCGCGCGCAGCAGTGCTGCCCGGCGAAGAAGACTTCGGATTGGTGCCGCTGGAAGCGGCGGCGAGCGGCCGGCCGACGATCGCGTTTCGCGGCGGCGGCGCGCTCGAAACGATCGTCGAAGGGAAAACGGGCGAGTTCTTTGACGAGCAGTCCCCCGAAGCGCTCGCGTCGGTCTTGCGGCATTTCGATGCGTCTCGTTACGACGCGCACGTGTTGCGCGCACACGCGGAGCAGTTTTCGCCGGAACGGTTTATCGTCCGGCTGCGGCAACTCGTCGAGCAAGCGCGGCAATAGCGCGCGCCGGATGCGTGCGGTCGATCTTGGCAGCGCGATCCAACGAACGGCGTTGCATCTGCGCTCGGAGGGTGGAGTCCCCCGCGACGCGGGCGAGGGCATCGCTCCAGGCGTCCAAACCCGTTGGCGGCGCGAGCACGGCGGCGCCATCGCACGCTTCGGGAAGCGCGGCGGCGTCGGCCGCAATGACCGGCGCGCCGCAGGCCATAGCCTCCACGGCCATGACGCCGTATCCCTCCGCTAGCGAAGGAATGACGACCGCCAAAGCACCGCTATAAAGCTCGCGTAGCGTTTCGTCATCCGGACGTACGCGCTGTTGCGCGATGCGCGCGGACCCCAGTGCGTCTTCGTCGCCATCCCGCAACTTTCCGGCGACGATCAGCATGACGTCGCGGTAGGGAAACGCGCGCTCGAATGCCGCAAACAGCAGCCCCGCATTTTTTCGTTCGTCCGGACCGGCGACGAAAAGCATGTAGGGGCTCCGCGGGCGCGGTACCGCAATCGGTTTCCAAAACGCGTCGGGGATGGGATTGATGACCTCGACCCGCGAGCGGTCGATGTGAAAGATCCGTTGGATTTCACCCGCGGACCACCGCGAAACCGTAGAGAAAGCGTCGGCGGAGCGTATGCCGCGGCGAATGGGGGCTTGTTCGCGCCATCGGGCTATAAGATTGCCGTGCGGGCGCGTGAAAGCAAACGTGTCGTGAATGGTGACGAAGTGCGGGGAATGCGGGACGAAGCGCACGCCGTTCCACGGATACCAGACGGCGTCCAACCGCGCTCGCGCGACATCCGGCAGCAGCACTGCATTCATCCCCATTTCATCGCGAAGCATTTCCGCGTGTGCCGGATCCCGCACGATAAGACAGGCTCGAACTTCGGGCACGTCGCGCAGCCCGCAGAGGACCGTGCGCGCGAAACGCCCCATCCCGCGCCGGTCCGCGACGAGGTTGAGGGCATCCACCCCGAGGGCGAGCATCGGTTATTTCGCGAGCGCGGGGAAAAAGAGCAGCGCTATGGTGGGCACGGCATTAAAGCCGGCATGCGAAATCATCGACGCGTAGGCATTGCCGGTGCGATAGTAGACGTAGCAGAGCACGATGCCGCCGAGCGCGAGCGGCAAGAAGGCAATCTTGTCTAAGTGGGCCGCACCAAAGAGCAACCCGCTGATAACCGCGGCGGGCCAAAAACCCGTATAGCGAAGCGCGGCGTTAAAGACGAAAACGCGAAAGATAATTTCTTCGCAAATCGGCGCGACGACGACCGTGAGCAGAATGACCACGAATTTTTGGCCGGGCGAGTGGATGATCTGTTTGATCATCTGAATGGCAACTTGCTCGTGCGAGGAATGCAGTAAGCGCGCGATCAGGCTGCTCAGACCGTCGGCGAGAAAAAACATTGCGATCGTTCCGGCCAGCGCGATCAGCACGACGTGACGGGACGGCCGCACGAAGCCCAGTTGGGCGAGCGATCGCTTCGCCCAGCGCGGGAGCATCGCCAGCAGCACAACGGCGACGACGATGTCCATAATGCCTTGAATCACGATTTGCGGCATAATCATGTACGGCGGAAGCTTGCCGCTTGCCGCAGCTCGCTGGACGTCAAAGAGCGATAGCCCGTGCGCCGCGGCTTGGGATAACAGAACGCCGGCCGCGACGACGATCCCGGCACCAAAGACGACGACGATGAGCAGGATGGCGAGGCCGAGTGCGCCGGGGCGGAAAGCGTCGGGGCTAAAGCGCGTCGGCGAGGCGGGCGAAGTCTGCGATACCGAGCTGTTCTCCACGAATCTCCGTGTCGATGTCGAGCGATTGGAGGGCCCGCGAAACGGAGTCGCGCGGGATCGCGAGGGCCAAGCTCAAACTGTTGGCCAGCGTCTTGCGGCGGTACGCGAACGCGCCTCGCACGACCTGCATGAACCGCGCTTCGCTCCGTACCTCGGCTGCAGGGCTCGCGCGCCGCGTCAGGCGCACGACCGTGGAGTCCACTTTGGGGCTCGGATAAAACGCGCGCGGCGGCAAGGTGAATGCGCGTTCCACACGCATCGCGTACTGCACCGCGACGCTCAGGCTTCCGTAGGCCGGAGTCGCCGGTTTTGCACCGAGCCGCGCGGCGACATCCTTCTGAATCATCGCGACGATGCGTTCGGGTCCGCCTTGCATTTCGATCAGACGCATCAGTAACGGCGTCGCAATGTTGTACGGCAAGTTCCCCGTCGCTACCCACGCGGCGCCGCCCGCGTACGCTGCGTAATCGTAGAGCAAGGCGTCAGCTTGCCCGATCGTCGCGTTGGCCAACGCGTCGCGGGAGCGCAGCACGACGACGAGATCGGTATCGATCTCGATCGCCGTCACGCTCGCGCCGGTATGCAGCAGCGCGCTCGTTAGTTGGCCGGTTCCCGCCCCGATTTCGAGCACTCGCGTGCCGGCTGGGCACCCTTCGAGCGCCAGGGCTGCGATTCGCGAAGCTGCCCCGCGGTCCATGAGAAAATTCTGCCCGAGACTTTTTTTCGGTCGCAATCCCAACGCGCGCAGGAGCGCGCGCGGACGATCGGCAGAGTCGTC
>JALYVW010000044.1:6214-13849 GCA_030853005.1 Vulcanimicrobiota bacterium
GGAATGAAGAGTCGGGTGCCCAGTGGGATGACGCTCGGATCGACGGCGACAATGCCGTGTCCCGCGCGAACGCCCGAGGCCGTAAAGCCACTACATCCACCGCATTGAGCGGTGTACGCGGTCGCGAGCATTTGGAGCGCGCTCGACGCCACATACGACGTCTTTTCTAAACCGCGCGTCGCCACGTCGGCAAATTCCGCGTACTCTCCGACGCCCTCCGCGATCACGCGCGTTTTGGGACGTCGAATGATCCGCGAAGCGAACACCTGACGGCGCACGCGACCGTAATCACGTCGTGAAAACCGCACCATCGTATCGCGCTCGCCCGGCGAACCAGCCTGCAGCACTTTGGTTTTTCCGGCGGGCAACGAGAGATCAATGCGATGCACGATGCGTTGCGCGATCTTATGCCGCTCGGTTTTTACCCATTTTTCCACGCGCACGATACGAACGATCGTACCGGCTTCCACGGGGTCGGCCAGCGAACGACTGAGCGTGTCGTATTTCCCTAAGGTAACGCCGCGTTCTTCAAGGAGCGCGCCGATGTCTTCGGCTGCGGTAAGCACCGTTTGGCGATGGCGGCCCGATACAACGACGACGGGAACCGCCGGCCGGTAGTCGATGGTCAGATCGTCGGCAACGGGGGCATCTGTCCGCGGATGCACGTAGTCGGCCGGGGCCGGTGCGATGCCGCGCTCGTGTAAAAATTCGCCGACGGTTTGGGCGCTCGTGCTGTGTTGGCTAGTCGTACCGTTGGAACGGAACGAAATCGTGTGCTGCCCTTGTTGCTGGTCTATGACGGCCGCCCATGCGGCTACTGGTTGCGTGGCTAAGCCACAAATCGCGACAACCGCGAAAAGAACGCCGATCGCGAGCAGACCGCTCGCTTTCGTAAGGATGCGTCCTATCAACCCAACTCCTTTCCTAATGCGACGGTCGCAGCCCGGCTAAGGCAGCTTTACAAAGCTCCTTCAAGTCGGGGAATCAACCAAGTCGGGGAATCAACGCGTCTATGAGGCGGTCTTGTGTTGACGGATCCAAATTGGAAACGCCAGGACCTTGGGGACTTCAACCCCCCCTGCGGGCTGCGACCCGCTGTCCCGGCGACTATAGCACGGTCCCCGAAACGCTAAGATACCCCAAAAGTCTGAGGCGCTTGCCTTCCTAGGGGGCAAGGAACGAAGGCCCGCTCGCTTGTGCGAAGGCCGCTCCGCGCGGGCCGTGAACTCGGATTTTTGCATGCGAATAGGCTTTTTTACCGAGGTGTACCATCCGGTCGTCAATGGGATCGTCGCCTCCGTCGATGCCCTCGCCACCGGCCTGCGCGGGCTCGGACACGAGGTGTCTTGCTTTACACCGAAGGTGCCCGGATATCGGGAATCGGACGGCCCCGTCTTTCGGATGCCGTCGTTGCCGTTGCCCATGCAGAAGGCCTATCGGCTTACCCTGCCGATCGTGAGCCGCCGCAATCTCAACGGCGTGATCAAACACCTGGATATCATCCACGGGCATTCGCTCTTCATCACCGGGTGGATGGGGCTGCGCTACGCGCGGCGCTATGGCGTGCCGTTCGTCTACACCTATCACACGCGCCTCGAGGAGTACGCCCACTATTTGCCTTTTGATGAAACGGCGATGCGGCGGGCCGCGAACGCACTGACCCGCAACTTTGCGAACTTGGCGGACGCGGTGATCGTCCCAACCGAGACCATGCGCGAGCGGCTGCTGCTCCTTGGTGTCACCGCGCCGGTCAGTGTCGTGCCCAGCGGAATCGACGTGGAAGCCTTTGCCGGGGGATTCCGGTCGCCCGAAACGCGCCTCGCGATGGGTGCCCGCCCAGGGGAGCGCCTCGCGTTCTTCGCATCGCGGTTGGCCAAGGAAAAGAACGTCGGCGTTTTAATCGACGCGCTGGCCGCCTCGGCGCCGGGGCTTCACCTCGCGATCGCCGGCGACGGACCGGAGCGCGAGGCCCTGGAGTTACGTGTCCAGGCACGCGGCGTGACCGCGCGCGTGACGTTTCTTGGGGCGGTCGAACGCTCGCGGCTTCCCTCCCTCTATGCAAACGCCGACGCCTTTGTCTTTCCCAGCGTCAGCGAAACCCAGGGGATCGTCTTAGCCGAAGCGCTCGCCGCGGAATGCTTGATCATCGCCGCCGATACGTCGCTCAACCGCGACGTCTTGGGGCTAGCCGCTCGGTTTACGGAAGCAAATCCGAGGGCGTTGGCCGCCGCCCTCGACGAGATCCCGCCGTTACCGGATCCCCATGCGCGGCTTCTGGCTCGCGAGCGAGCGCAGCGTTTTGCAACCTCCCTACATAGCGCGGACGTCGCTGCCCTCTATGAGCGCCTGATTGAGCGCGTCCCCGCGGTGACGCGCAGTTGACACCGAACATATGTTCGGACTACAATGGGTACGTGGAAAGCATGAAAAGCAAGGGCGAGCGAATTCGGGCAACGGTGGGATTTGCGGCCGACGAGCGTGGCGAAGGAATCGCCTACGCGCGCGTCGCGCGTCCCGGTACTTCTCAGCGTGGCGCTCTCGTGCGAGTGCCCTTCCGTTTGCAGCGCATGCCGGCGTTGCTCGACCGAGAAATTGGCTACGCGGCGCTTACCGCGGTGGCAACGCACCTCAAAGAGCGCGGCGTGGAACGAGTGGGCTTCGTCGTGGATGATCCCCGGCTTGTCGAGGACTTGCGCGAGCGTCGCGACGTTCCGCAGCCGTTGGGGTTGCCGTACGTCCGTTTAGGCTGCGCGCTCAACCAGTTTCGCGAATACGACGTCGCGCCGTTACCGGGCGATGGGTCGGACCTGAGCGCTCGCGCACGTGCCGAAGTCGCGATGCACATCGCCGCCTGACGCCGTTCGGGCGGTTCTCCCGTGCGGCGCTGCCGCAGGGGACGGTCGATCTCGCCAAGGCGTTGATCGGTTGTGCGCTGGTCCGCGAGTGTCCCCAAGGCCAGGCCGCAGGGCGTATCGTGGAGGTGGAAGCCTACGTCCAGGACGATCCGGCATCCCACGCGTTTCGGGGAAAAACACCGCGGAACGCCGTGATGTTTTGGGCGCCTTTTCATGCCTATGTGTATCGCATTTATGGCGCCTCTTTTTGCCTGAACGTAACGAGCGAAAGCGGAGGCGTTGGCACGGCCGTGCTGATCCGCGCCCTCGAACCTCTGGCCGGACTCGAGCTCATGCAGGACCGGCGCGGCGTTTCGCTACCAAAAAATCTCTGCCGGGGGCCGGGTCGCTTGTGTCAAGCGTTGGGCATCGACCTTTCCTTCAATGGCGTGGATCTGGTCGGGGGCGAAACGCTGTGGCTGGCTCCATTAAGGAAGCCGCGTCGAAGCGTCGGCGTGAGCCCACGTATCGGCATCTCGCAGGCGGCGGACGTGCCGCTGCGATTCTATGAGAGCGGCAGCCCTTTCCTGAGTGGACCACGACGTCTTTCGCCCGATGTGAGCCTCCGCGCTTGAAGCGCGGCGCAACCTATGTTATAGTTGCCTCGAAATCCCCTCAAGCAACGTCGTAGCACGAACGTCAGGCAGCCTCGCCTTCGCGTTTTGCATATCAGACGTGCGTGACTTCACGAGAGAGACAGTCCGCTGCATTCCGATAATCAATTCCAACAACAAGGCAGGCCCCAGCAAAATGGAGGCCGACGCCGCAGGCCAAGACGCCACCGCACTTTCAGTGCGCATCCGGAGCATTTCCCTCAGGTGGAAGCGCAGGCTGGCCCGCCGATGCTGACCGCGCAACAACTCGGTGAAAAAAGCAAAGTCGAATTGAACGAACTGGCAAAAGAGTTCGAAATTGCGACGCCGCTCAAACTTAAAAAAGACGAATTAATCCCGCGCATCCTGGAAATCCAGGCGGCGCGGTCGGGCCTCGAAGTGGCCAACGGCATTCTGGACATCCTGCCCGAGGGCTACGGCTTCTTGCGTCGCGATGGGTACATCATCGGCCCCGAGGACATTTATGTCAGCCAGACGCAAATTCGGCGGTTCGAATTGCGTCGCGGCGACCTCGTGCAGGGTCAGGTACGGCGCCCGAAAGAGGGCGAAAAATATTTCGGTTTGATTCGCGTGGATTCCATCAACGGCTACCAGCCGGAAGCGATTCCCGGTCGCAGCCTTTTCGAAAAGGGCACGCCCATCTATCCCCAGGAGCGCTTTAAACTGGAAGTGCGCTCCACGCAGCTTTCCACGCGCGTGATCGACTTGTTTTGTCCGATCGGGAAAGGACAGCGCGCGCTGATTGTCTCGCCGCCGAAAGCCGGCAAGACGACGCTCCTCAAGAACATCGCCAATTCGATTTCGATCAATCACCCCGAAGCGCATATCATCGCGCTCCTTGTAGACGAACGTCCCGAAGAAGTCACCGATATGCAACGCACGGTGGACGGCGAGGTCGTAGCGTCGACCTTCGACGAGCATCCCGAGAATCACACCGCTGTTTCGGAGCTCGCCATGGAGCGAGCGAAGCGTCTTGTCGAACACGGCAAAGACGTCGTCATTCTTCTGGATTCGATCACCCGGCTCGCGCGCGCCTACAATCAGGTTATTCCAACGTCCGGACGGACGCTCTCGGGCGGCCTGGATACGGCGTCGCTCCACAAGCCCAAACGGTTCTTCGGGGCGGCTCGCAAGATTGAAGAAGGCGGGTCGTTAACCATCATCGCCACGGCGCTGATCGAAACCGGCTCCAAAATGGACGACGTCATCTTCGAAGAGTTCAAAGGCACCGGAAACATGGAACTCAACCTCACCCGCAAGTTGGCGGAATCGCGAATTTTCCCGGCGGTGGACATCAAACGATCGGGAACGCGTCACGAAGAGCTTTTGCTCTCGGAAATCGAAATGCGAAAAATCTGGATGTTGCGACGCGCGACCAGCGTATTGAACAGCGGCGACATCACCGAAATCATTCTCGATAAGATGGCGCAAACGCGAACCAACGAAGAGTTTCTGCAAACGGTTACCAAAGAAGCGCTTTCGATGTCGCGAGGATACGATGAAGGCGGCAACGGGAAGTATTAGCGTTTCGCATTTCTAGCGAAGCCACGCCTCGATGAGCATGCGTCTGCAAAAATACCTCTCGCATGCGGGCGTTGCGTCGCGCAGGGCCGCGGAAACGCTCATCGCACGCGGGCACGTGCGCGTGAACGGACGCGTCGTACGCGAGATGGGCGTGAGCGTAAGCGAAACCGATCGGGTGGACGTCGACGGCCGCACGATTGCCGTCAAATCGGAGCACGTCTATGTGATGCTGCACAAGCCCGCGGGGGTTATGACGACGATGCACGACCCGCAAGGCCGCCGCACGATTCTCGACATGATGCCGCCGGATTTTCCGCGCATCGTCCCGGTCGGGCGGCTGGATTACGACTCTTCGGGCCTACTGTTGCTCACCAACGACGGCGACTTGTCTCACCGCCTAACGCATCCGAAGTTTGGGATCGAAAAGCGCTACCGCGCGTTGGTGCGCGGTCGGCTGGTGCCCGAGGAAGTGGAACGTTTGCGCGGTGGAGTCGACGTGGACGGCGTGCGCACGGCCGGCGCGCCCGTTCGGGTCGTCGCCACCCGCCGCGACACGTCCGTCGTCGATATGACCATTCACGAAGGGCGCAACCGGCAAGTGCGGCGCATGTTCGAGGCCGTTGGCCACCCCGTCATCGTCCTGGAGCGGTTGCGCTTTGGCCCGCTCAAACTGGGCGATCTGCCGGTGGGTCAAGCTCGCGAACTCACCGATCATGAGGTCGCGTCGCTGCGAATGGCCGTCGCTCCCGACGCCGGGCAGCAGTAAACAAGCGAGGCCTCCATAGCCCGCCCACGAAGACAGCCGACGGATCCCGTTTGAGGGCCGTTTAATAGCGGTACAATCCTAGGCGCCTAAGTTTCTTAGTCGGGGTCGGCCGCGCGGGGTTTGTCTTTCATCTAACATACGTATATTTGCGAGGTAATTTCAACCTATGAATTCATCTTCACGGATCGCCGTCGCCCTAGGCACCTTGGCGTTTGCCGCGGCCTCGTTGCCTTTGGGCGCTCGGCCACTCGCGAACGACTACACGCCGCCGAAGCTCGTGCACCAGGGAACGACGTCGAAATCGATCGCCGGCAAAGGGACCGTCGTCGTGCAGGTTGAGGTTTCGCCCAACGGCGCCCACAAGGTCACGCGGCTACTCAAGTCCACCAATTCGGGCGACAACGGCGCCGCGCTCGAGATTGCGCAGAATTCGTCCTATCGCGCCGCGACGCGAGCGGGCAAAGCCGTCCTAGCCTTCTACGATTTCACCTTAAAGTTCAACGGGAAAACGGTGGCTGCCGTGGACCAGGGAGCCTCGGGTAACGATACCGGGGCTCGCATCGCGCGCATGATCCGCGCCGGAAACTACGCCGGAGCGAAAGCTGCAGCGGCCGCCCACCTCGCGGCCAACGCGTCTGACCAAACGGCGCTCGAGCAGACCGGCGTCGCAGACTATTTCTTGAAAGACTACGCCGGCTCGGCCGCGGCGTTCGCCAAAGTTGGCCAGGTTTCCAAGACCTACGCGACCGTCGCCGCGCACGCGTATGCGAGTGCCGCCGTCGCTTCCGGAGTCGACTCCGCAACGGCGGTGGCGTACGGCCGGCGCGCTTTGGCCCTCAACGCCGACGCTAACGCGTACTACGCGCTTGGCGTGGCGGACCTTTCCGCCAACGACGCGACGGGCGCGGTAACCAACCTCAAGCGTGCGCGAGATTTAGGTTTTGCGGACCCCAAGACCGACAAGCGCAGCAAAGAAAACTTGGACACCGTTCTCTATAATGCGTACGTCAAAGCCGGAAATCTAGCGGATGCGAACGCGATCGCCGCGGAAATCAAAGCGCTGGATCCGTCGAGTACGCTCGCGGAGCAGGCGCGTGGCCGTGCGTTGCTCGATTCCGCGGAGGCTTCCATGAAGGCCAATAAGGTCAACGATGCGCTGGCGGACTTCGATCGAGCTGCCGCGCTCAATAATCCGCAATTTACCGTCACAGCCGATTATCAAGCCGCGTTATTGGTAGGCAACCCACCCGACGGTTCGGGTCTGAAGCCGGATTATACGCGGTCCAAGGCGTACGCCGACAAAGCCCTCGCCGCCAACGCCCAGGATCCGCTCTCGAACTTTGCCGAGGGATACGCGTTGATCGGCCAGTACGCGACCGGTGGAAAGAAAGACGCGCAATTGAAATCGCAAGCGCAAACCTACCTCACGAAAGCGGCGTCCGAGGCACAGGCGCAGCACAACGATTCGCTGTATCAACAGATCGAGAAGTTTATCAAGGATTACGCGAGCTAGAACGACGATTGGATGCAGCGTTTTGCATCGGAGGAGTTTCCGGGACGGCGGGCCAATGGTCCGCCTTCACGGGGCGGGGGGCTTTCCCCCGATTTTTTTACTGTCTTAAGTGACGTGCGTTCCCGAACAAGGGAGGGGTCGAGAAAACAATGGATATTTTCGGCGGTTTCATGAACCTGATGCGTCAGGGCGGCTGGGATATGTGGCTGCTGCTGCTGATCTCGGTAGTCGGGCTCGCGATCGTCATCGAGCGCCTAATGTTCTTCGCGCGGCAGCTTCGGCTGTTTGGTGACGGCGGCCAAAATGATGAAGATGATCAGGAGG